>NZ_CP119809.1:3122267-3483401 GCF_029338395.1 Halorussus caseinilyticus
TCCACGTTGGGCGCGAGACCCTTCTCTTCCTGCATGTACTCCTCGATTTCGACCGACATCTCGTACCACTTGGTGTCGCCCGCCGCCTCGCCGAGTTCCTCGCTCTTCTCGCCGAGAATCTTCGCGCGGGGGTCCTTGACGTTGTAGACGCGGTGACCGAAGCCCATGATGCGGTCGCCGCGTTCGAGGGCGTCGTCCACCCACGTCTTGGCGTCCTTGCCGCTCTCGTCTATCTCCTTGAGCATCTTCATCACGTTGGCGTTCGCGCCGCCGTGGAGCGGTCCGGCGAGCGTGCCGACCGCGCTCGTGACCGCGCTGTGGAGGTCCGAGAGCGTCGAGGAGGTCACCATCGAGGAGAACGTCGAGGCGTTCAGGCCGTGGTCGGCGTGGAGGACCAGCGCCATGTCGAACGTCTCGGCCAGCACCTCGTCGGGTTCCTCGTCGTTGAGCATGTAGAGGAAGTTCTCGGCGTGGCCGAGGTCCTCGCGGGGTTCGACCGGGTCGTTGCCGTTCCGGATGCGCTTGAACGCGGCGACGACCGTCGGAATCTTGGCCGTGATGCGACGGCCCTTCCGGAGGTTGACCTCGCGGTCGGTGGGGTCGGCCTCGGAGTCGTCGGGGTCGTTGGCCGAGAGCATCGACGTGGCGGTCCGGAGCGCGGCCATCGGTTCCTCGTCCACTTCGGCGAGTTTGCGCACCGTATCGAGAACGTCCTCGTCGAGTTGTCGCTCGGCGGCCATCGACTCGGTGAAGTCAGTGAGTTCGTCCTGTGTGGGGAGTTCGCCGTGCCAGAGCAGATAGAGAACCTCTTCGTAACTCGCGTTCCGGGCGAGGTCCTCGATTTCGTACCCGCGATAAATCAGGCGACCCTCGTCGCCATTGATAAAGCTGAGTCCTGATTCTGCGACGACGACGCCCTCCAGCCCTTTCTTGACCTCTTCTGACATACCCTGATACTTCTCGGCAAGCCCGGAAAAGCATTATCTTTCGTTTCTCTTTTGCGACGTTCCCATCGAACGGGCGTTCGCGTCGCCGACCGTTTCGCGGCGACTGAAACCCGTAGCCGGACGCCCCGACGGGCATCGTGTATTGATGCTTACGCCGTATTTATGTTTGGAAAGCATAGGAAGCGGTTGTTATTCTCGCAGTACCGACTGTCGTTCGACGCCCTCCCGTGGACGGGCGCGGCGCTCGTGCGCCGCGCCCGCGCGAGACAGACCTAAACGTTCTCGACGCGCGAACCCCATCCCGAAGCGACCCGACGAACGTTTTTACCGGATGGCGCACAACACCGAGGTATGGACCCGCCCGGCGGCGACGTGGAGTACGAACCCGTCAGCGTCAAAGCGGTGCTGGCGGAGATGAAAGACACCGCCGAGTTGCTCATCGACCTCTCGTTTTCGGCGGTCCTCAACGGGAGCGACGACATCGCCGCCGAGGTGCTGGACCTCGAAGCCCGGATGGACGTACTCCAGATGCAGGCCCGGATGAGCCTCCTGATGGCTGCCAGAAGCCCCGAAGACGCCGAACAACTCGCGCCCGTCCTCGGCGTCGTCGGCGCGGCCGAGAAGATAAGCGACGCCGCGGGCGACATCGCCAAAGTCGTCTTGGAGGACATCGGCCTGCCCGACGCGATGCGGGCCGCCCTCCCCGAAGCAGTCGAGACTCTCGTCCGCGCCGAAGTCGCCGACGACTCCGACCTCACGGGCCGGACGTTGGGCGACCTCAACGTCGAGACGGAGACCGGTGTGCGCGTCATCGCCATCCACCGCGCCGACGACTGGATACCGAATCCCGACCGCGACACCGCACTCCGCGCGGGCGACTCGTTGCTCCTGCGCGGCCCCGACGAGGGCATCGCCGACGTGTACCGGCGCACGACCGGCGAGGACTACCGACCGCCCGAATCCCCCGAACCCACCATAGAGGACCTCGAACGCGCCGTTGACTCCATCGTCCTGATGAAGAACATCAGCGAACTCGCGGTGGACTTGGCTTACGGGAGCGTCCTCTTCGACAGCGCGGAAGTCGCCGAGGAGGTGGTCGAACTCGAGGCCGAGGTGGACGCCCTCCAGTCGCGCTTCGAGGCGTGGACGCTTCGCGCGGCCGCACGCGTGGACGACCCCGTGTCGCTCCGGGGACTGGTCCACCTCGCCAACGCCACCGAAGTCGTCAGCGACGCCGCGGTCGAAATCAGCGAGGGCGTCCTCCGCGGACTCGGAACCCACCCGGTCGTGGAGCAGGCGGTCGAGGAGAGCGACGAGGTAATCGTCCGCCTCACGGTCGCCCCGAACAGCGAGTTCGACCGCGTGACGCTGGGCGACCGAGAGGTCAAGACCGAGACGGGGATGCGCGTCATCGCAGTCCGGCGCTCGGCCGACGGCGAACGCGACTGGGTGATTCAACCCGGACCGGAGACGGAACTGCGCGCTGGCGACGTGTTCATCGCCAAGGGGACCCGTTCCGGTGCGGAGCGACTCGCGGAACTCACGGGCGCGGCGTACTCGGCGGAGTGAGACCGACTGGGGACTCGCTTTCGGGATAGGCCGAAGAGTCGGTGTGGCGGCGGCGGAATGCGCTTAGTGGTTGGGCGCGTACGTTTCCGACAGGAGGTTCAACACGAGAACGCCGCCGACGATGAGCGCCATGCCGACCATCCCGGCCACGTCAACCGACTCGTCGAACAGCACGACGCCGACGACTGCGGCCGCCACGATACCGACCGCGGACCACGTTGCGTACACGAGTCCGATCGGAAGGTCTTGCAGGGTGAGGCTCAGGAGGTAGAACGACCCGACGTAGCCGACGACGACGACGAGCGTCGGAAGCAGATTCTCGAACCCGTCCGAGAACTTGAGTGCGGTCGTTCCGGTGACTTCGGCGACGATGGCAGCGCCCAAATAGAGGTACTCTCGCATGTGTCGATTCGACTCCGAGTGCGGTTATCAATATTCCACTTTCGTTCTCGCCGACTCCGTTCCGAAGGAGGCTCTGCCGCGGGGTTCAGTCGGGGTCCGTCTCGCGGGCCAACCGATACGCCGAAATCAGCGTCAGCACCGTCGTCGCAAGCGCCCCCAGCGACGTGACGAGGACGAACGCGAGCGCCAGATAGTACGGCGTCGGCCGACGAGTCCCCGGCAGGAAGACGAACACCGCGAGGACCGCCACGGTGAACAGCAGGCTAAACGCGAACCCGCGGACGGCGTTCCGCCGGACGTTCAGCGCCGCGACGAAGTTCGCCCGCGGGCGCTCGGGGACGTTTCCGGACACGCTCGACGGTTGGGCCGGTCGGATGAAAGGCGCGTCGATTCGGGGGAGCGCGTGCGAAAGACCATTCGAGACCCCTCTCATTTCGTATGTCGGAATCTTCGAAACGAGAGGGTCCGGGGTGGGTTCCCCTATTCGGCTTCGAGAAGGACGAGTCGTCCTCCGTAGTAGGCCGCCATGAGAGCGTACGCCAATACGCGTATCCACTTGGGAAGCCATTCGGGTACTGCCGTGTCGTCTTCGTCGTTCGAGAACATACTTCCTCGACCGGGGCTTCGCCACTATCTGGCAGAGGCTACCACCCCGGCGTATATGACTATATATCCTATAATAAAAATATCTCCGGAATTCCTCCATCTAACCGTTACTATTATAATGAGCCGAATGTTACACTCACACGTCGCCACATCTGGCAGGGGCAACTCACTGGCTACGCCAGTGGGGAGTCCGAGTCAGGGAACATACTTCCTTCTCTGGTCCCGACTGACTAGACGTTCGACCGACAGCACTCACCGATACGCGGGCAACTCCTTCCCGAACGCGAGGAAGTACCCAGTTCCGACCAGTCCGACCGCGGTCGCCGACCCGAACGCCAACTCCGGCGAGACGCCGTAGAGCCACCCGCCGACGGCCGCGCTCGGAATCACCACCGCGTTCCGCGCGAGGTAGTACGACCCCACGACCCGGCCAGCGGCGTTCTCCTCGGCCGGGCCGACGATGAGCGCCTTGTGCGCGGGCAGGCCAGCGAACCGGAGACCCGAGAGACCGAACAGGAGCGTGACTAGCGCAGTCTCCGACAGCGATACGCCCGCCACGGTCAGGCCGCCGTCGGGCGCGTTGACCAGCAGGGCCGGGAACACCGCGTAGACGACGAACCCGAGCGCGACGACCGGTTTGAGACCGAACCGCCGGGCCGCCTTCGAGACGGGAATCATCACGACCAGCGCGACGGCCATCTCGACGGCGAGCAGGACCCCGAAGAAGGCGTCGGGTCCGAGGAACCCGACGACCGGAAGCCTCGCGCTCACCTCCAACACGTTCGTCACCACGAGGACGACGAAGACGTACACCATCCCGTTCGCAAATCGGACCAGCGTGTCGCCGACCAGCAGGGGACGCAGGACCGCGGGCGTTCCCCGGAGGTCGGCGAGAATCTGCTTGACGCCCTCGAAGGACTTGCCCAAGGAGTCCTCGCTCGCGTCGTAGAGGACGTGCTGAGCGACGGTCGCAAACAGACCGAACCCGGCCGCGACCGCCAGCACGTACCGGAAGCCGACTTCGAACTCGTAGACCGCGAGAACGCCCGCCGCGAGCAGGGGACCGAGCAGGAACGCGGTCCGGCGGAACGTCTCGGTGCTGGCGAACCCCGTCGCCAACTCCTCGGGCGGGACGCTCTGCTTGACGATGGCGAACGTCGCGCCGAGTCCGAACGACTTCCACGCTTGGGCCAGCGGGAGACCGACGAAGAGCCACGTCCAACCCGGAACCGGGAAGCCGGAGAGCGTCGGCGCGAGAAACCACAGCAGGAACCCGAGCGTCGAGGCGAGACCGAACGCGGTCAGCGCGGACCGGGAGCCGATTCGGTCCGAGATGGCTCCGCCGGGATAGGGGTACACCGCGCCGACGAGGTTGCCGAGACTCCCGTAGAGACCGATGACGACGCTCCCGGCACCGAGAACCTCGAAGTACCGACCCATGTACCGGCCGGTCATCTGAAAGCCGAGGCTGAACGCGAACATCGCCAGCGAGAGGACGAGTACGTCGCGTTCCAGCGCGAGAAACTGCCGAAACGCCGCGAAGGGGTCCGCTCGCTCTCGGTCGGTCGCCATGTGGGAGTGGTCGGAGTCGGTCGTCAAAACTTCCGGGGTCGGGCATCTATAGACGCCCATAGTCGAATCGGTAGCGATGCGGTGACGACAGTAGCTCTCACCGTCTGACTCGACGGAGCGGTCTCTAGAGAAATATAAACACGTCCCAAAGACTTCTATAAATTTCTTAGACCGATACGAAGGTTGCTCTAAAACGCTTCGAGGTGGCTACGGTCCGGTGGTCGAACAGTTGACGCATCCCGACGTGACGATAGTCGAGAGGTACAGTCCGAGTACGAACACGCTTTGGGCCACTGTCGGTCGTTGCTTCAACTGTCGGGAGAGCCAATCGGTGACCATACGTCTCCGTTCCGAGAGTACGTTGGAATAATTTACTAAAAATTTCCTACTTTTACGGGCGTCGAACTCGTTCGCCGCGGTTCCACCGCTCGTACAGTCCGTCTAGACCGAACCGCTAAAGGGCGTGTAGGCGTCCGTTATGGGTAATGAAGACGCTCGGAACGGCGAGTGCGGCCCCCGGCGAGATGGACACCGGGCGGTTGCAGGTCGGCGAAACGCGCGACGGCGGCGAGTTCGGTCTGCCGGTCGCGGTCATCAACGGCGTAGAAGACGGGCCGACGCTGTACGTGCAGGCGGTCAGCGACGGCGACGAACTGAACGGACTCGGCGTCCTCCAGCGGGTCGTCCCGCAGATTCCGCCCGAGGACCTCTCGGGGACGATTCTCGTGGTCGGTATCGTCAACTACCACGCGTTTCAGGTGGCCGAACACCGCAACCCAATCGACGACACCAAGATGAATCGCACCTACCCCGGCGACGAGTCGGGGACCTCCAGCGAGCGAATCGCGGCGGCCACTTTCGGGGCGGCGTCCCGCGCGGACCTCATCTTGGACCTGCATCAGGGGTCCACGAGTCGGATGCTCAACGAGGTCCGGGTCCGGTGTGGCAAGCGCCACCGACTCCACGACGACTGTCTCGAACTCGCCAAGGTGTTCGGTTGCGGCCACGTCTTGGACCAGAAGGGACCGGACGGCCAACTCGCTCGCGCGGGTCCCGACGAGGGCATCCCGACCATCGACCCCGAACTCGGCGGATGCGTCGGATGGGACGAAGAGTCCATTCGCTACGGCGTCAAAGGCGTGTTCAACGTCTTGGAGTACTACGGCTTCCTCGACGGCGACGTGACCCTCGACTCGCAGATTCGCGCCACCGGGTTCGACCGCTACGGGTCGCCCGCGGGCGGACTCGTCCGGTTCCGGAAGGACCTCGGCGAAGTGGTCGATGCTGGCGAGGTACTCTTCGAAGTCACCGACCCCTTCGGCCAGTTGAAGGCCGAGGTGACGGCCGACGACGGCGGCATCTTCTGGCGCTCGCGCCGCCTCCCGCAGGTGGCGACCGGCGAGTACGTCTGTTCGGTCGGCACCGGTATAGACGAGTTCTGAGCGATGCCGGAATCTTCCTCTTCCCCATCTGACCTCACCTGTCCCGACTGCGGCCGGACCTACGACGCCGGACCGGACGAACCGTGGCGCTGTGCGTGCGGCCACCCTCTCGACTTCGCCGACTCTCCGACTCCCGACGGTCCAGCGCCCGACTTCGGCGAACTGGACGCCCGCGCTGGCCTGTGGGCCTTCGAGGACTTTCTGCCGGTCTCGCCTCGCGTGACGCTCGGCGAGGGATTCACGCCGCTTCAGACTCCCGACGCCGACGACTGGGGCCGGAACGTCCAGTTCAAACTGGAGTACGTCTTCCCCTCGGGGAGTTTCAAGGACCGAGGCGCGACTGCGACCCTCTCGCGCGCCGCCGAGTTGGGCGTCGAGAAGATAGTCGAAGACTCGTCGGGCAACGCGGGCGCGGCCATCGCCCAGTACGCCGCCCGCGCCGGAATCGACGCCGACATCTACGTCCCGGCCGACGCCAAGCAGTCGAAGATTGCGGCAATCGAGCGCGTCGGCGCGACTCCGGTCCGAGTCGAGGGGTCCCGACAGGACGTGACCGACGCCTGCGTGGAAGCAGTCGAATCGGACGAGCGAGCAGGCTGGTACGCCAGTCACGCGTGGAACCCGGCGTTCTTCGCGGGCACGGCCACCTTCGCCTTCGAAGTCGCGGCACAGCGCGACTGGGCGGTCCCCGACGCCGTGGTCACGCCGCTCGGTCACGGCACGCTCTTTCTCGGGGCCTACCGGGGCTTCCGCGCGCTGAAGGAGGCGGGGTGGACCGACCGGATTCCCCGACTGCTCGGCGCGCAGGCCGCGGGCTACGCGCCGATTGCGGCGGAACTCCACGGGAGCGAGGACGGCCGAACCAACGACGTGGCGGACGGCATCCAAATTCTCGACCCCGCGAGGAAGGGCCAAATTCTCGACGCCATCGAGAAGACCGGCGGGGACGCCATCGCGCTCGACGCCGAACCGGTCGCTGACGCGCTGGACCGACTCCGCCGCGGCGGGTTCTACGTCGAACCCACCTCCGCAGTCGCGCCCGCCGCGCTCGCGGAGTTCCGCGAGCGCGGCGTTCTCGACGCCGAAGACGAGGTGGTGGTGCCGCTGACGGGGAGCGGACTGAAGTCGTGAGCTGTAGTCGAAATTCACGAAATCGTTACTCTTTCAAGCTTGCCGATAGTAGATGCACTCGGACCGATAACGCCGTGAGCGGTCGATGCCCCTGCATCGGTGTTAAAAGCACCTAGCCTTCGGGCGAGTGGGTGGAAGGCCAATCACGGGCCGGTTTTGTTCTCGTCTCGTAGCAACTGGTCCATTCGCGTCAGCAGTTCCCTCGTCTGAAAATTCACGTCTACGTTCGTTCCCTCGAACCAATTTCGGCCGTTCCGGTACGAATCCGCCACTGCACCTGCGATGCAGTCTGCGGCTTGAATCCCTGTCGTTCCGTGAGACGTGGCGTGCTGAACTTCTATTTCGGGATGTTCGTCGCCGAGTCGCTGAACAATTTGATTTGACTGCTTCGTTCCGAACAGTCTGTCGAAGGTAAATGAGAGATTCGTGTTCGCGCTTTCGACGATTGGAGAGAGTACCAGTGAGTAACCAAGTGCTATAACGGCCAAATCCCACGAAATCTCGAACGTCCGGTCTTGATAGAGAAGATACAAGTTCGACAAGGCTCGCAAGTTGCTCGATTCGAGAACGATACACACGAAGTGTAAATCTCTAGCCTCATCGCTAAAACAGTCGATTACCCTCCGCTTTTCCTGTTCGGACATGTCGTTCCACTTCGCTTCTCGTAGGTCGCTCGCCCGTCGCACCGCTCGTTTTGGACAGCTACTGCACTTGTATTTCTCCCCTGCGACGACTGCTAAGACGAAGACATCGCTATCCTCGTTTAGCAAACTACGAAGATGTCCAGACTCGTCTCCATACGCGTGCATTCGACACACTTGAGTCCGAACACCCGACGTATTAAATCGGCGATTTCGACTATAATTCGAACGCTATCGTTTTAGCTGGTCCATCTTTGTCGTCTACTTCTCGGGGTGCGTCGGCGCGTCGAACCCGCCGCGAACCAGCGGTTTGGCGACGTGCCTGCGCGCCTCCGGGGGTACCTCGTACCAGCCGAGTTCTAACGCTCGGTCCACCTCGCGCTCGACCTTCCCGTCGGCGGTCGTCTTGCAGTCCCGGCATCGGTAGCCCTGCCCGGCCCCGGCGCTCTTCATCGACCGGCCGCAGTCGGGGCAGTCGGGCGTGACGAGTTCGGTCCGGTCCAACTCCCGCACCGCGAACTTTTCGAGTTTCAAGGTACCTTCCGACACCTCGCCGCAGGCCGTGATTCGGTCGCCGGGCCGGAGGTTCCGCACTCGGTCCCGGAATCGCTTGGTAGGCTCGAAGGCGGCGCACCGCAAGGTCTCCTCGCCGTCGCGGAGCGAGAAGAAGACGTGGCCGCCGCGTCGGGTTTCGGGGGTCTCGGCGACCGTGCCTTCGACGCGGTAGGCCCGGCCGTCTTCGGCGTCCGCGAGGTCGGCGTCCCGGAGGTGAGCGTCGGTGCCCTGATTAGTCACGAAGAGCGCGCGCCGGGTGACCGGTTCGCTCTCGATGGTCTCGGCGACTTCCCGGACCGTTTCGGGGTCGTCGCCGCGGATGCCGTGGAGAATCGGGCCGGGCGTGTGCGGGACGCAGACGAGTTCGCCCGTCTCGCGGTCCACGGTGTCCCACGCCGCGGGGTAGGCCGCGTTCGCCGCGTCGAAGACCGACTCGGCGTCCACCTCGCGGGGCGTGCCGACTCGCTCGGGGTCCCGGTAGGAGATGCACTCGTAGGTCCAATCGGCGGCGATTCCGTCGGAATCGCCGCCGACCGCCGACTGCCCACCGAACGCCGACCACGCGCCGACCGCCGCCAGCGCGCCGATTCTTCCCCGGCCCATCTTCCACCCGGCGCTCCGGTAGCCCGCGGTCTCGATTGCTCGCTCGGCGTCTTCGACCGCGAGGTGGTCCCGGACCGCTCGACGGGCGAAGTCCGCGACTGTCTCCGGAACCTCCTCGGGGTCGCCCGGCGCGACGACGAGTCCGGGGTTCGTCCGCGGGTCGTCGGTCTCGGCGACTCGGGCAATCTCCTCGCGGGCGATTTCGAAGGCCGTCTCGGGGTCTGCGTCGGTGTGAACCGCGAGCGCCGCGTTCCCGCGGGTCTTGTGTTCGACTGCGGGGTTGAGTCTGACCAGAAGCAGTCGCTCGACGCTCGCTCGCTCTCGGAGTCGGTCGGCGAGTTCGGCCGCGAGGTAAGTCGTACACATCCCGCGCTCGCGGGAATCGGTGTCGTCGACGCCGAGTACTGTCACTGCCGTCGCTTGGGCCGTGTCGGATTAACGACTTTCGGAGCGCCTCCATCTTCCATTATCAAGCTATCGCTCGTCACCCGGCCAATCGCAAGCAGTAGTCGGGGTGTAGTCAGCACAATGTATATATAGGGGAATCACTTACATGCGGATATGTCCCGGTCTGCACTGGTCGGGAACGTAACCGCGATGTTAGAGGACGCGGGGTTCGCCGTTAGCGACCGGTGCGCGATTCGACCCAAGAGCTTCGACGTGGCGGCGAGACGCGGCCGCGACCTGCTCTTACTGAAGATTCTCGCCAACGTGGACGCGTTCGACGACGCGACCGGACTGGAGATGCGGCGACTCGGCGACTACCTCAACGCCACGCCGGTCGTCGTCGGCCTTCGGACCCGCGACGAGGACTTGGAACCCGGCGTCGTCTACTTCCGCCACGGCGTTCCGGTCCTGAGTCCCGACACCGCGATGGAACTGTTCGTAGAGGGGATGTCGCCGCTGGTCTACGCCGCGCCGGGCGGTCTCTACGTCAACATCGACGGCGACGTACTCCGCGACGAGCGCGAGGACCGCGACTGGAGTCTCGGCCGCCTCGCCTCCGAGTTGGGCGTCTCGCGGCGCACCGTCTCGAAGTACGAGGACGGCATGAACGCCAGCGTCGAGGTTGCGCTCGAACTCGAAGAGATGTTCGACGGCGACCTCACGAGTCCCGTGGACGTACTCGACGGGGCCGAGGAGGTCCGCGAGGGCGACCCGACGCCAGAGGACCCCGAACCCGAGAGCGACGACGAACGCATCGTCACGGTGCTGACCCGCGCCGGGTTCGAGGTCCACCCGACGGTCCGCGCCCCGTTCAAGACGGTCAGCGAGGATAACTCCAGCGAGGAGAACGTCCTGACGGGCCACTCGGCGTTCACCAAGGCCGCCGAGAAGCGCGCCCGCATCATGTCGTCCATCGGCGAAGTCGCCCAGACGCGTTCGGTCTACTTCGTTGACAAGGCCAAGCGCGAGAGCGTGGACGGGACCGGACTGGTCGAACGCGAGGAGTTGGAGGACATCGACGACCCCGACGAGTTGCGGGACCTGATTCGGGAGCGCGGCGAGAAACCGGCGTAATTCTGTTACAGCCATTTTCCTCGGCCAGAAGCTAGCAGACATTTTAAATATCAACTGCACGGAGAAGTGCATAATGGCAGAAGGCGACATCCGGGAAGCGTCTGTTACCCAACTTATTCGGGCCGTAGACGAATGTGAAAACTACTCATTTCTCGTTGGTGCTGGTTCGTCAAGACCGGCCCCGGCCGAAATTCCGACAGGCGGCGAACTTATCGAGATGTGGAAAACGGAGTGTTACGACCACGAGAACCCTGATGAGGATTTCGAGACGTGGGTTGGGACCAAAGAGAAAAAGATGGATGGCGACAACGAGTACGGGTTCTGGTTCGAACAGCGCCATCCTACTCGTGGTGAACGACGTGAGCGCATTCAGGAACTCGTAGAAAACGCAACGCCGACCTTCGGACATGTCCTACTTGCGTCGTTGATGGACGAGGGCTATGTTCCGCACGTATTAACACCGAATTTCGACGATTTACTGTTCGACGCATTCTACCTATATCTGGAAGACAAACCGCAGGTAATTGACCACCGGGCAGTCGCTCCCGAATTTAGACTCACACACAGCGAGTCGGCAATCGTGAAACTTCACGGGGACTATCTCTACGACAATCTTCGAAACACCGCTTCCGAAACGGGGTCGAAAGCATTAGACGAAGGGATGAGGGACGCGCTCCAACAGACCGTAGAAGAGTACGGGCTAATCGTTGTGGGCTATAGCGGTGGAGATGAATCGATTATGGACCCGCTCATCGAATCTGATATTTCGGAGTACGGTATCTACTGGTGTACGCGCGACGTAGATTCGTTCTCAGACGAAAAGAAGGCCGAGGAGTTGCTAGAGAAGCCGAATACGTATTTGGTAGAAATCGAAGGATTCGGGAGTCTGATGCGAAAGTTTGGCAATCGAATCGACGGTCTTGAACCACCGCAACCGGACGAAGTTGTCGAAAGGGCTGAAGAACGGGCCGACATGCTAAAAGGAGCCTTGAAAGAAAGCAAGGAGGCGGCAACTGGCGACGAGGAGGAAGAGTACGTCGATAAGACTGAAAAAATGTGGAAGGGTGTGGATTTTGCTGAGGAAGGTAACTTCGAGAAGGCAATTGAACTCTTTACTGAGGCTATCGAAGAAGACCCTGACTACGCTCAGGGATACTGCTACCGTGGGTTTGCCAAGGCTGATTTGGACGAGTACGAGGCAGCGATTGTGGATTACGACAAGGCCATCGAACTGGAACCTGACTATACGATGGCATACCACTACCGAGGACTTGCGAAACAGGAGTTGGGTGAGTACGAGGCGGCGATTGCGGATTACGATACGGCAATCGAACTTGACCCCGACAACGTGAGGGTATACGTCAACCGAGGACTTGCGAAACAGGAGTTGGGTGAGTACGAGACGGCGATTGCGGATTACGATACGGCAATCGAACTTAAATCCGGTAACGCAGCAGCATACTATAACCGAGGAATTGTAAAACAACAGTCGGGCGAATACGAGGCGGCAATTGAGGATTACGACACGGCAATCGAACTTGACCCCGATAACGCGAGAGCATACCACGGTCGAGGAGCTGCGAAGCAGGAGGTGGGCGAATACGAGGCGGCAATTGAAGATTACGACACGGCAATCGAACTTGACCCCGACAACGCGCGGGTATATCAAAACCGCGCAGAGATAAAAATAGAGAATGGGGAGTTTAAGCAAGCACGTCAAGATGCGTCCCAAGCGAAAAAACTGAGCGAGTCTACCATGGACTCTGCAACAAGCACACTCCTCCACCTCATTGCCAGAACCGTCCTCGGCGAAGACACCGCCGAGGAAGAAAACGAGTACCGAAATATTTGCGAGCAGGAATTTACAATGACTGGGAACCTCGAAGAACTCGATTCGTGGCTGGAAGGGGCTAACCTCGACTCCGAGAAAAAAGATAAAATCGCGGAGTTAATCGACTTACTCCGAGAACACAAAGAATAGTTCCGTTACAGTGTCTCTTCTAAATCGGCTGAAAGTCCGGTCTACGCCGCGCCGCCGCCGTACGTCTCTTCGAGGTACGCCACGATGTCGTCGCTCTCGGGCATACCTTCGACGCCGTGGTCCTCGTCCACCAGCACCGGCACGCCGGTCTGACCGCTGACCGCCTCGACTTCGGTACGCTCGGCGTGCGACGACGGTACTTCGTGGCGCTCGTAGTCGAGTCCGAGTTCGTCGAGTTTGTCTCTGACTTTCGCGCAGAACGGACAACCCGGCAGGTCGTACAGTTCGAGGTTCGCCATGCCCGGTCGTAGTGACTTCGCGGGTATGAACGTGGTGGTGTCGGAAGCGCGTGACGGGACCTCCGACGGCATTCAGAACGTTTCTTTGAGACGTGTTTCTACGGGCTTGAGAAATGTACTTCGTTGTCTAGCGATTCGTCCTGATTGCCTACCTCGACGGCGACGCGGGACGGCTAACTTCAGGCTTGAACCAATCAGACCGCGACCGCACCGCATCGCAACCGCGGGCCACACGCCTCCCCAACCGACTCGCTCGTTCCCTGCGGTCACTCGCTCGTCCCTCGCGCGGTCGGGTGCGACACGCTCGCGCGGTCGCACCCGCGCGCGCCGACCTGTGTGAGTGCGGGCGAGCGCGCGCCAGACTCGTCGCAAATCCACCGACTTCCCTCTCTCACTCCACCGGCCGCCGAACCCGGTCTACGACCCCCGAGAGTCCGCGCCGAATCCGCCCGCGCTGGTACACCGCCTCGCCGAGACCCCACGCGAGCAGGAGACCGCCCGCCAGCACCGCGCCGAGGAACTCCCAACTCGTCATCCAAATCGGGCGAATCCACGGCGTGACGTGCGCCCACACTCGGGCGAAGTCGCTGGCCTGCGCCGCGACCGGCGTCCCCTCGAACGCCTCGACTAGCCAGAACGAGACCGTCTTGGTGTCCTCGCCCGAGACCTTGAGTCCGCTCCCGGTGAGGTTGTAGTCGCCCGTCGCGCCCACCTCGCGCATCGTCGGGCCGTCGGGTTCGTCGCCGTAGGTGACGCGCTCCACGTCGTAGGGTGCCCACGGCGCGTGGAACTCCCAGACGACTTCGCCGGTCGGCGTCGTCTCGAAGACGCGATGGTGCATCGTGTCCACGACCAGCGTGTTGCCGTTGGGCAGTCGGTCGGCGTCCCGCGGCCAGTTGAGTCCGCGCGTGCCGACGCTCCACGTCCGGTTCCACCCGCCCGAGTCGTTCCGGGCGTACTCCACGAGGCGGTCGTTCTCGCTGTCGGCGACCAGCATCGTCGGCGTCCCGCCCTCTCCGTCGAGGTACTGCGGATTGTGCTGTTCGTAGAGGGTGTCGTGGTCGTCGTCGCTCCCGAGGCGCATCGAGACGTTCCCGGTCGAGCGGTTCACCACGATTACTTGGTCGAAGTTCCGCGGCGAGACCAGATACTCGCCCTCGCCGATTTTGTCCACGTCGTTGACGTGGGTCCAGTCGGCCTCGCCGCCGCCGCCCGACGCCTCGTAGCCGTGGTTCTCGAAGCGCCACTCCCACACCGTCTCGTCGGTCCCCATGTCGTAGACGAAGATGCGGTCGTTGCGGTCGGGTGCGCGCATGTTGGCGACCAGCAGTTGGTCGCCGTTGACGAGGTCCACGTCGTGGGTGTCGTGGATGGGCAGTCGCTCGGTCCAGACGCGCTCCTGCGTTTCGGGGTCCAACTCGTAGACCAGCGTGGCGTTGGGCGTCGTGGCGGTCACGAGCAGGTTCCGGTTGTCAAGGGGGTCCACGTCGTAGAACCACCGCGCGTCGAACCCGGACCCGTTGTGGACCCACTGGACCTCGCCGCGGGGACCCACCGCGACGAGGCGCGCGGGCTTGTTGGCGTTGGCCATCCCCTGAAAGTGAAAGCCCTGAATCGAGATAATCGTCGTACCGTTCGCGGGTTCGTCCACCGACGCCCGGAGGTTCGTGGGGTCCTCGGTCGTGGCGAAGTACGTCGCGCCCGAGATGCCCGCGGGCGCGACCAGCGCGAGGACCAGCAACGCTGTCGCTCCCCGGACCGTCCACCGGCGGGGAATCGGGCGGGAGGGAAGTCTCATGTCACCGGCCACGAATCCGAGCGGATTAAAACTGGCTGGTCGGACCGGGGAATCGGCTGGTCAGACCGGCAGTCGGTCCGCGAACGATTCGACGCCCTCCGCGCCGACGCCGTACCCCGTCACCCGCCGCCCGTTTCGCGTGAACGTGGTGTACTCCGGCGACATGACGCCGATGACCTTCGACACCGGAATCGAGACGTAATCGTACTCGTCGGTCGCCACTTGGTCGAACCCGACCACCCAGTCCCAGTCCTCGATGACGAAGGCCGCATCGACTTTCGTCGCTTCCTCGTCGGCGTAGTAGATGTTCGCTATCGGTTCGTCTTCCGGTCCCGTCGCGTCGGATTCGTTCATTGTCGAAAGATAAAATCGTCAGCTAACGATATAAATGTTTCCGAGGCGAGAGAACGACTCGCAGGGAGAACGACGGAAAGCGGGTGTCCGAGCGAGACTCAGACGTTGCCTTGGAGCAGGCCGCTCGTCCGGACGAAGAAGTAGAGGACGAACATGGCCGCGAGTACCCAGTGGCCGGGTCGGGTGTCCTCGACTTCGCCCACCGCGAGTTTCACGATGGGGTAGGAGACGATACCGGCCGCGATGCCGTACGCGATGGAGAACGTGAACGGCATGACGAGGATGGTCATCCCGGCGGGCACCGCGTAGGTCAGGTCGTCCCACGCGATTTCCACGACGTTCCGGAGCATCACGACGCCGATGACGACCAACACGAGGTGCGAGGCGTAGGTCGGCACGGCGACGGCCAGCGGAACCACCGCGAGCGAGGCCAGAAACAGGAGTCCGACCACGAGCGCGGTCATTCCGGTCCGACCGCCCTCTTCGACGCCGGTGGCCGATTCGATGTACGTCGTGACCGTCGAGGTGCCGAGCGCACCGCCGACGGTGGTACCGATGGCGTCGGCCATCAGCGGCTTGTCGATGTCGGGCAGGTTGCCGTCCTCGTCCAAGAATCCGGCGACCTGCGAGACGCCGGTCAGCGTCCCGGCGGTGTCGAAGAAGTCCACGAAGAAGAACGTGAAGACGACGAGCGCGAACGAGAAACCCTCGACGTTCTGGAGACCGGTCACGAACGCCCCGGCCAGCGGTGCGATGTTGTAACTCGCGGCGTCGTAGGTGATGGGCGCAGTTGAGGTGAGCGACATCGGACCCTTGAGCGTGATGCCCGGCGGGGCCTTGTCCGCGGGGAACGCCGAGTAGCCCATCGCGCTCGCGGCGTAGCCCATCACCGTCGTCAGGACGATGCCCACGATGATGGACCCGGTGACGCCGCGGGCGTAGAGCGCGAGCGTCAGGAAGAGACCGACGACCGAGATGACGGCGACGGGGTCGGACGCGAACACCGGATTGAACGTGAGGAACGTCGCAGTGTCTCCCGCGACGACTCGCATCTCCTCCAATCCGATGATGGCGAGGAAGAGACCGATACCGGCACCGACGGCGAGTTTGACCGGTTCGGGAAACAGACGGATGATGTACTCGCGCGCACCGACTGCGGTGAGCGCGATGAAGACGATACCCTCGACGAACACCGCGGCGAGCGCGGTCTGCCAACTGACCCCGAGCGCGCCGACGACGGTGAACGCGAAGAAAGCGTTGAGTCCGAGACCGGGTGCCTGCGCGAACGGCCGCTTGGCGTACAGCGCCATGACTAGCGTGGCGACTGCCGCCGAGATGAGCGTCACGACGGCGAGCATCTGGAACGTCCGGCCCGGCCCGACGCCCGCCGGTTGGACGGCGTTCGAGAGGATAGCCGGGTTGACCACGACGATGTAACTCATCGTCAGGAACGTCGTGATGCCCGCGACTATCTCGGTCCGGAGGTCGGTTCCGTGTTCTTCGAAGCCGAAGTACTCCGCGAGCGCGCCGGTCTCGCCCGAGTCGGAGCGGGAGTCGCTTGTTTCTTCAATCCCCATGTTGCACGACTGGGCATAGTCTCGAAAACGTACTTAAGTATTCTCATCGAAACCCACCACTGATGCACAAGTATGCATTAATTCCTCGGTGAAATGGGTAGAAAGCCGAAAACTTTGCATAGACGTGCGCAACTCTCCGCGACCGGCATCACTCCTCGAACGTCGTCAGCGCGCCGACCGGGGCGTCGGTCCGGCCCTTCGCTCGGTCCAGACCCTCGTCTCCGGCGGCGATGAGCGCGAACACGCCGCCGACGACGCCCTCCGCGCGGTCCACGATGTCGAGCAGTAGCTCTTGAGTCTCGCCCGACCGGATGAGGTCGTCCACGACCAGTACGGTCTCTCCGGCGTCGATGGCCGAGGCGGGTAGGTAGTAGGTGAGTTCGATGCCCGACTGGAGGCGCTGGCGCGACTCGATGAACTCCTCGACTGCGGTCTCCTTGGACTTCTTGGCGTAGGCGACCCGAGCGTCGAAGTACCCCGCCATCGCCGCACCGAGGGTGATGCCGTCGGTGGCCGCAGTCAGCACCACGTCGGGTCGGTCGAAGTCGAAGGCTTCGGCCGCGACGGGTGCCACGAGGTCGAGGAACGACTGGTCGAAGACGACGCCGGAGTTGTCCACGTACCCCTCGTCGTCCACCCGAATCCGGGCCTCCAGTTCGTCGGCGAGTTCGTCGCGGCCGACGCCGCCCACGATGTCTCTCGCTCGTTCGACGCTCGGCAGGACGTGCCCGTTGACGTAGCGGTTCAGGTCGCCCGCCGGGAGTCCAGTCACCTCGGCGAGTTCGTCGTACGTCCGGGTCTCCTTCAGCATCCGAAGGACGGCGACCGACTGGAGTTGCAGGGTCGCCTTCTCTGCACGGTTCATATCCCTTCCCGAGGTATTCCACGAACTTGAATACCTCGATAGCCGGACGGACGGATTTCGGCAGAAGTGCGCAATCGTGGTTGTGCTTCGTTGTGCAATCGTGGACACTCGCGGTCGGACGCGGTGCGACCCGACCGAGAGTGGACTGCCCGCGACATCGTGGTCCGACCGCGGGCGGTCCCGACTACTCGGCGTCGAGGAGTTCGGTCGCGGTCAGAAGCGATTCGAGTTCCACGTCGTACTCCGCGAGGTTCTCGGCCGCACCCTCCTCGCGGTCCACCACGACGAGGACGCGGTTTACGGTCGCGCCAGCGTCACGCAGAGCCTCTACAGCGTCGGCGGCGCTCTGGCCGGTCGTGGCGATGTCTTCGAGGACGACGACTTCCTCGCCGTCGTCCAGTCGGCCCTCCACGAGGTTGGCCGTACCGTAGTCTTTCTTCTGCTTGCGCGCGATGACGTAGGGGTTGCCGGTTTCGACGCTGGTGACGGCCACGAGGGGGACGCCGCCGAGTGCCACGCCCGCGAGTTTCGTGTCACCGACTCGTTGTGCGAACGCTTCCGCGATTAGTTCGAGACAGTGGGGGTCGGTCTCGAAGAGGTACTTGTCCACGTAGTAGTCGCTGGTACCGCCGTGAGAGAGTTCGAATTCGCCGTACTGGACCGCCTCCGCGTCCCGAAGCGCCGCGATGAGTTCGTCGTTCGTCATTGTGGAGAATCGGGTGGCGGGTATGAAAAGCAGTTTCGTTTGACGCGGACCGGGGTCGTCAGTCGCCGCCGGTGTCGCGGCCGAACGCGCCGGTCAGTCGTCGGCCGCCATGTCCAACCACGAGTCGGCCCACGATTCGAGTTCCTCGAAGACGGGGCAGAGTTCCCTGCTCTTGTCGGTCAGACTGTAGTAGGTGGCGATGGGTTTGTCCTCGACGCGCCGGTTGACGAGTTCGGCCTCCTCCAAGTCGTCGAGGACGCGCGAGAGCGTCCGGGAACTCGCGCCCGTCGAACGTTCGAGTTCGTTGAATCGCTTCTCGTCGTCGCCGTGTAGGTCGTGGAGGACGACGAGTCGCCACTGGGACCCGATTTGCTCGATGGCCTCGACTACCGGACAGACGCCGGAGTTCCGTTCCTCGATAGTGTCAGGTTCAGAATGGATGGACGACATCGGTGATAGCTACCGACCCGGTTGTCGCCAAACGTACAAATAGGTTCCGATACGAAGTAGGTTACGTAATGAAATCTACTGTCGAAACTCCAGTACAGTCCCGCGCGACGACTACCCTCACCGCGGGGGCGTCGGCCTGATGGCGGTCGAAACGGTCAGTTCGGTCGCGTTCCTCGTCGGTCGGGTGCTGTTCGGCGGCGTCCTCGCGTTCACGGGCGTCAATCACTTTCTACAGGCCGACCAGATGGCTGGCTACGCCGAGGCGAAGGGCGCGCCAGCGCCCACGCTGTCGGTGTACGGTTCGGGTGTCTTGCTCGTCCTCGGCGGCGCGTCTATCGTCCTCGGTGCGTTTCCGTTAGTCGGCGCGGCGGCCCTCGTCGGGTTCCTCGTCGTTGCCACGCCGATGTTTCACGACTTCTGGTCGGTCGAGGACCCCCAACAGCGCCAGCAGGAGATGACGGACTTCCTGAAGAACGTCGCGCTAATCGGCGGCGCGCTGGTTCTACTGGCGGTCAGCGGCGGGTCGTGGCCGTTCGCCGTGGGTCTCTGAGCGGTGCGCATCTCACGCTTTGGACAGACATAGATTGCTTTGAAGAGTAGAAATATTCACTAAAGACGCATCGAGATTGCTCAAGCAATTCGGTGGTGGTGTCGTACAGTAGCGGTAGCGGAAGCGGTGCTGTCGCGGAGACGGTGCGGTCGCCGTCGCACACTCCGATTTTACCGTCGGCATCGTCGGCGCGCCGACGACGCCGACGGCTTTTTGGTCGAGCTTTTATCGAGCGCAGTCGCCGCTGGCGACTGCGCTCGCAATAAAAAGGTCGTCTACCACGGCTCGTCTTTCAGTCCCAACGCGTACGCGATGGCGTTCGTCACGAGGTGCAACAACGGCGTCACCACGACGACGACCACCAGCACCTGCACGGTGAACACGTCGCCGAACCACGCGGGGTCGGCCAGAAACGCGAGTAGGAGCGCGAACACCACGAAGTCGAGTTGGTCCACGCCGGGGAACGCCGCCCCGCGCTGGCGGCCGGTCCGTCGCTTCAGGAACGACGCCGCGATGTCGCCGAGCATCGCGCCCGCCGGGAGCGCGAGGGCGACCCCGGCCGGGAACGTCGGCAGGCCGACCCCGAGCAGGTCCGAAGCCGTCGGTTCGACCGCATTCAGGACCAGCGCCAGCGCCGCGCCCGCGAGGGTTCCGACCGCGGTGCCCCGCCACGTCTTGCCGTCGCCGAGCAGTCGCCGACCGTTCCACGTCCGCCCGGCGTCGATGGGTCGGCCTCCCCCGGCCAACACCGCGGCGTTGTTCGGGACGTACGCGGGCAACATCGCCCACAGCGCGACTGCGACTGTCTCGAAGACACCCATATTTCAACACGCGGACGCCGGGGTCTTAACGCGGGTGGTTCTCCGGAGCGGCGTCTTTTCCGTCGTCGTCTCGGTCGTCGCGGTTGTTGTTGCGACCGTCGTCGTCGTGGTTGTCGCCCCTGGTGTAGTCGTCGGAGTCGGAGAGACCGAAATTTCGAAATCCCCGCCGGTCACCTGTCTCACGAGCGCGTCCGCGGTGGGTGGAAATTCCGGTCAGCTGTCACGCTACGCCCTCTCGCTGGCGTCCGAAGGGGCTAAGTTAAAGACGCATCGCTCAAAAGCCACGGCTAATGATACCACCCATCGCCAGCAAATTCGTCGCCGGGGAGTCATCTGCCGAGGCAATCGACCACACCCGGCAGTTGAACGACCGGAACGTGAAGGCCATCCTGAACCTGCTCGGCGAACACTACCACGAACGCGCACCCGCCGACGAGGACGCCGAGGCGTACCTCCGCATGGTCGAGGACATCGAGAGCGCGGACGCCGACGCCTGCATCTCGGTCAAGCCCTCGCAGGTGGGTCTCGACGTGGGAACCGAGGTGTTCCACGAGAACGTCGAACGCATCGCCGACTACGCCGCCGACCGCGACGTGTTCGTCTGGATAGACATGGAGGACCACGACACCACCGACGCGACCCTCGACATCTACGAGAAACTCGCCCGGAAACACGAGGGCGGCGTCGGCGTCTGCGTGCAGGCGAACCTCAAGCGCACCGACGACGACCTCGAACGCCTCGCGGACCTCCCCGGCAAGGTCCGACTCGTGAAGGGCGCGTACGACCCGCCCGCCGAAGTCGCGCTGAAGGAGAAATCGGCGGTCAACGCCGCCTACGAGCGCCAACTCGAATACATGTTCCAGCACTTCGAGGAGGGTATCGCGGTCGGGAGCCACGACCCCGAGATGATTGCCTACGCGAAGGACCTCCACGAGGAGTACGGCACCGACTTCGAGATTCAGATGCTGATGGGCGTCCGCGAGGACGCCCAGTACGACCTCGCCGACGAGTACGAGGTGTGGCAGTACGTCCCCTACGGAGACAAGTGGCTCTCGTACTTCTACCGGCGCGCGATGGAGCGAAAGGAGAACCTGCTGTTCGCGGCCCGCGCGGTTCTCGGTCGGTGAGACCACCGGACGCGACGATTTCGGACGAGCGCCGCCGCGGATGCGGCGGCGCTCGTCGGATAACACCTAGTTTATGGACCTGCGGTCGGATACTCCCGACAAATGTCCTCGTGGAAACGGGATGCGGCCAGCGGCCTCATCGTCCTCCTCCCGATACTCGTCACGCTCTACATCGTCCACTGGCTGTTCAAGCAGATAGCTAGGATTCCGATTCCCGGCGTGGCGGACCCGGTGTACCGAGTCGCCCTGACCATCGTCGTGTTCACCATGCTCGTCCTCAGCGTCGGCTACATGATGCGGACCGCGGTCGGGTCGCTCGTGGAGGGCGCAATCGACGGCATGATGAACCGCCTCCCCGGTCTCCGGGTCGTCTACAACGCCTCGAAGATGGCGGCCGAAACCGCCCTCTCGGACTCGACCGACCTCCAAGCCCCCGTCAAAGTTCAGGTGTGGTCCGGGATGCGGATGACCGCGTTCAAGACGGGCAAGACCACCGACGACGGCCGCGAACTCCTCTTCCTGCCGACCGCGCCGAACATCACCACCGGGTTCGTCGTCGAGGTCGAACCCACCGACTTCGAGGAGACCGACGAGAGCGTCGAGGACGCCCTGACGCGCATCCTCAGCGCCGGATTCGGCGAGACCAGCGAGGCCGGGATTCCAATCGACGTGCAGGACGAGAAGGAGAAACAGTCGCCGCCGCCGCAGTAGCCGGAACCGAAATCGGGTCCCGCTGACCGGCGGCCGACTCCTCGACGCGCTACTCGACTGCTCTTCGACGCATTCGGACTACTCTCCGACGCATTCGGACTACTCTCCGACGCATTCGGACTACTCTCCGACGCATTCGGACTACTCTCCGACGTATTCGAACCACTCTTCGTACTCGTCGGTCCGGCGGTTCACCACGTCGAAGAACCGCGACTGAATCTCCTCGGTGACGGGACCGCGACCGCCGTTTCCGATTTCCACGTTGTCCACCTTCCGGATGGGCGTGACCTCGGCGGCCGACCCGGTGAAGAACAACTCGTCGGCGGTGTTGAGTTCGCCCCGCGAGATGCTCACGTTGTCGTGGACCTCGTAGCCCATCTCCTCGGCGAGGGTGATGACCGAGTTGCGGGTGATTCCGTCGAGGATGCTCTCGGAGAGACCGGGCGTGAAGATTTCGCCGTCCTTGACCATGAAGAGGTTCTCGCCGGGACCTTCCGCGACGTTGCCCTCCTTGTTCAGGACGATGGCCTCGGCGTAGCCGTTCCGACGCGCCTCCTCGCCCGCGAGCATGCTGTTGACGTACAGGCCGGTGGTCTTGGCGTTGGTCGGAATCTGGCTGGAGGCGTGCTTGCGCCACGACGACACCATCACTTCGACGCCGTTTTCGAGCGCCTCGTCGCCGAGGTACGCGCCCCACGGCCACGCCGCGATAGCCGTCTTCGTCGGGCAGTCGCCGGGACTCACGCCGAGACTCTCGTAGCCGTAGAACGCGATGGGTCGGACGTAACACGACGCCAAGTCCTGTTCGCGGATGAGTCGCTTGGTCGCCTCGGTGAGTTCCTCGGGTTCGTGGTCGATTTCGAGGTCGTAGGGCTTGCACGAGTCGTACAGTCGGTCCAGATGCTCTTCCCAGCGGAAGATGGCCGGTCCGTTCTCGGTGTCGTAACAGCGCACGCCCTCGAAGACGCCGCTTCCGTAGTGCAGGCCGTGTGTGAGAACGTGGATTTGGGCTTCGTCCCAATCGACGAACTCGCCGTCCATCCAAATCGTGTCCACGTCCATCTCGTCGAAGCTCATACGTCCGAACAATTGGAGGCCTCCTTTAAGAGTCTTCGCGGTTCGTCACGGACGATTACCCGGGTCGAGAACGGGCAAACGCTCTGTCGGTTAACTGAACACGACCGGCGCGTCTTCCTCGATGCCGAACCGGGCGTGTTCGCCGCGCTCGACCGGCGCGTCCCGGCCCTGCACGACGACTGTCACTTCTTCGACGCCCTCGCCGTCGGGTTCGACCACGTAGTTCGTCTGGTCGCCTTGGAAGTAGCGTTCGACCACCTCGCCCTCGAAGTGGCCGTCCGCGCCGTCGGCGAGGTAGAACTCCTCGGGTCGGACCGAAACCGTGACCGTGCCGTCGTCCACCTCGTCGTCGGTGGTGAACGAGATGCTTCCGGTCTCGCCGACTTCCACGACTGCGTGGCCGTTCTCCCGGTGCGCCCGGCCGTCGAACAGGTTGGTGTCGCCGATGAAATCGGCGACGAAGGGAGTCGCGGGATTTCGATAAATCTCCTCGGGCGTTCCGACCTGCTCGATTTGCCCCTCGTTCATCACCGCCATCCGGTCGCTGAGGGTCATGGCGACCTCTTGGTCGTGAGTGACGTAGAAGAACGCGCCTTGGGTCTTCTCGTGGATTTTCCGCAACTCGACCTGCATCTGCTTTCGCAACTTCCGGTCGAGACTCGATAGCGGTTCGTCCAGTAGCACCACGCTGGGTTCGTTCACGAGTGCGCGAGCGAGCGCGACCCGCTGTTGCTGGCCGCCCGACAGTTCGGTCGGGTTCCGGTCCTCGTACCCGCCGAGGTCCACGAGTTCGAGGTACTCCGACGCCTTCTGCTTCCGCTCGGCCTTGCCGACTCCTGACTTCTTGAGACCGTAGCCGACGTTCTCGCCGACCGACATGTGCGGGAACAGCGAGAGGTGCTGGAAGACGAGGTTGGTGTCCCGTTCCTCCGGCGGGACGCCCGCCACGTCGTACCCGGCTAGCCTGACCGTCCCCGAAGTCGGAGTCTCGAACCCGCTTATCATCCGGAGCGTGGTGGTCTTGCCACACCCCGACGGCCCGACCAGCGAGAAGAACTCCCCGCTCCGTACCGTCAGGTCGATGCCGTCCACGGCCGTCACGTCGCCGAACTCCTTGCGAACGTCTCGGAGTTCGATTAGCTCCTTGGTACCTTCCATCATGGGTTATTTTCCCAAGTTCACATTATAAAGGTACTGGTGTAATTTGTGATTTGCCCGAAACTTTTCTGATTTTACACGATAAATTACTAATAGTCAACTCTCTTTTTGGAGAAGATTTAATACGCGCCGGTTGGGGGTAAGTAACGTGGCTATGTCAGGCAATGGCAAATCCGGGTCGAACGAAGAGAGCGGGCGACCGAACAGACGGACGTTTCTGAAAGCGACCGGTGCCGCTGGACTCGCGGCCTCTGCGGGTTGTCTCGGTGGCGGCGGTGGCGGCGGAACGCCGACCATCAACGTCTACACGTGGGAGGAGTACGCCGACTTCAAGGACGAAATCGAGAGCCGACTCGACGTGGAACTCAAGATTACGAAGGGCACGTCGTCGGCCAAGATGTTCTCGGCGTTCAACTCCGGGCAGGACGAGCAGTACGACATCGTGGTTCCCAACAACAACTACATCCCGAAACTGGTTCAGGCCGACCTCGTTGCGCCGATGCCCGAGGACGTGGTGTCGAACTTCGGCGACATATACGGGAAGTTCGACGAGTTCGCCAACTCCCAGTTCTCCAAAGACGGCGACATCTACGGCGTGCCGATTCGGTTCGGGTGGTACGGCGTCTCCTACGACACCCGCGAGATTTCGGACCCCGAGACCAGTTACTCCGAACTCTGGAACGAGAAGAACAAGGGCGGCGTCGTGATGTACGACAACCACTTCAAGTCGATGAGCGCGGCGGCCCTCCTGCTCGGGTACACCGACGCTTTCGAGGGGAGCAAGGTGTCGCTCTCGGAGGACCAAATCGAGAAGGTCAAGCAGAAACTCATTGAACAGAAGTCTCTGCTTCAGGGGTACATCGCCGCGGACCCGACCTACATCAAGTCGCTCCGACAGGGCAACCACACCATCGGCCTGTCGGGTCGCAACGAAATCGTGGAGATGTGGGACAACGGCGACGACTGGGTGGACTACTACGTCCCCGACGAGGGGTCGCTGGCGTGGTTCGAGGGCGCGGCGGTCTCGAAGAAGTCCGACAACAAGGAACTGGCGTGGAAGGTCATCAACGAGTACATCTCGCCGGAAATCGGCGCGGACCTCGCCAAGGTGGGCTACTCGCCGAGTTGCAACCCCAACACGCAGGAACACCTCAGCGACGCCGAGAACGAACTCTACGGCTCTGTCGACCCCGAGCGACTCGACGGGTTCATCCCGTTCAAGGCAGTCGAGAACGAGGACGCGTGGGTCTCGGCGTGGGAAGAGGTCAAGACGGCGTAACTACTCGTTTCCCTCTCACCAATGTCAAGCGAAACCGGTCTCACGATTCGCCAACGACTGTTGCGCACGTTTAGCGTACAGTCCCGAAAGCTCGGTCTCACTCTCTCCCCGAGCATCGTCTGGCTTCTCCTGCTCTTGCTCGCGCCGCTGACGTTCATGGTGACGATGAGTTTCATGAACGTCAACGACGCCTACCAAATCATCTGGGAACCGACGCTGGACAACTACGGCCAGTTGTTCGCGGGTGACGGCCCGTTCTGGGAAACGTCGTTCTTCCAGTCGCTGTTGCTGTCCTACGAGATTGCGCTCGTGACGACGATACTCAGCCTCGTGCTGGCGTTCCCGCTCGCGTACCTGCTGGCGCGACGCGGCGGCACGACGTTCAAAGTCGTCATCTTCCTCGTGTTGTTGCCGTTCTTCACGATGTACCTCGTGCGGGCCTACTCGTGGTTCCTGATGTTCGGGCCGAGCGGAGCCATCAACAGCACGCTCATAAAACTCGGACTGGTGAGCGAACCCGTCGCGGCGTTCAACTTCGGGAAGACCGCCATCATCGTCGGGTTGACCCACGCCTACTTCCCGTACATGTTGCTGTCGCTGTACGCCAGCCTCGACGGACTCGACTTCTCGCTGGTCGAGGCGGCCCGCGACCTCGGCGCGAGTCGGGCCGAGACGCTGAAAGACGTTATCCTGCCGCTGGTGATGCCGGGCATCATCAGCGGGAGTCTGTTCGTGTTCGTGCCGAGTCTTGGCGCGTTCATCACGCCGCGGTTCCTCGGTCAGGGCCGCGTCCTGATGATTGGACAACTCATCGAGGAGCGAATCAACTCGCTGTACGCCATCGACTACGGGAGCGCGGCGTCGATGTTCATCGTCGTCTCCATCGCGCTGGCGTTCGCGGTGGCGTTCAGGTACGTCAGCATCGAAGACCTCGGAGGTGTCTGAGATGGCGACCGAAACCGACGGAGCGGTCGATACCGGGACGCTCGGCGCTATCTTCGGCGACGAGCAGAAGGAGAAGATTCTGAAGTACAGTCTGTACGCCATCGCGGGCGCACTGCTGGTGTTCCTCTGGATACCGCTGGTCGTGATGGTCGTCCTCTCGTTCGCGGTCAACGCCAGCACGTTCTTCCCGTTCCGCGGGTTCACGCTGGCCCACTACACCGCGACGTTCGCGGACGAGGCGTTGATGTCCGCACTCTGGAACAGCGTCCAGATTGCGACGATTTCGGCGACCATCGCCACGATACTCGGCGTCCTCGCTAGCTTCGCGCTGGCGCGCTACGACTTCCCCTACAAGGAAGTGTACCGCACCTTCGGTATCCTGCCGATGGTGATTCCGGGCGTCGTGTTGGGCATCGCCCTACTCATCTACTTCCGGACGCTCCTCGGCGTGACGCCCGGATTCGTGACGGTGGTGCTGACCCACAGCGTGTACGGATTCCCGTTCGTGTTGCTCATCGTGACCTCGCGGTTGTACACCTTCGACGAGTCGCTGGAGGAGGCGGCCCGCGACTTGGGGGCCGACCCACTTACCGTGTTCCGGGACGTAACGCTTCCCGTCGTGTTGCCAGCGGTGGGTGCCGGATTCCTGTTCGCGTGGATTCGGTCGTTCGAGGACTTCATCCGGGCCTTTTTCGTCCGCGGGACGATGGACGTGCTGACCACCTCGATGTTCTCGATGATTAAGTACGGCACCGCCCCGAAGATGAACGCCATCTCGTCGTTCATCGTCTTCGTCATCGCCGTCGTCCTCGCGGTGGCGATGAACGTCGGCAACGTCACCGAGTACGTGGCCGGGACGGAGGGAGATTCGTGACAGGAGACCGGACGAACCGACTAGTCTCGCGCGCCCGCGAAGTCGTTCCCGGCGGCGCGCAGACGGGACTCAGAGAACAGGCGTACTACCCGGAAGACATCGCGTTCGAGGCCGCCGAGGGCGCGACCCTCACGACCGTCGAGGGCGAGGAGTTGACCGACTACCACATGGCGTTCGGGCCGATAATCCTCGGGCACGGCCGCGAGGAGGTGGACGCCGCGGCCAAGCGCGCAATCGACGCGGGCGTCCTCTACGGGGCCGCGACGACCGAACTCGAAGTCGAGGTGGCCGAGCGACTGGTGGACCTCCTGCCGAGCGTCGAGATGGTCAACTTCTGCAACAGCGGTAGCGAGGCCACCTACCACGCGATTCGACTCGCCAGAGCCTACACCGGCAACGAGAAGGTGCTGAAGTTCGAGGGGTGTTACCACGGCTGGCACGACTACGTAGATATGAGCGTCTACCCGCCGGAGGAAGAACTCGCGGGCCGGGACGACGGGCCGGAAATCGACCCGTACCCCGAGTCCGACGGGATGCTCTCGGCGGCGTTGGACAACACCGTCGTCGTGCCGTTCAACGACCCCGAGGCGTTCCGCGAGGCGATGGCGACCCACGGCGACGAACTCGCGGGCGTCATCCTCGAACCCGTGCCTCACTCGGTCGGGTGTCTCGAACCCACCGAGGCGTTCCTCGACGCGCTCGAATCGGAGACCGACGACCGGGACGTGCCCCTCGTGTTCGACGAGGTGATTACGGCGTTCCGCCACTCGGCCGACGGCATGCAGGCGGAGTTGGGCGTCTCCCCCGACTTGACCTGCGTGGCGAAGGCGATGGGCAACGGCTATCCGGTCGCGGCGGTCGGCGGCCGGGAAGACCTGCTCTCGCAGGCGGGCGGCGACAACAAGTCGGGCGTCGTCATCAGCGGTACCTACTCGGGCAGTCCGGTGGGTCTCGCGGCCGCGAAAGAGACGCTCGACCTCGTGGCGTCCGAAGACGTTCCCGCCTACGTCACCGACCTCGGCGACCGATACCGGGCGGGTCTCGCCGACCTGTTGGACGACCACGGCGTCGAGGGCCGGGTCGTCGGCTACCGGAGCATCTTCGGTCTCCAGTTCGGCGCGAGCGAGCGACCGCTGACCTACGAGGACGTGGCCGAACTCGACGAAGAGCGGTTCCGCGAGTTCGCCGCGGGGATGCGCGAGCGCGGTCACTTCTTCACGCCGAACCCCTACAAGCGCCACCACCTCTCGCTGGCCCACACCGACGACCACCTCGCGGCGTATCTGGACGACGCCGACGCGGTGTTGGCGGACCTCTCGCGGCGCTAGCCGAACAACTCCGTCAGGTCCTCGTCGTCGTAGTTGACCAGCAGTCGCGGTTCGTCCTTGAAACTCCGCAGGACGACGTTCGTCACCGAGTTCTCCACGCCGTCGATGCTGATGATGTTGTCCACGAGTTGCTGGAGGTGGTCGTGGTCTTTCACCTTCGAGATGACGTAGAACGACATCTCGCCCAGCATGAAGTAGACGTTCTGGACGCCCGAGAGGTCGGTCAACTCGTCGGCTATCTCCTCGTACTCCGGCCCGTAGGAACTCTCGATTTCGGTGATAGCGGTGAGTTCGAGTCCCAGTTTCCGCGCGTCGAGGTCGGCCACCGTGCCGTTCAGTATCCCCATCTCTCGGTAGTTTTCGAGTCGGTAGTACACCGTCGAGGGACTCACGTCGAGTTCCTCGCTGGTCGCCTCGACATCGATGTCGCCCTCCCGGTCGAGTCGGCGGAGCAGTTCGAAGTCGGTCTCGTCGAGGTTCACGTCCACCATCTGTCTGCCGTTTATCTGCGGGGACCGTGCGACTGTAAACATTATCACCCGTCAGGAAAACGACGACGGCGCATCGCACGGAAACGAACCCGCCGACGGTGACGAACTGCGAGGGCCACCGCGAGCGTCGGCGGAAATGGCGCGAGGTTCGGGCCGCGATTGCGGCGCTTCGAGCGCCGCAATCGCAGACGCCGCGAGGAAACCGATACCGTTCTCTAACGATTGAAGATATGGCTGAAAGAAACGAAATAGGGTCTCAAAGAACGATGGAGATTGCTTGCTAGCCGAGTCGGTCGATGATTTCCGAGCCTTCGAGGTACGGCAGGCCGTGGCGGTCGGCGTAGGCCTTCGCGTCGTCGGGCGAGAGCGCCCCGCCGGTCTCGCCGTCGAGCATCTCGCAGACGACGACGGCCGGTTCCCGGTCGGCGGCGGCGGCCAGCGCGATGCCGAGTTCGGTGTGGCCCTCGCGGTCGGCCAACAGGTCCGGAGCGGCCCGCAGGAGGTGGACGTGGCCCGGCGCGCGGAACTCGTCGGCGAAGTCGGTCCCGCTCGGATTCTCCGCGGCGGCCGCGAGTTCGGTGATGGTCGTCGCGCGGTCCTCGTCGGTGATGCCGGTGTAGGTGTCGCGGTGGTTCACCGGGAGCGAGAACGACGACCGCTCGTCGTAGCCCAACTCGTGGTCCGCGCTCGCGGGGTGGTCCAGCGCCTCGCCGAGGAACGGCAGGTCGAACGCCTCGGCCACCTCGTCGGCGAGTGCGATGCAGACTAGCCCTCCGGCGTCGTTGCGCAGGCGCGACACGTCCTCGGGCGTGACCGCGCCCGCGGGGTAAATCAGGTCGGTCTCGCCCTCACGGTCGGCGGCGTCGTGGACGAGGACGGGCGACCCCTCGCCGAACGCCTCGACTGCGGCCTCGACGCCTGCGGCGGCCTGACTCATGCTCGCTCCTCGACGTGGACGGTAACGTGGTCGCCGTCTTCGAGTCCGAGCGTCTCCCGGAGTTTCTCGGGAGCGATGACCTCCAACTGGTCTTCGTCGTGGTGGGTTCGCTCGGGCGCGATGGTGTGGGCCTGTTCGTACACCTCGCCGCTCTGGGTCTCGACCACGGCGGGGTAGCACACCGCCGGGCCGTAGGTTCGGTCGTCGTCCTCCCACCCGTCGATGGGTACGGGGTCCAGCGCCTCCATCGCCGACCGAGCGCGGATGCTCTCGTCGGTCAACTCGACGTTCAGCGTCCCGAGGAACGGTTCGTAGCCCAGTCGGTCCTCGAACTGTTCCATGTAACCCGGAAGCGAGATGTAGTGGCGGCCCTCGCCCATGCCGCTGGTGACGGTGCCCGTCAGGTCAACTCCGGCGGGCGTCTCGAAGATGCGCCGGTAGTCCTCGTACTCGCGCTTGAGCGCCCACTCGCCGTCTTCGGTGATGGTAATCCACTGCCCGTCGCTGACCATCTCGCGCTCCACGAGACCCGCGTCGTCCAGTCCTTGGAGTCGCCGGGAGGCGGTCTGGTTCGAGGCGTCGAGTCGCTCGGCGAGACCGGAACACGAGACCTTTATCTCGCCGTCTAACCCGCCGTCGAGGGCGAGCAGTTTGAGCGCCGCGAGTTCGTCGTACCCGACTGCGCGCGGCCGTGTCGCTGACATACTCGAAACTCTAGCCGGAACTCGTTTAAGCATACCGGATTCGGTACTCGTAACAGAATTGTTTGCCTCTGGTCGGTGCGCGCGGCCTCGGCTATCCGGCGTCGGATTCGACGCGCGAAAAATGACGGTTCGATTCGGGACGAGACGGCGGTTCCGTTCTCAGACCTTCGCGTACTTGCCAGCCTTCAGGTAGACCTTCCAACTGAAGTCGCGGCCAGCGTACTCGGGGCGGCGCTCCTCGCAGGTGCCGTTGAACGCTTGGGTGCCCTCGTAGTCGCCAATCCACTGGACGGCGTACATGCCGTCGCTACCGACCGTGGTGTACTCGGGGTGGGGTCGAACTTTGTCCTGTCCGAGCGTGAAGTCGCCCTCGATGCTGACGCCGACGCCGCGGTAGGCGGCCGAGAGACCGACGGTGTAGGTCTTGCCGTTTCGGGTCAGGTCTTGGTCCGGGTCGTAGGCGAGCATGTCGTAGCCGCTACCGAGACTGACGCGGTTCCACATGTTCCAGAGGTTCCCCGTGAAGTCCCAGTAGTCGCGGGACTGTCCCGAGGTCCAGTGCCAGTAGAAGTAGTGTTCGCGGTCGTACTCGTCCTTTACGTCGGACTTGTAGAGCGCGACCTGATTGTCGGACTCGGCGATGACCGTGCCGCCGTCGTCGGTGGCTTCGAGGTGTTCGGTCCACGCGTTGACGTAGGTCAGGTTGTCCATGTGGCCGGGCGTCGAGGCCTCCGTGGACAGGTCGCCGTCGTCCTGACTGCCCCAAACGCCTTGGTCGCCGTACTTCTCTCGCATGCGGGCCACGTAGTCATCGTGTTCGGACTTCGAGAGACCCGGCGTGTCGGGACCGACGCTGATGGACGAACTCGCCGAGGCCGTCTCCTCGGGCTTGCCTTTCTTCTTCCCCTGCGCGCTAGCGACGCCCGAACCCAGCGCGAGGCTGGTGGAGGCGATACCGGCACGTTTCAGGAAAGTACGTCGCTTCTGGTTCGACTGTTGATTTTCTCGTGGCATCTTTTCCACATTAATTCGCTGAATGCTCCATATTATTAATGCTACTTCATGATGAAATTACTCAGCGGATGAACGGTTCTCGGGTTCCGAAAAATTTCCCACCCTCCGGCTAATCCCCCGCACCGCGAGACCTACGACAGGCGAGACTTGCCGCCCTCGATTTCCGCGTCCCAGACGAAACTGAACGTCTCGTCGGGACGCCACCGCGCCTCGCAGACGCCGATGACGGCTTGGGTCTCACTGACCTCTCCCGACCACCGAATCGCGTACTGCCCTTCCTCGCCGACGCGCGTCTCCGAAGCGACCGGTTCGACGCTCCCGCCGCGGAGCGGATACGACGACTCGAACTCGGGCGTGTTCGGCGAGGGCGAGGAGAACGGAACCGAACTGCTGTCGTGGCGACTGCTCGGCGAGTACAGGAGCAAGTCCTCGGTGTGAACGTCGAGTTCGACCCCGGTCTGTAGTCGTCGGAACACCGGCGTGCCGTCGAGTACGTTCCCGCCTCGCTTCCACTCGGGGACCCGGCCAGCGCTCCAGAGCAGTATCAGGAAGTGTTGGTTGCCGTTCTCGTCTACTTTGTCCGGAATCTCGTAGAGGACGAGTGCGTTGTCCGCGGCCACGAGGAGGTTGTCCTTCTCGCCGCCGTACGGTTGTCCGTTCTCGGTGACGTGGAGTTGCTTCGTCCACGCCCGTCGGAAGTCGAGCGTCTGGCCGATTTTTCGCCCTGCCGTCCCGTACGGACCGCTATCGCCGTAGCGTTCCTGCATCCGCCCGACGTACTCGTCGAACTCCTCGGCGGCGAGTCCGGACGTTCCTTCCTGAATCGGCGTGGTGGCGTGACCCACCGACGACGATTCGAGGGCGTCGAGACACCCTGCGGTTGCGACCAACGAACCAGTCGCACCGAGTTGGGCGGCCCGCCGCAAGTAGTTTCGTCGCGTCGAGCGATACTCGTGGGAGGATTGGGAGGAACTTCGACTGCGCTCGTCTCGAGGGACCATACCTTCGAATTCCAACTAAATCACTAAAGCTCTCTGCTGTGAAATTCGCAATACCCGGCCGAATCCCCACCCTCCGGCAAATCGCTCACGTTCCGAACCCCCCGTCTCACTTCGAACGCGTTCACGTACCGTCGCACTGGGTCTCGTCCCGACGCGCCTCGTCTCGATACGTCTCGTAGTGGTCGGTCGCCCACTCCACGGCGTCCGGCGATTCGTTCAGGATGACGCCGCGGATTCCCCCCCGTTCGTGAACGGTGACGCCAGCGTATCGCTCGTCGTCGGTGTCTATCAACCACAGGGTGAACGGCAGTTCGGCCTCCGAGGTGTGAACCCGGACCTCGCTAGCGGTTTCGAGACCACGATTCGCCGACCAGTACGGGTCGTCGAACGCCCCGAGAATCTCGTCTTCCACGACGAGTTCGACTTCGAGGCAGTTCTCCTCCACGAACGTTTCGAGGATGTCGAGATACGTGGTCAACACCACCGGCATCAGAACTCGCACTTTCGAGGCGGACTTCAGGACGTTCACAATCGGCGTGAGGGCGTTCTCCGGCGTGTGAGAGTCCGCGACGTGAACCTCGGCGTCCCGGATGACGGCGGGCGATATTGGGGAGTCGTCGGGCCACACTTCGAGGAGCGGGATACCGTCCGTGAGCGTCTCGGTGGTCTTGACGTAGTTTTGAAACTCGGAGAACGCGATTTTCCCGCTCGTCGTGGGGTGGTACGTGCTACCGATTCGCTCGACGGTCTCGACCTCTTCCAGCTCCCGTATCGCACGGTCGATGGTCGAACGCGAGGCAGTGAGTCGGTCAACTAACTCCGGTTTCGTCATCGGTTCTTCGAGAAGCACCGCGAGAACGTCGTGTCGCTTCGCCACGGCTTCCCGGAGACCCTCGGGACTAACAGACGTTTTTCGGGTCGTGTCTAGTCCGCCCATGTTTCCGTCGTAAAAAATGAATACCTATACACAAATCAATTTCGCTATTATTATTTAATATATTATATTGCTAGAGGGAAATTTACTCGGCGGCAGACAGTTAGACGGATAGCTCGGTCCTTCGGATTTCGCTCTCTCGCGTCCCACCGATAGCTCCGAGACCCACTCAGTCCCCGGTCACGGGGTCGCGCGCCCAAAACTCGCTGTCCTTCTTCAGTTTCGGGACCCACGTGTCGTCGGTCTTCGACAGGAGCGCGACCCGCGAGACGGGAACCTCCTTCAGGTACTCGTGGTCGGGCATGTGTTCTTGCACGTCCTCGGCGAACGCCATCACCTCGTCGTGGTCCAGCATTGAGGAACGCGCAACCCTGTCCCTCGATTCGCCGACGTGCATGTAGGACTTGAGTTCCACGAAGTCGGGGTCCGCCCGCCGGTAGAACCCCGCGTACCAGTCGGGGTGGTGGACGTTCTCGCCGCCGACCAGCGTGGTCCGAACCACGGTCCGGGTCTCGTCCTTCTGGGCGAGTACGTCCATCGTCTCGACCAGATTCTCCCACGCGTCGTCTTCCATCGCCTTCACCACCTCGTCGAAGGTGTGGCGCTCGGCGGCGTCCACGCTGACGTAGAGTTGGGTCGGGTCGCACTCGCGGAGTACGTCGGGTCGGGTTCCGTTGCTCACGAGGAACGTCGTGATGTCCCGGTCGTGGAAGGCGTCGATGAGTTCCGGCAGATAGGGGTAGAGCGTCGGTTCGCCGTCGAGACTGATGGCGACGTGGCGCGGTTCCATCGACTCCTCGAACACCTCGCGGGGCACCTCGTCGTTCCCGCCGAACCCCGACAGGAGCTTCTTCTGGAGTTCGATGCTCGCGTCCACGACGGCCTCGGGGTCGTCCCACTCCACGTCGCCGAGTTCGTATGCGTGTCCGGCGTGGTCACGCCAGCAGAAGACACAGCGCTCGTTGCACTTGACGACGGGCGTCATCTGGATGCATCGGTGGGATTCGATGCCGTAAAATATATTTTTGTAACATTTTCCTTCTCCTCGAAGGGCGTTAGCCGTCCACCCGCAGGTCTGGGTGGCGGTGTGGTTCTCGTGGTGGTAGTCGGGTGAGTCCACCTGTTTCGGGCCGGACGAGTCGCTCATTGTAGGGTGGATGGGGTCCGAGGCTAAAACATTCTTTCTTCCGCACCCCGAAGTTCACACTGCTCTACTGGGGGAGTCCCCTCGAACCGGGGTAACTGCGTCGGGGGTCCGGCGCTTTTGCTCGCGCTTCTCCGAGAAAGACAACTCGAACGAGAATAACTTCCACTATCTCAGCTAATTATAGCTAACTACCCAACTTTAGCTGGGATAATTGAACAAGTTTTAACACCCTTGCTAAGGAATGCCATCGCGTAATGGCATCCGAAACGTACGGTATCATCAGTCTGCTTCCAGCACTGTTCGCAATCGTGCTGACGCTACTGAGCAGGCAGGTGTTACTCTCACTGTTCGCGGGCATCTGGATTGGGGCGACCATCCTGATGGACTGGAACCCAGTCGTCGGGGCGGCACACTCCCTCCAGTTGGTCATCGACAACATCACCGCATCGTTCAACAGCAAACTCCTGTTGTTCACGTTCCTCTCCGGGGCGATGCTCGGGATGATATTCCTCTCGGGCGGCATGAACGCCCTCGCCAAGCGAATCATCTCTCGGATTCGGACGCGACGGCAGGCCGAACTCGGAACGAGCGTCCTCGGGATGCTCATCTTCGTGGACTCGTACGCGAGTACGATGATTACGGGGTCGGTCATGCGACCCATCACCGACCAGTTCGACATCAGTCGGGAGAAACTCGCGTACCTGCTAGACTCCACCACATCTCCGGTCGTCAGCGTCGCCGTCGTCTCGACGTGGGTCGGGTTCGAGGTGGGTCTCATCAAAGAGCAGTTCACCGCGCTCGGCATCGACCAGAGCGCGTTCGTGGTGTTCCTCCAGAGCATCCCGTTCCGGTTCTACAGTCTGCTCGCGGTGGTGCTGGTCTTCGTCACCGTCACTACCGGGTGGAACTTCGGCCCGATGAAGCGCGCCGAGAAGCGCGCCAAGGAGACGGGCAAGGTCCTCCGCGACGACGCCGACCCCCTGCTGGAGACCCGCGAGGAGGACATCGTGACCCCCGACCACGTGGACTCGCGCTGGTGGTACTTCGCGGCACCCATCGTCGTCCTCGTGGCCGTCACGGGTCTCGGACTGCTCACCTCCGGCGGGTGGCCGAGCAAGGCACCGGTCGAGGCGCTGAAGGGTGCGGCGACTGCCGACGCCATCCTCTGGGGCGTCTTCTCGGCCTGCGGTCTGTTGCTCGCCATCCTCGTCGGCCACGCCCGCGTCGAGTTGGAAGCCATCAGCGACTCCATCTTCGAGGGGTTCAAGATGGTGATGTTCCCCGTCGCCATCCTCTCGCTTGCGTGGACCATCGGCTCGGTCAGCGAGGCGTTGGGCGTCGGTCCCTACGTCGTCTCCGTCGCGGAGGGGGTCATCACCGCGGAACTCCTGCCCGCCGTCGTCTTCCTCGCGGCGGCCATCATCTCGTTCAGCATCGGTACCTCGTGGGGGACGATGGGCATCATGTTCCCCGTCGCGGTGCCCCTCGCGTTCAACCTCGGGGCACCGCTTCCGGGCGCTATCGGCGCGATTCTCACCGGGTCGCTGTTCGGCGACCACTGTTCGCCCATCAGCGACACGACGGTCCTGTCCTCGATGTTCGCCGGAGCGGACCACGTGGACCACGTGAACACCCAGATTCCGTACGCCCTGCTCTGTGGAGTGGTGGCGACGGGCCTGTTCCTCGCCAGCGGATACGGCGTCTCGCCGCCTCCGCTCCTCGCGGTGGGCGTCGTCGTCCTCGCCGTCGCCGCGTACGTACTCTCGGAACACACCACGGTCACGATGCCGCGGGTCTTCGGGTCGGACGCGGACTGAGGGCGGTCCCGTTTTCCGTTTTACGCTACCAGTGTCGAGGAAACAGTGGCGACTCGCCAACCTATAGAGTGATGCGGTCGCGAAGCAGTGCCGAGAGTAAATATAAAATATAATAAGTTAGTTATAGCTAATTTATACTTATGAGACGTGATTCGACCACGAGCGACGAGCCAAAGCGACGAACTGTCCTCCAGTCCGTTAGCGATTCGCCGGAAAGCCAGAAGCGCCGCGGCTTCCTCAGAAACGCGCTCGGTGCCTTCGTCGGTAGCGTCGGTGCCGCGTTCGGATTCTCGACTCGGACCTCGGCGATGACGCCCCAAGAGAAACGTGCGGCGAAGGCGGCGGCCAAGGAGTACAACTCCACCGAGGCGATTCGTGGTGTCGTCCAGTCGTACGCCACCGACCTCCTCCGTCACGTCGCCAGCGAGGGCCACATCGACCGACCCGCGGTTTCGGCACTTCCGATAGAGAAGATACACCATTCCGTCGAGTCGTACACTCACGCCGACGAAGGCGTCATCATCGACGCGAGTGCTACCGAGGACGGAGTACGCGTGAAAATCCAAGTGAAACGCCAACTCGCCGACGGGCGCGAGTTCCTCCTCGTCGTCAACCCGACGGCGGAACGGAGTCAGGCGATTTTCCGGGAACCCGAACCCGAAGTCACGCTGACCGACTCCACGGGAACCGACTCGAAGCAGACGGATGTCTACTACACGGCCACGGCGGACGGGAACGGCGGAATGACGATTCAGAACTGTAGTGATGCGTGTGGCGAGGTGTACGACCGTACAGTGTGTAGCACTACCTGTGGTCCGTACAGTTGTGGTTGTGTGAAGTACGGCATTCACACGTCCTGCACGGACCCCAGTTGCGACGGTTGCTACACTATCGACTACTCGTGCTGTGGCGACTACAACTGCGACCTGTAGCAGTTAGCCGCCGACTTCCGAAAACGGAACCGCTCCAACGAACGAAAACCTTTCTTTAACACAACTATACCTATCTAAGACGTATCTATTTCTGTCTCGTCGCCGTCGAGTCGGCGACTCGACGGCGACGAACGAGTTCCGACTGTTTCGGCTTTCACGCCGGGTTCGACGCCGAACCGGTCGGGTCGCGCGCTGGCAAACAGTTAACCCGTTGTAATATATCTATGAAAATATGAATGAAAAAGAGAACGAATCGGACGACACCGGAATCGACTCGGGGCGGCGTCGGTTCCTGAAGTACGCGGGCACCGGCGCGATTACCGGCGCGGCGGCGCTCGGCGAGGCGAGCGCCCGCGGCGACGGGAAGACGCTCCCGCCGGGGTCCGGCGTGGACGAGGGTCTCTCGGTCGCCAACGTCGGCATCGACAACGGCACCTACCGCATCGAACTCGGCGAGACCGAGACCGGCACCCGCGACTGGTTCGTCGGCGAGAAGCGCACGCTCTACCACGAGTTCTTCGCGCTTCAGGACGGGACCGGGAGCGTCGTCCCGTCGTACAATCCGAAGACCGTCGTGGACTCGTTCCCCTCCGGCGGCGACCCCGGCACGACCTACTCGGCGACCATCCGGTACGCCGTCGGGTCCACCACGCTCGAAGTCGTCCGGAAGGTGACCCTCGCGCCCGACCAGACCAAATTCACCGTCACCTACGAAGTCACCAACGTCGGGTCGGCGTCGGTCGGGGACCTCCGCCTCTACCAGTACTGCGACTACGACGTGGCGTACTCGATGACCGACCAAGCGCGCTACCACTCCTCGGCCGAGATGCCCTACGTCCGGGACACCGGCGACGGTCTGGACCTCTACACCGGATTCACCGGCGAGTCGGCCCCCGACCACCACCACGTCAGCGTCTACTACAACCCGCTCCAGCGCCCGGCATTCGCCTACGACGCGGTGCTGAACGGGTCGCTCAACGACGCCACCGCCGCGCCCGACAGCGGTGGCGACGACGCGGTGGTCGCCGCCCAGTGGTCGCTCGGGTCGCTCGCACCCGGCGACACCACCAGTTACACCCTCACGTTCGGCGCGGCCGAGACTCGGAGCGCCCTCGCGGACCTCATCGGAAACGGCACCGCGACCCAAGGCGTCGAACTCGGCGACCCGACCGTGGACCGCTTCCAGATTCGACCCCTCGACCAACTCCCGCTCGAGTTCTCCGTCTCCATCTCCGGTGTCAGCGACGACGTGACCCTCGAATTCCGGAATTCGAGTTCCTACGCCGACCTACTCCACGACTCGAAGACCGTGAGTCCCGACGCCGAGACGGTCACCAACCGCCTCGACATCGCCGGACCAGACCACGACAAGATTCGGGGTGACATCATCGACCCCGAGGGCGCGGGCCGACTCCCTACCGACGGTCCCCTCTCGGTCACGGTGACGGCCTACGACAGTTCGGGGAGCGAACTCGACACGTTCGACCTCACGCTCAACAACCTCGAAGGGCCGAACTACGTCGAGTACCCCGACTTCAGCCGTCAGACCGGGATTCCGCTCGGCGGTCGGGACCGCTTCTACCTCGACGGCGACGACTACTACCACAACCACCAGTCGCTCCTCGTCCGGGAGTGGGCGCTCCGCGCCGCCGCGAACGGCGGCGACACCAGTCGCGCCAGCGACCTGCCGCTCCCCGAGGACCCCGAAATCGCCGCGAACCGGGCGTGGCGCTTCGTCAAGATGTCGCTGTCGCCCGACGGCGAACCCGACGAGTTCACTCGCGACATCAACCTCGCGCGCTGGATAGACAAGAAGTTCCTCGGACCCGACCGGTCGTACCTCCCGCTGTCGGTCTACTCCTACCAGAACGGCCACATCTGCATCGAACACACCTACCTCTTCTCGTCGTTCACCCGGACGCTCGGCCTGCCGACCCGCGAGATGACCGCCGCCCTCGCCGCGCCCGGCGGGGCCTACGGTTACGACAGTTACACCTCGTGGTATCAGGAGTCGGCCGCGCAGGTGTTCTACGAGGGCCGGTGGAACTTCTACGACCTCTACATTTTCGGGGAGGGCGCGCGCGACCCCAGTCGCTACCTCGACGGCTACACCGGGTACAAGCTCTGGGAGACCAACTACCGGGTCCAAGAGACCACGATGCCCGACGGGACGACTCGCTGGGGTCACGACTTCGGCATCGACTACGAGGGCGACCCCCGGACGCCCTCCCAGTGGGACTTCAACAGTTCGGTGCGCCGGTCCGGACTCCTCGTCGCCAACTACTCGCCGGTCGAGATGGACGCCACCGACGCCGACGGCCGAGGCATCGACGCCACCCTCTCGGACGGACCCGGAACCGAGGTGAGCGAGACCGACCCCGAGACCGACATTCCGGGGTCGGTCCACGTCCCGAAGGGTTCGACCGGGTTCACCGACGCCGCCGACCCCGAGAGCGTCTACGACCTCCGCGAGAGCCTCTTCGTCCCCGACGGGGCCGAGTCGGGGTCGCTCACCCTCGACTACGAGGGTACCGACGACGGCGAGTACACCACCGTCCTCGCGCAGGTCTCCGAGAGCGACGACGGCGAGTTGGAAGTCGAGACCGAGACCGAACTTACGCTGGAAGTCACCGAGGGCGAGAGCCAACAACTCGAACTCGAACGCTCCTCGGGCGGAAGCGGCGACGGCGGCAGTTCCGATGGGTTCACCATCCGGAAGATTCCCGCCTCCATCGACATCGACCCCGACGCCATCAACCCGAGAGCGAAGGGGAAGTGGGTCACTGCCTACGTCGAACTCGGCGACAACAGTCTCGGCGTCGAAGTCTCCGACATCGCACTCGACACCGTGACGATGAACGGCGTCCCGGCAGTCACCGACCGGAAGTACGGGTTCGTGAAGAACCCGCCAATCGAGGACCGCGACGGCGACGGCTTCCCCGAACTCGCGGTGAAGTTCCCGCGGAGTGCGGTCGCCGCGACCCTCGACTCGGGCGGGAAAGCCGAAATCACCGTCTCGGGCGAAGTCGGCGACGTGACCTTCGAGGGGAGCGATTCGGTTCGCGTCGTGGGTGGCGGGAAGGGTCGCGGGAAGGGCGGTCGCGGCGGAAAGGGAGGGAAATGAGATAGACTCGACCTACTCTTCCCAATCGGGATGTCGGCCGGGCGTCGGCACGAAATCCACCGAATCGCGGAGTTCGGACTCTTCGACCCACGGCCGACACCGACCGTGTAACTCGAAGAGTCGGAACTCGTTGAGGTGAACCCAACTGTACGACGCGGTGTTGTCGTGTTCGCGCTCTGCTACCGCGTCGGTGAGTTCTCCCTTCGAAACGCCGATTCCGCTCTCTTGGGCCTCTGCGACCAGCGATTCGAGTTCGTCCGCCGTCTGCTCGTCGGTCAGGTCCTCGCTGTGCCAAATCTCCATCGCGGCCGCGACGACATCCGCCTTCCCGTCGAAGTTTTCGCCGGTCATCCAGCAGTAATCCCGAGGGAGGACGTACGACTTCTCGAAGTACGGCGTCTCACTGATTTTTCCCAATTCGGTCACTTCGCCGCCAGCGTCCTGTTCGTACACGCCGACGATGTAGTCGGCGTACGCCGCCAAGAGCTGGAACCGGATTCGGAACTCCGGGAGTCTGTCGAGACCGATTTCCCGAAGGTCGCCCATGACGAAGGCGTAGGCGCTCAGTCGCTTGTTCAGTTCGTTCTCTACTCGACGCAAGCGGCGAACGTAGGGGTCTCGATAGCTTCCGAGGACGTAGTAGGTGGTCTCGGGCGTCTGGAGGTGTGGTAGTTCTTCGTTTGCGAACCCGAGAATCGAGGCGGTTTCGTGCGGTTCCAATTCGAGACCGTGGAGGGCTTCGTTTACGGCCGCCTCGATTTCGTCCGCGTTCGGTGGTATCGCTGGGTCCGCCATTAGTCACGATTACCTACTCGACTCGCTTATGTCTTCCCAACTAATCCGGCTATTCTCTCGAAAACCAGATTGGTTGACCCGAAGTATTATTCGTCGCACCTTCGAAGGTCGTTGTATGAGCGACAGCGCGCTGGCCGGTACGTCCGGGCCGTTCGAGGAGCAACGGCGAATCTTCGAACTCCTCTCGCAGGAGACGCGCCATCTCATCGTTCAGTACGTCCTCGGCCATCCGAAACATCTCACGTCGCTCGCCGAACTGAGTTACATGATTCCAAAGAGCAAGGCGGCGATTAGCGACCAACTCGACAACCTCGTTCAGGCCGGAATTCTCGACCTGTACCGTCACGAACCGAGCGAGGATAAACGGGATTACCCGTCGAAGTTCTACGGACCGACGGAGTACGGCGTGGAGGTTCTTTACGAGTACAACTATCTCAGAGGAGTTCCCGCCGCGCGAGCGCTGTACGAAAACACTCGGAAGTCCGAGAAAGTCGAGCGCCATCAGAACGCACCGCGCCCGGACCTCCCTCGCCCGGTCAGAGAGGCACTGAGCACCGAATAGAGGAGTGGCTACCGGAAGGTGTGACCGATTCGTGCGGACTCGTTGCTTCTCTCGCTCGGAACGAGTAACACGCTTCAGAAACCCATTTACCCGCCGGTCGAAAACCAACGGGTAACATGTATCTCCAGTTCCGGGACGACGTGGAGGACGCGCTCGTCTCCGCACTCGAAGCGCTCGACCTCCCGACCGACGACCTCGGTGTCGAGGACCCTCCCGAGGGGGTAAACGCCGTACTCGCCTCCAGCGCGGCGTTCCGACTCGCTGGCGAGGTCGGCGCACCCCCGCCACAGGTCGCCGGGCAGATTGCGGGCGAAATCGACGCCGACGACTACGACCTCATCGCCGCCGCCACCGCGCAGGGACCCTACGTCAACTTCGTGCCGAGCGACGCCTACTACGAGGGAACCGTCGAGGAGGCCCAACGCGCGGACTTCGGCCATCTCGAACCCACCGGCGAGGAAGTCGTGGTCGAACACACCTCCGCGAACCCGACCGGCCCGGTCCACGTCGGGCGGGCGCGCAACCCCATCGTTGGCGACGCCGTGGCGCGAGTCCTCTCGTTCGCTGGCCACGACGTTGACCGCCACTACTACGTCAACGACGCGGGCCGCCAGATGGCCGTCTTCACGTGGGCCTACGAGACCTTCGAGGAGGCGGACCTCGATTCGGACCCCGAACGCGACAAGGCCGACTACGACCTCGTGCGCTACTACCGGAAGGGCAACGACTTCCTCGAAAACGGCGACCCCGAGGAGGTAGAGGAGGCCGAGACCGAGATTCAGGCTATCATGCAGGGTCTCGAAGAGGGCGGCGAGGAGACCTACGAGCGCGTCCAAGAAGTGGTCGATACCGTCCTCGGCGGGATGCGCGAGAGTCTCGACCGCCTGCCCGCCGAGTTCGACGAGTTCGTCAAGGAGACCCGCTTTCTCCGCGACGGGTCGGCCGACGACGTGGTAACTCGGCTGAAAGAACTGGACGAGGCGGTCTACGAGGAGGAGGCGTGGCAACTCGACTTGGAGGAGTTCGACATCGAGAAGAACTTCGTGTTCCTGCGCTCTGACGGGACGACCCTCTACGCGACTCGGGACCTCGCCCACCACGAGTGGAAGTTCGACAACTACGACCGGGCCGTCACGGTTCTCGGCGAGGACCACAAGCTACAGGCCCGGCAGATGAACGCCACGCTCGACTTGCTCGGTAACGATACCGACCAACTCCGACAGGTCATCTACTCCTACGTCAACCTCCCTGAGGGGAAGATGTCCACGCGCGCGGGCACGGGCATCGACTTGGACGACCTGCTGGACGAGGCCATCGACCGCGCCCGCGAGGAGGTCGAGACCCGACTGGACGACCGCATCCGCGACGACGACCTGACCGAGGAAGACGTAGCGCGCATCGCCGAACAGGTCGGCATCGGCGCGGTCCGCTACGACATCGTGTCGAAGCAACCGACGAAGGCCATCACCTTCGAGTGGGACCGCGCGCTCGACTTCGAGGCCCAGAGCGCGCCCTACGTCCAGTACGTCCACGCTCGCTGTTGCGGGATTCTCGAAGAGGCCGGAATCGACTCGGCCAGCACCGACTCGGTGGCGTCGGACTTCGACGCCTCTCTACTCGAAACCGAGGCCGAGCGGGAACTGCTGGAAGTCGTCGCGCGCTTCCCCGCCGTCATCGAGGAGGCCGCCGAGGACCTCGAACCCCACGTCGTGGCGACCTACACCCGCGACATCGCCGAGACGTTCAACACCTTCTACCGGGAGTGTCCCGTCCTCGGCGACGACGTGGACGACGACCTGCGGGACGCCCGACTCGCGCTGGTCGCGGCGTCGAAACACGCGGTCGGTAACGCCCTCCAAGTGCTGGGCGTGGCCGCGCCGCGGTCGATGTAATCACACCGGAAGCACGAATCCCGGCGGGACGACGAGATTCCCGCCGATGAACAGAATCGCACCCGCGGCGACGGCGAGCGTCAGCAACACGAACAACAGCACCCACCAGAGCGAAACCGAACTATCGTCTGCCATGGCGATAGATGCAACACTGAACTCTTTAGAAGTTGGCGATATTACTTGAATATCGAGCCGAGACGACCCAGAACGCCGCCCTCTTCGTCCGACTCGTCGTCCGCCGAACTATCGGACTCCGAAAGGGACCGGTCGGACTCGCCGGATTCGTCCGGCGAGTCGCTGACATTCGGGTCGCTCGCGTCTGATTCGTCCGAGTCGGGGTCGTGGGGTCCAGTCTGGTTCTCGTCGTGCGAGGCGTCCGGCCCGGAGTTGCCGAACGAGTGGCCGTCGTCCTCGAACGGGACGCCGCTCACGCCGCCGTCTTCGTCGTCGCTCGCTTCGTTCCGCTCCGACCCGTCCGCGGTGTGGTCGCTGGCGGCGTTGTCGTCCGGGGTACGGTCGCTCGTGGCGCTGTCGTCCGTCGCTCGGTCGTCCGCGTCGAACGAACCCGCGGCCAGCGGGTCGTCCTCTCTGTCGGCGAAGAGGTCGTCGGTCGAATCGTCGGTCCCGCCCATCTGGGCTAGCGGGTCGTCGTCGCCGTCGTCGGCCGACCCGCCCGTCTCGCCGAGACGCTCGTCGCTGATGTGTTCGTTGATGAGGTCGTCCACGCTCCGGGCCTCGCTCGAACCTCCCAGTTTACTCGTCGCGGCCGAGTCGTCCGCCGTCCCGTCGGCCGATTCGCTCGACCTCGACGTGTCCGACGGACTCGCCGCGGAGTCGTCCGAGTCCGCGCCGGACTCGGACGACTCCGCGGCGTTCCCGCCGCCGAAGAGGGCGTCGGTCTCCCCGTCGGAGTCGCCGCTGATTGCGTCACGGACGTTCTGGGCCGCGTCCGCGCTGAGCGGGTCGTCGGTGCCTTCCGAATCGGGCATCCCGGTGCCGGGAATCTCCCCGTCGTTCGCTTCGTCGTCGGCCCCGGCAGGGGTTTCGTCTTCGACTGCCGCCCCGTCGGATGCTTCCGACTCGCTCGCCTCGGCGTCGGATGCGTTGGCGTCGGGCCTTTCGGTCTCGAGTGTCTCGGCGTCGGGCGTCTCGTCGCGGGGAGTCTCGGTGTCGGGTGTCTCGGTCTCGACTGCCCTCGGGTCTGGGGCTTCGGTCTCGGCGTCGGCGACCGCTTCGAGTTCGGGGTCGGGGTCGGCTTCGCCGGTCAGCACCGCGGCGAGGTCCCGGTAGGCCCGGCCTGCGGGCGCGTTCGGCGCGAACGACGCGAGGGGTCTCCCGGCGTCGATGCCCATCGGGACCGCCTCGTCCTGCGGGATGACCGCGAGTACGTCGGTGCCGAGGGTCGCCTCCACGTCGTCGGCGTTGAGAATGTCGCTACTGCGCTGGGTCAGAACCGCGCCCGTGACCTCGCTTTCGACGCGCTCGGCGAGTTCGCCGGTCTTGGCGGTGTCCCGGACCGAGGCAACGTCGGGCGTGGCGACCAGTAGAACGCCGTCCGCGAGCGCCAGCGGAACCAGCGTGTCGTAACTGACGCCCGCGCCGGTGTCCAACAGGACGTAATCGTACTCCTCGCGGAGGTCCTCGACGACCGTTTGCAGGTTCGCGGGGTCGGACTTGACGAACGCCTCGATGTCGGTGGCGCTCGGCAGAACGTCGATGTCGCCCGGCGCTCGGTAGATGGCGTCGTCGAACTCGGCTTCGCCCGCCAGCACCTCGTGGAGGGTCGGCGTCTCGATTTCGAAATCGAGGAAGTCCGCGAGGTTCGCCATCCCGAGGTCGGTGTCCACGACGACGACCGAGTGACCCCGGTCGGCCAGCATCGCTCCGAGGTTGATGGCAGTCGTCGTCTTCCCGACACCTCCTTTGCCGCTCGCTATCGCGTATACCGTGTCGGACATGATACTCGTTGTCCCAACCGAACCATGACACGCATATAAAATTAGTCCGTTAGAAGCGACACTTCCCGCCCCAATCGACGGGTGGCCGACGAAATCGACCGTCTCCGACGCAAGACGAGGATGGAGAGACGTTCGACTCGGCGACTGGCCCCGGTGGGTCTCGGCTAGCAACGCCGAGGTCAAAGATTACTTACCCTCTGGCGGGTCTAGAAGGAACTAATGAGCGAGCAGGAAGGCGAGCAGTCCGACCGGAAGAAGTACGAGTTCCAGAAGGTCATCGAAGACCTGCGGGACTACGAAGGTTCCGGGACTCAGCTCGTTACCATCTACATTCCGCCGGACAAGCAAATCAGCGACGTGGTTGCCCACGTCACCCAAGAACACAGCGAAGCGAGCAACATCAAGTCCAAACAGACCCGGACGAACGTCCAAGACGCGCTCACGTCCATCAAGGACCGCCTGCGCTACTTCGACACCTACCCGCCGGACAACGGCGTCGTCCTCTTCAGCGGCGCAATCGACACCGGCGGCGGCCAGACCGACATGGTGACGAAGGTTCTGGAGAACCCGCCCGAACCCGTCCAGTCGTTCCGCTACCACTGTGACTCGGCGTTCCTCACCGAACCGCTCGAACACATGCTGGCCGACAAGGGTCTCTACGGTCTCATCGTCTTAGACCGGCGCGAGGCCAACGTCGGGTGGCTGAAGGGCAAACGCATCGAACCCGTCAAGTCCGCGTCGTCGCTGGTGCCGGGCAAACAGCGCAAAGGTGGTCAGTCCGCCCAGCGTTTCGCCCGCCTCCGCCTCGAAGCCATCGACAACTTCTATCAGGAAGTCGCGGAGATGGCGAACGACCTGTTCGTCCCCGAACGTGGTGACTTGGACGGCGTTCTCGTCGGTGGTCCCTCGCCGACGAAAGACGAGTTCCTCGACGGCGACTACCTCCACCACGAGATTCAACAGCAGGTCCTCGGCAAGTTCGACGTTGCCTACACCGACGAGTCGGGTCTCTACGACCTCGTGGACAGCGCCGAGGACGCGCTTGCCGACGCCGAGGTGATGAAGGACAAGAAGGAGATGGAGGAGTTCTTCGAGCAACTCCACGACGGTAACAAGGCCACTTACGGCTTCGAACCCACCCGCCAGAACCTCATGATGGGGTCGGTTGACCGTCTCCTCCTGTCGGAGGACCTCCGCAAGGACGTGGTGGTCTACGAGTGCGGCGACAAAGAGGAGTACGAGTTCATCGACCAGCGAGCGAACACCCCGGACCACACCTGCGAGGACGGCGCAGAGGCCGAGATGCAGAAGCGCGAGGACGCCATCGAGTTCCTGATGAACATCGCCGAACAGCGCGGCACCGAGACGAAGTTCATCTCCACCGACTTCGAGAAGGGCGAGCAGTTGAAGTCCGCGTTCGGCGGCGTCGCCGGGATTCTGCGGTACTCGACGGGCGTGTAGAGTCTCTCTTTCGTTTCCGTGTCGTCCGGTTCGCTGACCGATAGTTTTACTTATCTCGGCGATATAGTCGATAATGGTGCCAACGGTCCACCCATAGGAGAAAAGCCTCTGAACAGTCCGTATGGCTTCGTCCGAGGAAATCGGATTGACTCACGCCGCTCTCCGTGGTGGATGGCATTTTCTCATTACCGTCCTCGAATTGACGAAGTGTATCCCACGACGCAAACCTTCATAGAGGAGTATTAGTCCTCTCCGGTAGTTGCTCGTGTTACAAGCCGGGTCAGTTAGCCAGCAACGAGGCTAGCATGACCAGAAGCTTGACCACGTTTGTTACGAACCGAACTACGAGGTTTATAGTTCGCAGATACCGACTTGTTTTAGTAGTCGGCTTCGACTCGGAGTTGGTTCGGTCGTGTTTGGATGGCATTTTCTCACTACCGTATCGCTGGAGGTTCTTCCGGTGAGCCGATGCCAATGGACCACCAACCTCCAGAAACTATATCGACTATATCGACTCACTTTACTCCGTTCTTTTCTTCTCGTTACTTTTTCGTCCTTATTCGGCTCGTAGACACGCTATACCTGTCCAAAGAAAACAAAAATATATGTGAATAAAAGAAATACATGGCTAAAACGTTAGCGTAGGTGGCTTTAGGACTCGATACCCTTCTGCGCTACGTCCGCTCGACCACCTTTTCCCGCGCTCGGTCGCTCACTCCGTTCGCTCCCTCGCTGGCAAAAGCTGGACCAAAAATCTGCTCGCTCACTCCGTTCGCTCGCAGACACTCAGGCTAACGGCGTCCGTTCCACGACCTGACCGTCCACCGTCGGGTACTGCTCCACGATTTCGCCGCGCTCCACGTCGCCCTCCGCTATCATCTCTTCGAGTAGCCACCACGCGACTTCCACGTGGTCGGACTTGACCGTGTAGAACTCCTCGGGGACGCCCAACTCCTTCAGACGCTGTTCGTCGGCCCACGTCTTGCCGTAGACCAGCGTGCCGTCGTCGGTCACGTCGTCGAACTCCCGGCGGATGTTCTCGGCCATCCGCTTCAGTCGGTTGCGGTGCTGGGCGGCGTCCTTGAAGACCGAGGTGCAGAAGTAGACTCGCTCGTGGTCGCCCATTTGGTCGAGAATCTCTTTGGACCCCTCGACGGCGCTCATGTGGCCGTCCTGCAACTCGTAGCCTTTCTCCTGCATCCGGCGGAAGTTGCCTTGGCTCATCTCGAACTCGTTGATGTTGCAGAACTCGGCCGCGCCCTCGTCCAAGAACTCGATGAACTCCTCTTCGGCGCGGATACCCGGAATCTCGAACGCGGGAGTCAGTCCCTCCTCGCGGGCGATGTACAGAATCTCTTCCCACTCGGTGCCGTGCATGTCGCCCCAGAGGTCCAGCGGCGGGTGGAACCGAATCTCGTCCAAGCCCGCTTCCGAGAGGCGACGCATGTTCTCCCGGCCGCCCGTGATGCCGGTGTAGAGGTGCGTGTGGTGGTCCTCGCCGAACTCGTCTTTCAACAACGAGAGGTACCGACAGGTCTTGGCCATCGCCTCCTGCGGTTCCCCGCCGGTGATGGAGGTGCCCAGCGCGTCCATGCGCTTGGCCTCCGTAATCACGTCCTCGTCGGACTCGACCTTCCGCTCGTTGGCGTACACGTCGGTCACGTTCTTGCGGTTTTCACCGAGGGGGCAGTAGAAACAGTCCCGCTGGTCGCAGTAGCCGTAGACGAAGAGGACCATCTTGCCTCCCTTGGCGCACTGTTCGCAACCCTTCGAAATCATTCGTTAGTGGTGGTTTATTCGTCCGACGCTGAAAAAGCGTGCGAATTACCCGTTCTGTGACGAACGGGGAAAGTATAACGTCCGTCGGAATCTCAAAAGAGACTTCGAATGCGGTCGGCGAGGCTCGGTGCATTGGCAGGTTCGCGCCATTCGACGGAATAGGCGTCACGCTTTTCCTCTTCTGAACGGCCTGCGGAGATGAGTATCATCTCTTCGCCTTCTTCAGGCGGGCCGCTTCCATCTACATCTGCGGTCATATTTCTTCGATGGGTTACCGTTCCACCTATCATCTAGTTTGGTACAATAGTCGATAATACAAAGGAGTTGCGCGAACCGTATTCTAATCCCCGAAAAGAGTTAAACCCCGGACGCATAGCCCCGAGTAATGCTGTTGGTCCTCTGTGTGGACCTCGACGACGACCTCGGTCGCAAGACCGACTTCGACACCCCCGTCATCGGCCGCAACAACGTCGAAGCCGCCGCGGTGTCGTTAGCGACGGCTGACCCCGAGGACAGCGACGTGAACGTCATGTTCGAGGGCGTCCACCTCGCGGACCGAATCGAGGACGAGACCGTCGAGGTCGCAGTCGTCACGGGTACAGAGGGCGGCGACATCGCCGCGAACCGGGCGGTCGGCGACGAGGTGGACGAGGTACTCGCCAGCCTCTCGACCCGCGAGGAAGTCCAAGCGGTCATCGTCACCGACGGTGCCCAAGACGAGAGCGTCATCCCGGTCATCCGCTCGCGGGTGCCCATCGACGGCGTGCGCCGGGTCGTCGTCCGGCAGGCCCAAGACCTCGAATCGATGTACTACACCATCAAGCAGGTGTTGGACGACCCCGAGACTCGCGGGACCATCCTCGTTCCGCTGGGCATCCTCCTGCTCATCTACCCGCTTTCCATCGTCTCGGACCTGCTCGGACTCCCCGGCGCGGCGGTGTTCGGCGTCACCTCCGGTTTGCTCGGTCTCTACGTCCTCGGGCGCGGACTCGGCGTCGAGCGACTCCTCGATAGAGCCGCGGAGAAGGCCAGAAACAGCCTCTACGCCGGTCGGGTCACGCTCATCACGTACGTCGTCGCGGCGGCGCTGTTGGTCATCGGCGGCGTCCGGGGTGCCGAAACCCTGAACGCGGTCGAGACCACGACTGCCGGGCCGATGGGACCGCTCAAAGTGCTGGCGGCGCTGGTCAACGGGGCCGTGACGTGGTTCACCGCCGCGGGGGTCACGACGAGTCTCGGACAGATTACCGACGAGTATCTGGCCGACCGCTTCCGGTGGCGCTACCTCAACGCGCCGTTCTACGTCCTCGCCATCGCCGTCGTTCTGCACGCGGTCAGCGCCTTCTTCCTCGACGAGGTGCCCCTGACCTACCTCGCGGTGATGCTGACCGCCGGGACGCTACTCGGACTCACGAGTACGCTCGCGTTCGCCATCGCGGAGTCCCGCCAGTCGCGGCGGGCCGACCCGAGTTAGCTCAGTGTTCGCGCGTCACCACAAACGCCGCGAGGTCACGCAGGTAGTCGGTCGCCGTCAGGTCGGGCGTCTCGGCCCGGTCGAGGGCCGCCAGCGCCGCGTCGGACTTCTCGTGAGCGAGCGCATCGGCTTCCTCGGCGTCCAAGTCGGTCACGCGGACGATGGAGGGCCGACCCATCTCGGCGTCGTGGCCCGTGGGCTTGCCGAGTTCGGCGGCGTCGGCCGTCGCGTCGAGTACGTCGTCCCGAATCTGGAACGCGACCCCGACCTTCTCGGCGTACTCGCCGAACGCTTCTACGGTCGCGGGGTCGGCGTCGGCCGCGATTGCGCCCAACTCGGCCGCGGCCCGGAACAGCGCCCCGGTCTTCCGGCGGGCCAGTTCCATGTACTCGGTCCGGTTCGTGGGTCGGGCGACGAGTTCGGTCGCTTCGCCCTCGCCGAGTTCGACCATCGCGTCGGCGACCGCCTCCATCGCTCGGGGGTCCGGCGAGAAGAGTTCGAACGCCTCCCCGATGAGACCGTCGCTGGCGACGATGGCCGGTGAGTAGCCGTATTCGGCCCACGCGCTCGCGCTCCCGCGGCGGGTGTCCGACTGGTCGATGATGTCGTCTACGACCAGCGACGCGTCGTGAACGAGTTCGACCCCGACCGCGAAGTCCACCGCCTCCTCGGTCTCGCCACCTGCGGCCTCGCACGACAACACCGTGACGGTCGGCCGGACGCGCTTGCCCCCCGACAGCGCGACGTGGCGGACCTCCTCGGCGAGTTCCGTCGGTTCGACGCGGTCGAGGACGACTTCGAGGCGCTCCTCGACCAGCGCCCTTCGGGACTCGGGATAATCCATTGGCCGGGACTCAGGACCGCCAAAACAAGTACGTGACGATAGTGTGGCGTTTTCCCGACCGGTCGGAGACGACTCGCGGAACTTCCGAAGGCCGAACTAGTCCGAGGAACTACGATTCGAGAGTCGGACCGTCGTCTCCCGGACCCGACGCGAACGAAATCGTGCGAAACGGTTTCGACTGATTAGAGCGCGTTCCCAATCGCCTCGCGCGCGTTCCGCGGCAGGTTCCGGAGTTGGCGAGCGCGAGCCTCTGCGCGGAGTTTCAGCAGGTCGGTGGTGTTGCCCATCAGGTTCGCAAAGTGCATCTCGTGGGCGGCCGCCAGCACGTCGTTGGCCGTCTCCGGGTCGTAGGCCTCCCGGAGATTCGCAATCACCTCGGGGTCCGGGTTCGCGTCCGCCTCGGCGAACCGCTGTGCGAACTTCAGTGCGGGAAGTTCGTCGTCCTCGACGGCGGCCTGCACGTCGTGTTCGAGTATCTGTCTGACCGTCTCCTCGGAGATGCCCGCTTCCTGCGCTTGCTCGGTGTGGTACCGGGTGCAGGACTCGCACTCGTTGACCGCCGTGACCGCGAGCGCGACCTTTTCGAGAAGCGTCTCGTCGAGTTCGTCGCGCCGCGCGGCGCGTATCGCTCGCGGCATGTTGCGAAGCCATCGGGCCACCGTCGGGACTGCCGTCCGCCACGTGATGGTGGGCTTGTCGAACCCACCGAAGGTATCGCTCGACATCGGTGTTCGTACTTCTAAACGTATATATTATTTATAAATATTGCGCGTATTTTAGCGGTTTCAACCCGTTTCCGCTCGCTCACTGCGTTCGCTCGCGCAAAAAGCTGGACCAAAAAACCACAAAACTGCGAACCGCGGAGTTACTCGAACTCTTCGATGAGTTCCGGCACCACGTCGAACAGGTCGCCGACGATACCGTAGTCGGCGATGTCGAAGATGGGCGCGTTCGGGTCGGTGTTGACCGCGATGATGTTGTCGGCACCCTTCATGCCAGCGACGTGCTGGACCGCTCCGGAGATGCCGATTGCGAGGTAGACCGTCGGGGTGACGACTTTCCCGGACTGGCCGACCTGCCGGTTCTTGGGTAGCCATCCGTTGTCCACGATGGGCCGCGAGGACGCGAGGGTCGCGTCCGTCGCTTCCACGAGGTCCTCGATGAGCGGGAGGTTGTCCTCCTCCTCGATACCTCGGCCGATGGAGACGATGAAGTCGGCCTCGCTGATGTCAACGTCGCCGCCGCCGACCTCTTCGAAACCGGTGACGACCGACCCGGTGTCGGTGTCGATGTCGGCGTCGAACTCCGAAATCTCGGCGTCGCCGACGCTCTCCGCGGCGGGCCACTCCGCGCCGCGGATGGTGACGGCGTACTGGTCGCCGCCGACTTCGACGGTGGTCTCGACCTTCGACCCGTACATCTCGCGGGTGACGGTCAGGCCGTCGTCGTACTCGAAGTCCACGGCGTCGGTCGCCAGCGGCAGGTCGAGTCGGTTGGCGACCGCGGGCGCGTAGTCGAGTCCGTTGACGCTGTTGGGCATCAACAGGACCTGCGGGTCGAGGTCCGCGTGCAGGGCTTCGACGGCCTGCGCGTAGATGTCGTGGTTGAACTCCTCGCCCTCCGAGACGGTGTGGATGGCGTCCACGCCCTCGCGGTCGAGTTCGTCGGCGAACCCGTCGGTGTCGCCGCCGACGACGGCGACGTGCAGGTCGCCGCCGGTCTGGTCGGCGAGCATGCGCCCGGCCGAGAGGAGTTCGAAGCTCACGTCGCGGAGTTCGCCGCGGCGGTGTTCCGCGACGGCCAGCACGTCACTCATTCGTTCTCACCTCCGGTGAGACTCATGAGGTCGTCGCACGCGGTTTGTGCGACGGTACTCATTCTGCCACCCCCTTCTCTCGGAGGACTTCCGCAAGTTTCCCGGCCGTCTCGCTCGCGTCACCGTCGAAGATTTCCACGTCGCTCTCGCTTTCGGGTTCGTACATCGAAGTCAGCGTCAGGTCGCTCTCGACCGCATCGGCGTCCAGACCGATGTCGCCGAGGCTCTTGGGTGAGATTTCCTTACTCTGGGCCTGTCGGATACCCCGGAGGCTGGCGTACCGGGGTTCGTTGATACCCGTCTGGATGGTGAGAACCGCGGGCAGTTCGATGTCGGTCAGTTCCTCGACGCCGCCCTCCAGTTCGCGGTGGACGTGCGCGACGTTCTCGTCGGCGTCGTAGTCCAGCGCGTTGACGACCGCGCCCCACTGGAAGCCGAGTTCGTCGGCCAGCGAGACGCCGGTCGCGCCGAAAGCGTCGTCGCCCGCCTGCACGCCGGTCAGCACGAGGTCGGGGTCTTCTTCCTCGACCACGGCTTGGAGCAGGTTCGTCTTGGTCTCTACGTCGAGCAGGTCGGGTTCTTCGAGCGCGTCGTCCCACACTCGAACCGCGCGGTCGGCACCCTTCGCCAGTGCCATCCGAATGGTCTCTTCGGACCGTTCGGGACCGATAGTGACAGTCACGACCTCTTCGGCCGGGCCGTCCTCTTTCAATTGGACGGCCTCCTCGACGGCGTAGTCGTCCCACTCGTTCAGGTCGTACTCGAGGTAGCGTTCGCCTACCTCGGTCCCCTCTATCTCGAAGTCGTCCGCGACTTCGGCGACCTCCTTCACAGTCACCAAGACCTTCATGCGCGAAGAATTGCCGCCTTCGGGGTAAACGTTTACGAAACGCGCGACATCGGGTCGCGGGTTTTCGACTCGCTCACTCCACGTCCGTCACGTCCTCGTCGGGGAGCGTGATGAGGTTCTCCCGGCCGATGCGGAGTTTGTCCACGTCGTCGTTGTCGTCCATCTTCGAGAGCAGTTGGGACACCTTCGCGTTCGACCAGTTGGTCTCCTTGACGATTTGTCCCTGCTTCATCCGCCCCTCGTTGTCCCGGAGCAGTCGCAGGACGCGCTCCTCGTCGCTCAGCAGTTCCGTGTCGGGTTCGTCGCCTCCGTCCTCGTCGGTCTCGGGCGGCGCTTCGTTCTCGGGGTCCGCCGTGGCCGAGACGCCGGGCGACGACTCGGGGCGTCGGTCGTCGGACTCCCCGACTGCCTCCGGGTCGGCACCGCGGCGCTGTGCCAGCGCGTACGCGCCGAACCCGCCGAACAGGAGGAAGACGACGACGAGACCCCACGTCCCCGAGACGTTCGGGAATCCGGTCGAAGTCTCGTTCGTGGTCGACGGTGCCTGTACGCGGGGCTTGTACGTCGCCGACAGGTCGTCGGCGTCCAACGTCCGCGGGCCTTCGTAGCGCAACATGGTCCCGTTGACGACGCCCTGCGGCGAGTTCCAGACCACGTACCCCGGCGGGGCCTCGATGACGAGCGTCTGGTCGTCGGCCAGCGTCGGGAGCCACGTCCCCGTCTGCGTGCTGAACACGTCGCCGAGGATGATTCGACTCTCTTCGACTCGCGTGAAGTTCGTCCACGTGAACGACAGCGAGAGGGACCCGACAGTCGCGTTGTCGAACGTGCGCGCCGACCGGTTGACGCCCCGGAGTTCCATCGGTCGGTCGGCGTCCTCGGACGCACTCTTTACTACGCGCTCGAACGTCGCTTTCCTGAGTCCGGTGTCGGCACCTCCGCTCTCGTAGTCGGTCGCTAACTGTCGAAACGCCTCGGTTTCGTTCGCGTCACGGAGGGCGAACTGCGTGGTGACGGTCCACCGAGCGCTTCCGTCTTCGTGGAGGGAGACGTACATCTCGGTGCCGTCGCTGACCGTCGCGTTCGCGGCCGTAACGTTGGCCGCGTCGGTGGCCGTCGGCACGCCCGAGACGGCACGCGCGGTGTCCGTGGCGTGCGCTCGGCCGTCGGCCGGGTGGCCTGCCCCTGCTCCCACGAGGGGGCTGACGGCGAGGAGGACGACGAGGAGGGCGACAGATAACCGCATACAATCGCGTGAATGCGCCGACAAGAAAATACTTTCCATCCGAAGATAAAACGTGAGAGCGCTCCGTAAAACGTCTCGTCCGTTCTCGGTTGTTCGTCACCCGTTTCATACTTCCGGGAATATTTTAATGGTGGATGCCCGACTACGGGACGTAATGCGACTCACCCCCGTTATGCTGGCATTACTGCTCGCCCTCTCTCCCGGAGCAGTCGCGGTGCAAGCGTCGGCCCCGACACCGACCGCTCACGGCCAGACGGTCCCCTCCCAGACCGATGCCGTCCGCGCTCTCGACGACGGAAACACGACCAACGTCATGACGCTCGGGACCGACCCGAAGCGCGTCGCGTTCGACTCACCGTCGCTCGCCCTCGGGAACGCGCTCACGATGGGCCACGGCGAGTTCCGCGCGGAACTCACCGCGAAGTCGCTCGAACAACAGTTAGAGACCGCCAACAGCCCAGAGCAGAAGAAACAGATTCTGACCCGGTATCGCTACCGAATCGAGAACCGAATCATCTCGCTGAAGGCCAAAGAGCAACAGGCCACTCAAGCGTTCTCGAACGGCACTATCTCGAACAGCGAGTACGTCCGCACGCTCGGGAGCATCGACGCGGAAGTCGCCGACATCCGGCGACTCATCTCCACGATGCGGACGCGGGCGAACTCGGTCCCGCGGTTCGGCATGGAGACGGAAGCGAACACGCTGAAGGGGAAGCTCGTCACCGTCGAAGGCCCGATTCGTGACCGAATCGCGGCGACGATACGCGGCGAGCAATCGCCGACGCGCGTCTACGTGGCGACTGGCGAGAACGGCGTCGTCCTCTCGGCCATCGTGAACGGCGAGTACGTCCGCGAAATCGTCCGTACCGACAGACGGAACCCCGCCGCCTCCACCAAATCATCGAAGATTGCCGCGCGCGAGACGGTCATCAACCAGTACCCGTGGGCGTTCAACCACAGCAAGTTCTCGGGCGTGGACGCCCGCTACGGCAGTACCCACATCTATCAGGTGAACCTCGAACACGAACAGGGCGAACTCGTCGCCTACTACGACGGCGGCACTCGGTCGGTGTTCAAGGAAATCCAGTACAAGCAGTTGAACGGCCAGACTCCGCTCCCGACGGGACCGGCGGTCGGAAACACCTCCGAGAACGTCACGCTGGCGGTCAACCGCACCTACCCCGGCGGACCGCTCCGCGTGAAACTCACGAACGCGACGGGCGACCCGGTGCAGGGCGACGTGATGGTCGCCGGTGACTCCGTGGGTCGGACGAACGCTGACGGCGTTCTCTGGGCTCTCTCGCCCGTAAACCAGTTCCGCGTGAGCGCCACCTACGACTTCACGACGGTCAACGTGACGACGACCCCGGTAGAATCGACACGACCCTAACCACGCTCACGCTTTCTCTTACCTCATTTTACAATTTCTAGAGCATCATACACAATTGCATTAGCAATCCACACATCACTGAAACGCGACAGCCGACCAACTGACAGGAGTGCGCTCGGGGGACCACCCGCCGTGGGTGGGATAAAGGGGCCGCCCGCTCGCGTTCACTGTAGTCGCCTCCGCGGGCCAGTATTCGAGCGAGTGAGCGCAGTGAACGAGCGAGAATATCCCGCGGAGCGACCGCGAGCGGACGGGGGCTTTCGAGGACTTCGTTTCGGCTACTCCTGTTGTTGCGCTACTATTCAGGCTTTCTCCGTTCCGGTTTCTCCAATTGCGGACGATGGAGAACTAGTAGCCACCCCTCGACCTCCGTCCGAAGGTTCAAGTCCGATGCCGGGACGAACCCTGCCCGTGTCGGACCGCGCCACCTCCCCGGTTCTCGGTATCGTCCTCTTGCTCGCCGTCACCGCGGCGCTCGCGGGGACCGTCGCCAGCATCGCGTTCGGAACCACGACGCCCGCCGAGTCGCCCCGCGCCGCCATCGACCTGCGGGTCGATGCCGACGCGAATCGCCTGACGTTCGTCCACCGCGGCGGCGACGTTCTGGACGCGCGCGACCTGACGCTCCGGGTTCGCATCGACGGCACCGCGCTCGACGCGCCGCCGCCGGTCCCCTTCTTCTCGGCGACGGGGTTCCGGCCCGGTCCCACCGGGCCGTTCAACAGCGCGACGGACCCGGAGTGGTCGGCGGGCGAGACGGCGAGCTTCGAACTCGCGGGGACGAACTCGCCGACGATTTCGCCGGGTTCGGAGGTCGTGGTGGTGATTTCGGTCGGCGAGTCGGTCGTCGCGGAGGTTTCGGGGACCGGGTGAGAACCGGGGAACGAGTGAGTCGGCCGTTCGGGTTCGTGGCTATCTGTTCCGGCGCGTCCGAACAGGATGGTGTTCGTGGGAGCTAGCTACAGGCTTGAACCGATGAAGACCGCACGGCACCGCCCCGCACCGCGACCGCGAACCTCTCACCTCCCCAACCTCCTCGCTCACTCCGTTCGCTCGTCCCTCGCGCGCGTTGCTCACGCGCGCCGACGCGGGAAACAAAAAACAATAAAGATACGACTGATGACACGTATAAAGACACGAACGGTGAGACTTCGCAGGACGTGCGTCGCGTGGTTCGGAGCCTACGTGACCGAAAATCGCCCGTCTCCAATCTCGTCCGTTTTTCCTATCTACTCGTCTTCGGGGTCGCGCCCGATGGTCGTGAGCGCCACGTCCGGGTCGTACTTCGGTCCCATCTCGTAGTGGTGGATGTCCGTGTACCCCGCCTCGCGGAACATCCGGTCGGCTTCTTCGGCGTCGTAGAACAGCATGATTGCGTCGGCGACCTTCTGCATGACCGTCGATTTGGGGTTGTTCGGCCCGACCACAAGCACCTGCCCGCCGGGTTTGACCACGCGGCGCATTTCTCGGAGCGTAGCGACCGGGTTCGGCCAGTACTCGATTGACCCCGACGACCACACCACGTCGAAGCTGTCGTCCTCGAACGGCAGGCGCTCGGCGTCCCCGCGGTAGAAGCTCACCGGGTCGTGCTTGCCGAGTTTCGCCCACGCCTTCTGGAGTTGGTGGACGCTCTGGTCGAGTCCGTGGACGTTCTCGGTGTGCTGGAGGATGCCCTCGGTTGCGAAGCCAGTGCCACACCCCACGTCTAGCACCCGGTCGCCCTCCTGAATGTCGAGCATCGCCAGCGCGTCGTCGCGCATCCGCTCGTTCCAGATGAACGGGTTGACGGTATCGTACACCTTCGAGAGGTACTTGTAGAAGAGTCGAGCGCGACTCTTGTCTTCGAGGATACCCATTGGCCGACGGTTAGGACCGCCAGCCAAATAATCCTGCTATTCGGTCTGCAGGTCGTTCGCGGCTCAATCTTGGTCCTCGAAAACACGTACCACGACGCCGAAAACCGGGGAAAAGTTCGCAAGTAGTATATACGCGGTTCTGCAACTTTCGGACGATTAGTATGCCGAGGCCAGAGGTTCTCGAACGAATCAAGGAGGCCGAGCAAGAGGCCGACGACATCGTCGCCGAGGCCGAGGAGGAGCGCGAACAGCGCATCTCCGACGCTCGGAAAGAGGCGGAGGACATCCGCCGTGAAGCCGAGGACGAGGCGTCCGAACTTCACGACGAACGTCTCGCCGAGGCCCGCGAGGAAATCGAGACCGAGCGCGACGAAATTCTCGCCGAGGGCGAGCAAGAGCGTGAGGAACTCGAATCGCGGGCGCGAGGGAACGAGGAGGAAGTAACCGACTACGTGGTTGACCTGTTCGAGGAGGCGGTGCATGCTCAGACCTGAACGAATGAGTAAGGTGTCCGTGACGGGTTCGCGCGCCGTCATGGACGACGTTATCGAGACCGTCCACGAGTTGAATCTGGTTCACCTTTCCGATTACGACGGCTCGTGGGACGGCTTCGAACCGGGCGACCCGGTCGAAGGTGCCGACGACGCGTCCGAGAAACTCGTCACCGTCCGCTCCATCGAGAGCATCCTCGACGTGGACGAGGAGGACGCCGGACCGAACCGCATCGTCACCGACGAGGCGCTCGAAGACGAACTCGAGTCCGTCCGCACGGAGGTCAACGAACTCGACGACCGGCGGAACGAACTCGAGAACGAACTCCGCGACGTGGAGGAGCGACTCGGTTCGGTCAAGCCGTTCGCGGACCTCGGCATCGACCTCGACCTGCTCTCGGGCTACGACACCCTACAGGTCGCGGTCGGCGAGGCCGAGGAAGAAGACGTTCGGCAGGCGCTCTCGGACGCTCGCTCCATCAGCGAGTTCGGCACCTTCTCGGGCGACGGCACCGTCGCCGTCTTCGCGTACCCCGCCGAGGACGCCGCCGACGACGCGCTGGACGAAGTGCTGGTCGGCGTCGATTTCGCCTCGCTGGACGTTCCCGACGCGGAGGGGAGTCCCGAGGAGTACGTCGAGGGACTCGAACACGAGCGACAGAAGCTCGAATCCAAACTCGATAGCGTCGAGAACGACCTCGAAAACGTCAAACTCGACACCGCGGGCTTCCTGCTGGCGGCCGAGGAGAAGCTGAGCATCGACGTGCAGAAGGCCGAAGCGCCGCTCAACTTCGCCACGACCGAGAACGCGTTCGTCGCCGAGGGCTGGATTCCGACCGACCGATACACCGAACTCGCCAGTGCGCTCGGCGATGCGGTCGGCGACAGAGTGGAAGTGGACGAACTCGAACGCGCGTCGTACGACGCTCACGGTGTCCACGGTCACGAGGAACCCGCTTCGCAGGACGAACACGGTTCGGGTGAGGTCGCCGCCGACGGCGGCACCACGATGGACGACGAGCAACCGCCGGTCGTGCAGGACAACCCCGGCGCGGTCAAGCCCTTCGAGTTGCTGGTCGAGACCATCAACCGGCCGAAGTACTTCGAGTTCGACCCGACGGTCGTCCTGTTCCTGACGTTCCCGGCGTTCTTCGGGTTCATGATTGGGGACCTCGGGTACGGACTCCTCTACTTGGGAGTCGGCTACTGGCTCTACAGTTCCTTCGACAATCCGGCGTTCAAGAGTCTCGGCGGCATCGCGCTGTGGGCGGGCGGATTCACCGCGCTGTTCGGCGTGCTGTACGGCGAAATCTTCGGCTTGCACCAACTCGGCGAAGTCGTCTGGGGCGGCCACCCGCCAATCAAGAAGGGTCTCCAGCCGGTCAACTCTAGCTTCGCGCTGTCGTGGATGACCATCTCGGTGCTGGCGGGCCTACTCCACATGACCGTCGGGTACATCTTCGGCTTCATCGAAGAGGTCGGCCACAACCCGGTCGATGCAGTCCTCGAGAGCGGTTCGTGGGTCCTGCTGTTCGCCGGTATCTGGACGTGGATATTCAGCACGCAGGCCCAAGGCACGAAGCCCGACTTCCTGTTCAGCGTGTTCAACGGCGACCCGTTCGCGTTCGGCTTCGGAGGCTTCTCGCCCGCCGTCGGGACCATCGGTCTCGCCATCGGCGGCGTCGGGTTCCTGCTCTACCTCGCCGGTGAGGTCAAGCACTTCGGCGGTCCGGGCGTCGTCATCGGCGCGCTGGAGAGTCTGAGCGTCCTCTCGGACGCCCTGTCGTACACCCGGATTGCGGCCGTGCTACTGGCGAAAGCGGGGATGGCCTTCGCGGTCAACCTCCTGTTCTTCGGTGTCTACGTCACCGGGGAGGGTTCCCACGCCGAGTGGCACTTCGGCATCGGTCACATGCCCGAAGTCGGCACGATGTACCACGGCCACGAGGTGACGAGCCACATGTTCGGCGGACTGGTTCACTCCGGTATCGCCGGACTGCTCGTCGGTCTCCTCGTACTCGTCATCGGCCACCTGCTCGTGCTGGCGCTCGGTATCACCAGCGCCGGTCTGCAGGCGGTCCGTCTCGAGTACGTCGAGTTCTTCGGCAAGTTCTACGAGGGCGGCGGCGAGGAGTACGAACCGTTCGGCTACGACCGGTCGTACACCACGCAGGACTGAACCCCCTCGTCTTTCGCGGTTCGACGCGTCGATAGCACCGTCTTTCTACTCGGTTTCGTTTGGGAACCTGTAGCACAAATCCCGGTTCGTAGGGTGTGAGACGGCCCGCTGTCCGACTCTTTTGAGAAGCTTTATGACCACTGTAGCGGGAATTACGACTGTCCGGTTACGAGAGAGATACGAAAACCATGCTCGAACTTGCACCTGCATTCGTCGACGCTGCCGCATTGCTCGCACAAGAAGGCGCCGCCGCCGCTCCCGCCATCCCGAACAAGGCCGCCGCCGCACTCGCAGTCGGTCTCGCGGCCCTCGGTGCTGGCTACGCGGAGCGCGGTATCGGTAGCGCCGCGGTCGGTGCCATCGCGGAAGACGAGAGCCTCTTCGGTACGGGCCTCATCCTGACGGTCCTGCCCGAGACGCTCGTCATCTTGGCGCTGGTCGCTGTGTTCCTCGTCCCGCAATAGACCCCCTTTCCCCCTCTTATCAATGAGTTTGGACACAGTAGTTGAGGATATTCGAAACGAGGCCCGCGAGCGCGCGAAGGAAATTCGTTCGGAGGGCGACGAGCGCGCAGAGGAAATTATCTCCGAGGCAGAGAGCGACGCCGACGAGATTCTCGCGGAGCAAGAACGGGAGACCGAGCAGACAATCGCCCAAGAGCGCGAACAGAAGCTCTCCAGCGCCAAGCTGGAAGCCAAGCAGAAACGCCTCGAAGCGCGACGAGACGTGTTGCAGGACGTTCGCGCTTCGGTCGAAGAACGCATCGCCGACCTCGAAGGCGACCGGCGCGAGGAACTGACGCGCGAACTGCTCGACGCCGCCAGCGAGGAGTTCGAAGACGGCGACACCGTTCACGTCTACGGTAAGCCCGAGGACGACGAACTCCTCACCGATGTCGTGGCCGATTACGACGGCTACGAGTACGCGGGCGAGTACGACTGTCTCGGCGGCGTCGTCGTCGAGAGCGAGCAGTCCCGACTGCGCGTGAACAACACGTTCGACTCGGTGCTGGAGGATGTCTGGGAGGACAACCTTCAGGACGTTAGCAAACGCCTCTTCGAGCAATGAGCGTGAAAGAGACGGACGGAACCTCGAACTACGAGTACGTCACCGCGCGGGTTCAGGCCCGGCGAGCGGCGCTGTTCTCCGACGAGGACTACCGAAAGCTCGTCCGAATGGGTCCCAGCGAGATTGCCCGATACATGGAGGAGACCGAGTACGAGTCGGAAGTCAACGCACTCGGCTCCCGCTACGACGGCGTGGACCTCATCGAACACGCCCTGAACCGCAATCTCGCCAAGCACTTCAACGACCTGCTCCGGTGGGCAGACGGCCAGTTGTACGAGTTCATCGCTCGATACCTCCGGAAGTTCGACGCGTGGAACGTCAAGACGGTCATCCGGGGTATCTACTCCGACTCCGAGAGTGAGGCCATCGAGGAGGACCTCATCTACGCTGGCGAGCTAGACCGGCAGTTCCTCGACCGACTGGTCGAGTCCAGTTCCATCGAGGACGTTGTCGAGATGCTCGACCGTACGCGCTACGGCGATGCGCTCGCCGCGGCGTACGAAGATTACGAGGAGTCGGGCGTGCTGATTCCGCTGGAGAACGCGGTAGACCGCACGTACTACGAAGGTCTCATGTCGGGCGTCACCGAGACGGACGACCGAGCGACCCAGTTGTACGTCGAGTTCTTGCAGGCCGAAATCGACTTCCGGAACGCGCGAAACGCCCTGCGAATCGCGCGGACCGGCGCGGACTTGGACCCGGCCGACTACTTCATCGAGGGCGGACAGTTGTTCCGCGCGTCGGAACTGTCCCAGTTGTCCACGAGTGTCGACGAACTCGCAACCTTCATCCGCGACAGCACGTACGGCGACGACCTCTCGGAGGCGTTGGACGAACTGGAGCGTGCGGAGAGTCTCATCGGCTTCGAACACGCGCTGGACGCCGCACTGTTGAAGTACTCCGACCACCTCTCGCACGTCTTCCCGCTGTCGGTGTGTCCGGTGCTGGCCTACGTGCTGGCGAAGGAGCGCGAAGTCGATAACATCCGTGCCATCGCTCGCGGCCGTGAGGCCGGACTGAGCGAGAGCGAAATCGAGAGCGAACTGGTGATACTATGAGCCAGGAAATCGCAGTCGTCGGCAGTCCGGAGTTCACTACCGGGTTCCGACTCGCTGGCGTCCGGAAGTTCGAGAACGTCCCCGACGACGAGAAGGAGACGGAACTCGACGACGCAGTGACCCGCGTTCTCGAAGACGACGGTGTCGGCATCGTCGTGATGCACGACGAGGACTTAGACCACCTGTCCCGGCAGGTCCGACAGGAAGTCGAGACGAGCGTCGAACCGACGATGGTCTCCATCGGCGGTGGCGCGGGAAGCGGCGGACTGCGCGACAAAATCAAGCGTGCAATCGGTATCGACCTTATGGAAGAAGACGAACAAGGTGACAACGAATGAGCCAAGCAACTGAATCCGACACCGTTCGAGAGGACGGCGTCATCGAGAGCGTAAGTGGACCGGTCGTGACCGCCACTGACCTCGACGCCCGGATGAACGACGTGGTGTACGTCGGCGAAGAAGGGCTGATGGGAGAGGTCATCGAAATCGAAGGTAACCTGACGACGATTCAGGTGTACGAGGAAACGTCGAACGTCGCGCCGGGTGAACCGGTCGAGAACACCGGCGAACCCCTGTCCGTGGACTTGGGTCCCGGTATGTTAGACTCCATCTACGACGGCGTTCAGCGTCCCCTGACGGTCCTCGAAGACAAGATGGGCGCGTTCCTCGACCGGGGTGTTGACGCCCCCGGTATCGACCTCGAAAAGACGTGGGAGTTCAACCCCGAGGTCAGCGAGGGCGACGAAGTGGAACCCGGCGACATCCTCGGCATCGTGCCCGAGACCGAGAGCATCGACCACAAAGTGATGGTTCCGCCCGACTCCGAGGGCGGCGAAGTCGTCTCCGTCGAGAGCGGCAACTACACCGTCGAGCAGACGGTCGTGGAACTCGACAACGGCGAAGAGATTTCGATGCGCCAGGAGTGGCCGGTCCGCGAGGCCCGACCCGCCGCCGACAAGAAGACGCCGCGAACGCCGCTCGTGACGGGTCAGCGCGTGCAGGACGGCCTGTTCCCGCTGGCGAAGGGCGGTACCGCCGCGATTCCCGGCCCGTTCGGGTCCGGTAAGACCGTCACCCAGCAACAACTGGCGAAGTGGGCCGACGCCGACATCGTGGTCTACATCGGTTGCGGCGAGCGCGGCAACGAGATGACCGAGGTCATCGACGACTTCCCGGAACTCGAAGACCCCATCACCGGGAAGCCGCTGATGTCCCGGACGTGCCTCATCGCCAACACGTCGAACATGCCGGTCGCGGCGCGCGAATCCTGCGTGTATACGGGTATCACCATCGCGGAATTCTACCGCGACATGGGGTACGACGTGGCGCTGATGGCCGACTCCACCTCGCGGTGGGCCGAGGCCATGCGCGAAATCTCGTCGCGTCTCGAAGAGATGCCCGGCGAAGAGGGGTACCCCGCGTACCTCGCCGCGCGCCTCTCGGAGTTCTACGAGCGCGCTGGCTACTTCGACAACATCAACGACACCGAGGGGTCGGTGACTGTGGTCGGCGCAGTCTCGCCGCCCGGCGGTGACTTCTCGGAACCCGTCACCCAGAACACCCTGCGCATCGTCAAGACCTTCTGGGCGCTAGACGCGGACCTCGCCGAGCGTCGCCACTTCCCGTCTATCAACTGGAACGAGTCGTACTCGCTCTACAAGGAGCAACTCGACCCGTGGTTCGTGGAGAACGTGGCCGAGGACTGGCCCGAACAGCGCCAGTGGGCGGTTGACGTGCTGGACGAGGAAGACGAACTCCAAGAAATCGTCCAACTCGTCGGTAAGGACGCCCTGCCGGAGGACCAGCAGTTGACGCTGGAAGTCGCCCGCTACATCCGCGAGGCGTTCCTCCAGCAGAACGCGCTCCACGACGTGGACACCAACTGTCCGCCCGAGAAGTCCTACCTCATCATGGGTGCGATTCGGACGTTCAACGACGAGGCCTTCGACGCCCTCGACGCTGGCGTCCCGGTGGACGAAATCACGGACATCGACGCCGCACCGCGACTGAACCGCATTGCGACGACTCCCGACGACGAGGCCGACGAGTTCGTCGCCGACCTCGAAGACGAGATGAAAGAACAGCTTCGAGACCTCTACTAAACCATGAAAGAGTACCAAACAATCACGGAAATCAGCGGTCCGCTGGTGTTCGCAGAGGTTGACGAACCCATCGGGTACGACGAAATCGTCGAAATCGAGACGCCCAACGGCGACACCAAGCGCGGACAGGTCCTCGAATCGAGCGATGGACTCGTCTCGATTCAGGTGTTCGAGGGGACCGAGGGTATCGACACCAAGAGTTCGGTTCGGTTCCTCGGCGAGACGATGAAGATGCCCGTGACCGAGGACCTCCTCGGTCGCGTCCTCGACGGTTCCGGCAACCCCATCGACGGCGGGCCGGAAATCGTCCCGGACCGTCGTGACGACATCGTGGGTGCGGCCATCAACCCGACCGCCCGCGAGTACCCCGAGGAGTTCATCCAGACCGGCGTGTCCGCCATCGACGGCATGAACACGCTGGTCCGCGGTCAGAAGCTTCCCATCTTCTCCGGGTCCGGACTTCCGCACAACGAACTCGCGCTTCAGATTGCGCGACAGGCGACCGTGCCGGAAGAAGACGAAGCGAGCGCGGACGACGAAGGCTCCGAGTTCGCAGTGGTGTTCGGCGCGATGGGCATCACCGCGGAGGAAGCCAACGAATTCATGGAGGACTTCGAGCGCACGGGCGCACTCGAACGCTCCGTGGTCTTCATGAACCTCGCGGACGACCCCGCAGTCGAGCGGACGGTCACGCCGCGCCTCGCGCTGACCACCGCGGAGTACCTCGCGTTCGACAAGGGCTACCACGTGCTGGTCATCCTGACGGACATGACCAACTACTGTGAGGCCCTGCGCGAAATCGGTGCGGCCCGCGAAGAGGTGCCGGGTCGCCGTGGCTACCCCGGATACATGTACACCGACCTCGCGCAACTCTACGAGCGCGCAGGTCGTATCGAGGGTCGAGAGGGTTCGGTCACCCAGATTCCCATCCTCACGATGCCCGGCGACGACGACACCCACCCGATTCCGGACCTGACCGGGTACATCACCGAGGGTCAGATTTACATCGACCGGAACCTCAACTCGCAGGGCGTCGTACCGCCTATCAACGTCCTGCCGAGTCTCTCGCGCCTGATGGACGACGGTATCGGCGAGGGACTCACCCGCGAGGACCACGGCGACGTGTCCGACCAGATGTACGCCGCGTACGCGGAGGGTGAAGACCTGCGTGACCTCGTGAACATCGTCGGCCGTGAGGCCCTCTCCGAGCGTGACAACAAGTACCTCGACTTCGCCGACCGGTTCGAGTCCGAGTTCGTAGACCAAGGCTTCGACACGAACCGCGACATCGACGAGACCCTCGACATCGGGTGGGACCTCCTCGGGATGCTCCCCAAGGAGGAACTCAACCGAATCGACGAGGAACTCATCGAGCAGTACTACCCCGAAGAAGAAGCCGAAGAAGTCGCGGCGGACTGACTCGCCAACTTCGGCTTTCGGACGACGATTTTTCACTCTCTCGCGCAGAGCAGACGCAGGCGCTCGACGAATGCGCACTCGTTCGTAGCGCTTTCCGGACCGACGCGTCTGTCCGGCGACCAGATTCGTCGCTAGCGCCCGCCCCACGACCTTTTCTAGAGGATAAAAGTATGGAAAATAATTAATTTTATTTTACAGCCATTTGTGCGGTCGGATATGCCGAGGAAATCCCTCGTCTGTTTGTCAGTAGTGATGCTGATAATCGGGTCGACGCCCGGTTTAGCCGCCCTCGACGTACCGGGGGAGGGCGGCGCGACGCACGCACCCCGGACGACAACCACGTCTCAACCAATCCTTGCCTGCGCGACCCCCGATAGCGGTGAGAACCTGTCGGTGAGCGCGGGCGCGGACTTCGAGACGAGCAAAGACGAGACGGTCCGGTTCGTCGCGGACTTGGACCCCGACGACGCCGACGTAACCGTCGCGTCCTACGAGTGGCGCGACAGTTCGGGCAACCGCGGCAAGAAGGGCAACGGGAACGGTAACGGCGGCGGCCAGTCGGGGGACCTCCTGTCCACCGAGAAGTCGTTCGAGACGACGCTGAAAGCGGGCGAACACACGATTACGTTGACCGTGACGCTCGCGGACGGCCGAACGTTGACCGACACGGTAGAGGTGCTGGTGCGCGGGAAAGGCGGCGGCGCGGAGACCGATAGCCCGCCGGTTGCCAACGCGGGCGACTGCCGGATGGTGATTGCGGGCGAGGACACCGAACTCGACGGCACGGAGTCGTACGACCGCGACGGCACCGTCGAAAGCTACGACTGGGACACCGACGGCGACGGCACCGCCGACGCCACCGGTCCGACCCCGACCGTCCAGTTCACCGAGTTGGGCAACCAGACGGTCGAACTGACCGCGACCGACGACGGCGGCAACACCGACACCGATAGCGTGACACTGTTCGTCAACGACCGGCCCGACGCGCTATTCGAGTACGCGCCGACCCGCCCGAACCCCAACGAAACGGTCGCGTTCGACGCCACCGCCTCCGGCGACGACCTCGGCGGTATCGGCGCCTACCAGTGGGACTTCGACGGCGACGGCACCACCGACGCCACCGGCGCGAACGTCACCCACGCCTTCGAGACGCCCGGCGACCACACCGTCGCGCTGACCGTCGCCGACGCCTACGGCGTCGAAAACACCACCACCACGACGGTTCACGTCAACGCGCCGCCGACCGCCGACGCCAGCGAGTCCGACCGACGCGCCAGCGTCGGTGAACCGCTCACGCTGAACGGCACGGCGTCGTCCGACCCCGAAGGCAACATCGTGCGCTACGACTGGGACGTAGACGGCGACGGCGCATTCGAGAAGACGGGCGCGACCGTCTCGCAGGTCTACGACACGTCGGGCGCGCGCAACGTCACCCTGCGCGTGACCGACGGCGGCAACCTGACCGACACCGATACGATTCGGGTGCGGGTGAACACGCCGCCGACCGCGCGCATCGACGCCTCGAACACGACGATTCGCGCGGGCGAGTCGGTCGCGTTCGACGCGAGCGAGTCGAGCGACCCCGACGGCAACATCTCTGAGTACGCGTGGGACGTGGACGGCGACGGTACCACCGACGCGACCGGGCCGACGGCCGAACATGCCTACGATGCCGACGGAACGTACACGGTCACGCTGACGGTGACCGACGACGACGGGGCGACCGACACGGCCACGGAGACGATTACGGTCCTGCCGACGGAGGTGGGCGACGACCCGTCGAAGCCGGGTCTACCGGACCCACCGGATAATCCCGACGGCGGGAACGGAGTGGGCGACCCCCACCTGACGACGTTCGACGGGCGCAACTACGACTATCAGGCGGCGGGCGAGTACGTGCTGGCGCGCGCACCCAACGGGTCGCTGTCGGTCCAAGGTCGCCTCGACCCCTACCCCAACGGGCCGGTGAGCGTCATCGAAGCGGCCGCCACGTCGCTCGACGGCCACAACGTCACCATCGACTCGTCCGACGACACCCCGCTGGTGGTTGACGGCACCCGTCACGCGCTCGACGCGACCGACCATCTCGAAGTCGGCAACGGCACCATCTTCCGGCGCGGGTCGAACTACGTCGTGGTCTACCCCGGCGAGGACGGCGAGGTCGACGACGGCGACGAACGCCTCACGGTCGAACACCGCGGGCGGTTCCTCGACGTGTCGCTGACGCTGGACGACGACCGCCAGCACGCGGTCGAAGGCATTCTCGGCACGCCCGCCGAGGACGCGCCGGACATCGCACTGGCGGACGGGACGGCGGTGTCGCCGTCGGACTACGACGCGCTGTACGGCGAGTTCCGCGACGACTGGCGGGTGAAGAACCGTAGCGAGTCGCACTTCCACTACGAGGACGGCGAGTCGCCCGAGAGCTTCTACGACCCGAACTATCCGAGCGAGTTGGTGACGGTTGACGACCTGCCGGACGACGAGCGGTCGGCGGCCGAGCAAGCCGCCATCGACGCCGGACTCGAACCGGGCACGCCCGCGTTCGAGAACGCGGTGTTGGACTACGCGCTCACGGGCGAGGAGGCGTATCTGGAGTCGGCGGCGACCTCCCAACCGGTGAACGCTTCGTTCACGGTTGACGCCGGGAGTAGCTTCAACGCGAGCGTGAACGCGTCCACGGCGTTCGCGGCGACGATTCAGAACGAGTCGGCAGAAGCGGTGAGCGTCGAATGGCGGTTCGGCGACGGCGCGACCGCGACCGGAACGCAGGTCGCCCATACCTTCGCCGAGACGGGCACCTACACGGTGACGGTGACGGCGACCGGACCGGACGGCGGCATCGCCCGCGACACGCTCGCGGTGACCGTCGCCGAGAACGCCACGACCGACCAGCCCCCGATTCCGGACGTTGACGAGACCCGGCCGAACGCGACCCACGTGCGACTGGACGCCAGCGAGTCGGTGGACCCCGACGGCAACGTCTCGGGCTACGCGTGGGACGTAGACGGCGACGGCACCGTCGATTCGTACGAATCGACGGTGACGGTCCCGCTGGACTCGGACCCCGTGGAGGTGTCGCTGGTCGTGTTGGACGACGACGGGAATCGGGCGCGCGAAACCGTCGAGGTGCCGGGTCGCGGTAGTCTCAGCGGGGTCGTGGGCGAGACGGGCGAACTCTCGCTCACTGCCGACAAAGGGACGTGGCAGACCGTCGAGTTCGACAACACGTATCAGAACCCGGTCGTGATTGCGAAACCGCTCAGCCACGCCGGACCGGACCCGGCCCACGCCCGCGTTCGGAACGTCACCGGCGACAGTATGGAAATCCAGATAGACGAGTGGGAGTATCTCAACGGCGGCCACGTGACCGAGACGGTCCACTACCTCGTGCTGGAGTCGGGCACGTACGAACTCGACGACGGGACGACGGTCGAAGTCGGTCACGTCACCACCGACGAGCACTCCGCCAGCGTCTCGTTCGCCCAGTCGTTCGACTCGACGCCGGTCGTGTTCACGGAACCCCAAACCCGTAACGGAGGCGACCCCGTGGTGACTCGCAACCGGGACGTGAGCGCCGACGGGTTCGAGACCTTCCTGCAGGAATCCGAGGCGCGCGGCGACCACGCCCACGAGACCGTCGGCTACGTCGCGGTCGAACCCGGCGAGGGGGCGACCGACGCGACCGAGTTCGAGGTCGGTCGCACGCCCAACACTGTGGACCACCACTGGCACCGCATCGACTTCGCCGACTCGTACAGTTCCGACCGAACGTTCGTCGCGGACATGCAGACCTTCGACGGGCCCGACACCGCCGGACTCCGGTATCGGTCGTTCGGCTCCGGGTCGGTCCAAGTCCTCGTTGACGAAGAACAGAGCACGAACTCGGAAACTGGCCACACCACCGAGCAGGTCGGCTACTGGGTGTTCGGCAGTGAGGGCGACATCCACCGAGCGGACGCGAACGACGCGCCGACGGCGGCCCTCGTGGACACCGACTTCGAGTCCGGTACCGCGGGGTTCACCAGCGAGACCGGCAACCTCCAAACGCGGTCGGGCGACGGCATCGACGTTCTCGCGCCGAGTTGTAGCGATTGGGCACAGACGAACCGCGTGAGCAAGACGCTCGACGCCGACGTGAACGGCTTCACGTACAGCGTCACGGTCGTTCCGCTCGACAGTTGGGACGGCGAGAGATTCAGGTTCCAGTACCGGGACGACAGTGGTTGGCACACCGTCGAATCCGATAACTACCAGCACCTCGGCACGGACGGCGACAGGTGGCCGAACGTCGATTGTTCCAGATGGGAATCCCCGCCCGAGCGGACGTACTCGGGTACGATTAGCGACATCGATGGCACGCTGTACGAGATTCGATTCACGAACGGTCTCGAACAAGACGACCACGACGAGTCGATGGCCATCGACCGCGTGGCGATAAACCGTACCGACTGAGCGCCCCCGGCGCGTCTCTCGTTTTTCCGGTGTCGGAACGGTTCGCCGGTCCCAACGCGGGGACTTCGGCTGAACAGTAAAAGGTTAACCCCCTTGAGCCACAAACTTCCCCTAAGATGGCCAAGGACGTTAAGCCCACTCGGAAGAACTTGATGCAAATCGAGGACCGCATCGAACTCTCCGAGCGGGGCCACGACACGCTGGAGAAGAAGCGTGACGGTCTCATCATGGAGTTCATGGACATCCTCGACCAAGCCCAAGACGTACGCTCGGGTCTCGAGGAGAACTACGAGACTGCCCAGCAGAAGATAAACATGGCTCGCGCGATGGAGGGCGACGTGGCGGTCCGCGGTGCGGCGGCCGCGTTGAAAGAACACCCCGAAATCACCACCGAGTCCAAGAACATCATGGGCGTCGTCGTCCCCCAAATCGAGTCCAGCAAGGTACGGAAAGGGCTGGACGAGCGCGGGTACGGCGTCCTCGGAACCAGCGCGCGAATCGACGAGGCCGCGGAAGCCTACGAGGAACTTCTAGAGAGCATCATCCTCGCCGCGGAAGTCGAAACCGCGATGAAGAAGATGCTGACCGAAATCGAGACCACCAAGCGCCGCGTCAACGCGCTGGAGTTCAAGCTTCTGCCCGAACTCAAGGAGAATCAGGAGTACATCGAGCAGAAACTCGAAGAGCAGGAGCGCGAGGAAATCTTCCGCCTGAAGAAAATCAAGGCCAAGAAAGAGCAGGAAGCCAAAGAAGAGCGCGAGGCCGCGGAAGCCGCCGCCGCGGAAGGCGAGGAAGTCGTCACCGCAGACTGACCGAGGCGCTCTCTCTGCGATTCGCTCCACCGACGCTTTTCACCGTTCGGACCGACTCGCCAGTATGACCTGTCCCGACTGCGGTAACGAGCGGGTGGCGTTCCGGGTTCCGGACGACCTGCGCGAGTACCTGCCAGAGGACACCGACTACGCCGCGATTTGCACCCGCTGTCTCCGACTCGACCCGTCGGAGTCGTCCGCGGGCGTCTCGTCGGCCGACGAGACGCCCGACTTCGCGGCGATTTCCGACTCGTTCCCCGACGGCGAGACGGGCGCGGCGATGGCGCTCGCGGTCGGACTGCTCGACTCGCTGGCGCTCTACCGGTCCGAGATTTCGGCCCTGCTCGAACGGGTCGAGCGCGGGGGCACCGACCCACTGCTGGTGTTGGACCGACTGACGACCGACCCCGGAGTCGAACCCGCGTTCGACCTCTCCCGGCGGCGGACGCAGGCCGAGCAACTGCTGTACGGGTAGGTGGCCGACGCCGTTAAACCGGACGGGACCGTTCGAAGTCCCATGCCACACCCAGTGTTCAACCGCGAGACGCTTCTGGACATCTCGGTGAACATCGTCCCGCTGTTCATCCTCGCGTTCTTCATCGCGGTGCTTCTGCTCACCTCGCCGTGGCCGTCGTCGCTGTTCGTGACGGCGATTGCGCTCGGTCTCCACCTCGTCCCGCTAATCCTGCTGGCGGTCCTGACCTACGTCGCGGCCTACTACATCTGAGGACGGCGGTCTCTGCGGACGGCGGTTCGGCGGACGGTCCACCTGCAACTCTACCCGATAACTCCACCCCGCAACTCCACCGCGAGCGAACGAGCGAAGCGAGTGAGCGAGCGGGCCGAGGAACCCTCGAACGAGCGCCGAAGGCGCTCGTGGGGGTGACGACGGCTTTGGTCCAGCTTTTGCGAGGGCGGCGCGCTCGTGCGCCGCCCGCGGCAAAAGGTGGAAGGTAAAGGTTTAGGCCGACCGGCAAGTATCCACAGCCATGTCGGACTGTCCACTCGCCGACGACTGCCCGAGTTTTCAGGAGCGCATCGAGGGAATGGGTTGCCAACACTACGGCGACCGCGGCGGCGCGGAGTGGTGCCAGCACTACAACCAGCCGATTTCGGACCTCAAGACCGCTCCCGTCCAACCGGGTGAGGAAGTAATCGTAGATGTCGAGGACATCCACGAGAGCGGTGCCGGTGTCGGTCGAACCGACGACGGATTCATCGTCCTCGTGGACGGCGTCCTGCCCGACGCTCGCGCGAAGGTCAAGATTACCAACGTCCACAGCAACCACGCGCAGGGCGAGGAAGTCGAACGCCTGCCCGACGACGAAGACGCGACCGAGACCGACCCCGCCGACGAGCGAAGCGGTGACCCCGCCGCCGACGACGACGCGGACGAGTCGGACGACGACGGCCCGTCGCGGCCGCAACTCGGAAGCCGCGACAACTTCTGGGGTAGCTAACGCCGGACGACTAGCCGGTCACGGCGGGGTGGACAGTCCCAACAGCGTTCTTCGCCGCGAACCGGGCGTTTCACCGCGAGCGCGGTTCTCCCGCCGCGGGTTTTTTTCCGACGAGTGCGTAGCGGCGTGCATGAGCGCACGCCACGAGGGGTCGCGGGCGTCGGAGACGCCCGCGACGACCGAAGCGGAGGGTCGGCCGTGAGCGACGAGTACGACGTAGACGACATCTTGGACCGCGCGGGGTTCGACGCCGAGACCAGCGTCCTGACCCGCCGACAGGCCGAGGTGCTGGCCCTGCGCGAGCGAGGAGTCGCGCAAGCGACCATCGCCGAGTCGCTCGGCACCTCGCGCGCGAACGTCTCCAGCGTCGAGTCCAGTGCCCGCGAGAACGTCCGGAAGGCCCGCGAGACGGTGGCCTTCGCCGAGGCGTTGCGCGCGCCGGTCCGGGTGGTCGTGACCGGAGGGACCGACCTCTACGACGTTCCCTCCCGGGTCTACGACGCCTGCGACGAGGCCGGGGTGAAGGTCAACCACGCCGCGCCGGAACTGATGAAGCGCGTGAGCGACGAGGCCGGAGACGCCGTGGAGGGCCGGGAAGTGAACGAGGACCTGCTCATCGGCGTAACCACCGACGGCGAGGTGACGGTCCGCAAGTCTCGGGAAGTGAGCCGAGAGACGTGATTCCTCGTTTCTTTTAGCATTAATTTTGATTTCCTAGAATATCTATAGATGTGTCTGAAACGTGCTAAAGTGGCTACTCGGCGTACGGTGTCGCTTGGGGAACCGAAACCGCCGATACCCCGAGTGCCACTGGCCCGCGAGCGCCGACGGCACTCGCGGGCGCGTGCGTCGGCCGTGAAGACTCGCGTCGGCGGCGGTCCCGCAGAAAGACCGCCTCGCCCGCCCCGAAGTGCGTAACGTCCCTTAGGTTTAATGCAACGCAATTACGTAACGTCTGGTATGGCGGAAGATACGGAAAACGCCGGGCCGGGAGAACTGGACGACCAGTTACGGACGAGCGGTCACATCGAGCGTACGATACTCCACCACATGGCGGGCGGCGACTACGACCGGTACGCGCCCACCACCGTCAGCAACGTGTTAGACGACATCACGGCGGTCGTCGAACGCGGCGACTACGCCAACGTCGGCCCGGAGGGTGCCGCGGGTGCGACCGTCCGGAAGTCCGCGGTCCGTCGGACGTTCACGCAACTCCACGAGAAGGGTCTCGTCCGGCGCGTCGAGGAACTCGCCGCGTCGGACCTGCGCGCCGAGCGGTTCGACTTGGGACCGCTCGCCGCCGACGGCGACCCCGACGACCCCGCGGCCTACGCCCGCACGTCCGACGACGCCCGCGTCACCGACTGGATACTCACCGACGAGGGTCGCCGGGAGGTCGAACGACTCGACGCCCGGTACGCCGACGAACTGGACGAACTCGCGGCGCGCTACGGCCGTCCGCGCGGCGAGACGACCGGTCGCATCGACGCGTAACGTCGCCAGTCCGACGGCCGCACTCCGCTACCGAACGGATAGCCGCCACCCCGAGAGCTTTCACCTCGGCCTCCGAACCACGAGTCATGGACCTCGGATTAACGGGTAACTCCGCACTGGTAACGGCGAGTTCGAGCGGTCTGGGCCGCGCCTCTGCGAAGGCGCTCGCGGCGGAAGGCGCGAACGTCGCCATCTGCGCCCGCGGCGAGGAGCAACTGGCCGACGCCGAGGAGGAAATCGACGCGGCGGGCGACGGCGACGTGGTGGCCGTGCCGACCGACATCACCGACCCCGACGAAATCGAGGCGCTGGTGGACGCCACCGTCTCCGAGTTCGGGGGACTCGACCACCTCGTCACCTCCGCTGGCGGCCCGCCGGGCGGTCCGTTCCTCGACACCACCGAACGCGACTGGTACGAGGCCTACGACCTTCTCGTGATGAGCGCGGTCTGGTTGACGAAGGCCGCCCACCCCCACCTCGCGGAGAGTGACGCTGGCACCGTCGTCAACGTCACGTCCACCAGCGTCCGGGAGGCCATCGACGGACTCGTCCTCTCGAACGCGGTCCGGCGCGGCGTCGTCGGTCTGATGAAGACCCAAGCCCGCGAGTTCGCTCCCGAAGTCCGAGTCAACGCGGTCCTTCCGGGCGCGCACGAGACGCCTCGGATTCAGGAACTCGTGGAGGCCGCGGTCGAACGCGGCGAGTACGACACCTACGACGAGGGACTGGCGGCGTGGGCCGACGACATCCCGCTGAATCGGGTGGGCGACCCCCGCGAACTCGGCGACGCCGTGGCGTTCCTCTCCAGCGAGCGCGCGAGTTTCGTCAACGGCGCGGCCGTGCCCGTGGACGGCGGCCGACTCCGAAGCTGATGGGGACGGTTCTCTCGTGGAGCGGCGGCAAGGACGCCGCGTACGCGCTCTGGAAGATGCGCGAGTCAGACAGTTCCGTCCGCGAACTCCTCACGACCGTCTCGGCCGACACCGACCGCGCCAGCATGCACGGCGTCCGCCGGGGTCTCTACGAGCGACAGGCCGACGCAATCGGTCTCCCGATTCGGTTCGTGGAACTCCCCGGAGACGCCTCGAACGACGAGTACGAGGCAGTCATGGCCGACGCGATGGCCGACTACGCGCGCCGCGGCGTCGAGCGAGTCGCCTTCGCCGACCTCTACCTCGAAGACGTGCGGGCCTACCGCGAGAGTCGCCTCGCGGACGCCGAAATCGAGGGCCACTGGCCCGTCTGGGGTCGAGACACCGAAACGGTCGCCCGAGAGTTCGCCGACGCGTTCGCGGCCACCGTGGTCGCAGTGGACGACGACGCGCTCGACGCCTCGTTCGCCGGTCGCCGGTTCGACGCCGATTTCCTCGCGGACCGCCCGGAGAACGTGGACCCCTGCGGCGAGAACGGGGAGTTCCACACCTTCGTCCACGACGGCCCGATTTTCGACCGGCCGGTCCCGGTCGAACTCGGCGAGCGAGTCACGAAGGAAGTCGGCCACGGCGACGCGACGATTCACTACCGCGACCTGCTCGCGGCAGAGTGACCGACTTCAGGACTCCATCTTCTCGACTATCCGCTCGGCCTCGTCTCTGGCTTCCTCGTCGTCTGTCCCGGCGGGAATCAGCACGCTCTCGACTCGCCAGTCGTCGCTGTCTTTCAGCTTTCCGGTCCGGACTTCGGCACCCTCCGCAACGTCGCTGGCGGCGTTCTCGGCCCAGTCCGGCGTCCGGATGGTGTCGAAGTCGTCCGGGTCGCGGAACCGGACGTGAACGTAGTCGTCGGTCTCTTCCACGATTTCGCCCTCGGGCGTCTCGGACATGGCGGCGGGCGTACGTCGCCCACCGCAAAAGTTCGACCGGCCGTCAGAACCGTCCTCGCTCGCGCAGTTCCGCGACGACTTCCCGCACGCGCTGGGCCTCGTCTTTCGGCGCGACCAACACTCGGTCGTCGTAGGCCGCGACGACCAGTCCATCGACGCCGACGGCGCTGACGTGGGTCTCGCCGTCGCTCGCCACGACGTTGTTCTCGGCGTCGATAGTGAGAGCGTCCCCGAGAGTCGCGTTCCCGTTCTCGTCGGGTTCGACCACGCGCTCCACGGCGTCCCACGCGCCCACGTCGTCCCACTCGAAGTCGGCGGGCACGACGTAGGCGTCGTCGGTGCGCTCCATCACCGCGTAGTCGATGCTGACCGACTCTACCTCTCGGAATCCGCGCTCGGGACGCCCTTCGTCCAGCGCCGCGACGAGTGACCCGAGCGGCGAGTCGCGGGCCTCTCGGAGCAACGCCTCGGGCGTCCACGCGAACAGTCCGGCGTTCCAGTAGAAACCGTCCGCCACGAACTGCTCGGCGGTCTCGGCGTCGGGCTTCTCTCGGAACTGCTCGATTTCGGCCCACTCGTCGTCCGAATCGCCGGGTTCGACGTAGCCGTAGCCAGTCGCCGGTCGAGTCGGTTCGACGCCGAACGCGACCAGCCCCCCCGTTTCGACTGCGGCGCGGGCCGCGGTCCTCGCGGCCGACTCGAACCCGCCCGCGACGAGGTGGTCGCTCGGCAGGCAGAGCAGGACGCACTCGCCGACCTGTTCGCGCACGCGGTGGGCGGCGTACACCAGCGCCGGACCGGTGTCCTTGGCCGCGGGTTCCACGAGGACGCCCGCTTCCGGAGTCTGTTCGCGTACTCGGTCGGCGTGGGCCGCCGCAGTCGAGACGTAGATTTCGTCGGCGAATCCGACGCGCGAGACCGTCCGAGCGAGCAACGAGTCCCCGCCGCCGAGCGAGAGGAACTGTTTCGGTCGGTCGGACCTGCTGGCCGGGTAGAGTCGGGTTCCGGTCCCACCGGCCATCACGAGGGCGACGAGCTGTCGGTCGAATACCCCTGCCATCTTACCACGTCTCGATGCGGCCGTCGCGCACGTCTCGGACGCATCCCTCGCAGTCGGGGTGGTCGGGGTCGAAGCAGGCGGGCCGGGCCTCCCTGTCGAGTTCGACGGCCCGGCGCTCGGCGTACCGGCGACAGACGATTTTGGCCTTCCCCTCGTCGTCTTGGGGCAGGTCGGCCAAGGCGGACCGGCGCGCGCTGGCGTAGGCCCGCTTCGCGTCGGCGTACTGCCGCCCGGCGGACCGAATCTTCGAGCGGAGGAAGCTTTCGAGGCGGTCGTCCATTTGACCGGGTGTTGGAGTCCGGGGAAGATAGGTTTGTTCGTGGGCTACGGTCGGTACTTCCGGTAGGCGAGGGCCGAGAGTCCGAGGACGAGGAGTCCGGCGACTGCCAGCGCGCCGCCGAGGGTCCGCTGGCCGCGGAACGCGACGAGCATGACGCCGAGCGCGAGGGCGAACAGGCCGACCTGCACCGACACCGCGAGGAGGACGAACGCCCGCAACGTCTCGGGCGCGCCGCTCCGGAGACCCGTCCGGAGGTCCCGGTCGGCCTCCTCGTCCTCGGGCGACAGCGGACCGAACATCGTCTACACTACCGCGGGCGGCGACAACAGTCGTGTGGCCGGGGGTGCAAACTGCGCCAAACGGCACACTTAACACCGACAGGGCCGACGCTCCGTCAATCGCATGCTCTCGAGTATCGACCTCCACACCTATCTCCTGTTCGTCACGGCGGCGATGGCGCTGGTCCTGACGCCCGGCCCGGACACCGTGTTCGTCCTCACGCAGGGCGTTTCGGCGGGCAAACGCGGTGGTCTCGCCTCCGCGTTCGGGGTCAGCACGGGCGTCCTCGTCCACACGAGCGCGGCCGCGCTCGGACTCGCCGCGCTCTTGCGCGCGTCCGCGCTCGCGTACGCGACGGTCAAGTATGCGGGGGCGGCCTACCTGCTCTACCTCGGCGCGAAGACGCTCTGGCGCGGCGATGACTTCGAACTCTCGGACGGCACTGGCAGTGTCGCGGCACCCGACTCGGACCTCCGGAGCAGTTACCTCCGGGGCGTGACCGTCAACGTCCTCAACCCGAAGGTCGCGCTGTTCTTCCTCGCGTTCCTGCCGCAGTTCGTCGGCGCGGGCGCTGGCGGCGGTGCTGGCACGCCGACCGCGGAGATGCTGGCGCTCGGCGGGACCTACGCCGTGCTGACCGCGTGCTATCTCGGGACGGTCGGCCTGCTCTCGGGCGGCGTCCGGACCGCGTTCCGAACTCGCCCGCGCCTCGCCGACGGTCTGCGGTGGGTCTCGGGGTCGGTTCTGGTGGGTCTCGGCGCGGCGCTGGCGCTCGAATCTCGCTGAGCGCGAACGGGCGGGAGAGTCGCTTTCGACCGCTCTTTCACTTTCACTCTGGTTGCGTAGCTTTTTATAGGGTAGCGCACTAACCCGTCGCATGTCTCCCGGAGAAAACGACGCGGAGACTGATACACCATGAGCGATGTGCGCCAGCACGCCGAAGAGATACGCGAACAGTTCTCCGAACACTTGGACCTGACAGCCGAGGAAATCGAGGACCGCCTCGACAACCTCGTCAACGAGTACCGGGTTCCCCTCGAAGAGGCCCGCCGGAGCGTCGTCAGCCACTACCTCGACGAAGCGGGACTCGAACGCGACGACATCCGGAGCGGCGGCGGTGGCTCCGAGCAAGTGAACGTCGAAGACGTGAACGAAGACGAGCAGTGGCTTAGCCTCACCGCCAAAGTCGTGGACCTCTGGGACCCCCGGAGCGACGCCGTGGGTCAGGTCGGTCTGCTCGGCGACGAGACGGGCACCATCAAGTTCACCAAGTGGGCCGACTCCGACCTCCAAGAGTTGGAGGAAGGGAAGGTCTACCACCTCGGAAACCTCGTCTCCGACGAGTATCAGGGCGACTACTCGGTGAAACTCAACCGCACGACCACCATCGAGGAGTCCGACGAGGACATCGAAGTCGGCGACGACACCGCCGAGGTCGAAGGCGCGCTGGTGGACATCCAGAGCGGGTCGGGTCTCATCAAACGCTGTCCGGAGGAGGACTGCACCCGCGTCCTCCAGAACGGCCGGTGTTCCGAACACGGCGAGGTCGAAGGCGAGTTCGATCTCCGAATCAAGGGCGTCGTGGACGACGGGACCGAAGTCCATCAAGTCATCTTCGACAAGGAAGCGACCGAGGAACTGACCGGCATCGGCCTGCAGGAAGCACAGGACATGGCGATGGACGCGCTGGACACTACCGTCGTCGCCGAAGAGATGCGCGAGGAGACCCTCGGTCTGTACTACCGCGTCGCCGGACCGACGATGGGCCGGTACCTCCTCGTGGACGAGATGGAGGAACTCGACGGGCCGACGAACACCGAGGACGTGCTTATCAAAGCGAGGTCGATGTGAGATGAGCGAGACACCTACCCGAGAGGTCGCCCGCCGCGTGTTCGCTGGCGAGTTCAACGACGCGACCCACACGTTCAAAGAATCGGACGAGGAACGAGCGCCGGTGTACGTCCTGCTCCCGACCGGCGAGCGCGCGAACCGCGTCTTCATCGTCGGTACGCTGACCGAGACCGAAGACGTGGGCGAGGACAGCGAGTACTGGCAGGGCCGGGTCGTGGACCCGAACGGCGACCCGTTCTTCGTCTACGCCGGTCAGTACCAACCCGAGGCCGCGAGCATGCTCCGGGAACTCGAACCGCCCGAGTACGTCGCCATCACCGGCAAGCCCCGGACCTACGAGACCGACGACGGCACGACCAACGTCTCGGTGCGCCCCGAGTCAATCACGAAGGTCGGTCCCGACACCCGCGACCGGTGGGTGGTCGAGACGGCAGAGCGGACGCTCGACCGAATCGAGGCGTTCGACGGTGGAGAGATGTCGGAGACATCTCACGAAGGCGGCACCGCCGCCGGAGTCAACGAGTACGCCCGGATGGCCCAAGAGCAGTACGACCTGCCGCTGGACCGCTACCACACGCTGGTCGTCTCGGCGCTCGAAAGCCTCCAAGACGAGGGGAGCGATACCGACGGCGGCGACGACGCCGACGCCGAAGCGGAACCCGAACCGCAGGCGTAGGCGGCGACGACGCGCGGGCGAATCGACACGCGACCGACTTTCGGGGGTGATTGGGGGACGGGGAACGACCGAATACGCGCGAGAATCGGAGTACGAGTAGCCCAGCGACCACGCTTCGAAACGCGTCGGGTGGGACCAGCACCCGAACGCTGGGCGTACCCACAGTTCGAGTAGCCCAATGGCTACGGATACGCCACGTTTACAAGAAAGTACCGGGTCCGTCACCGGACCGCACGACGGTAGGGACAGCGACGGCGAACTCGACCACCGCTACTGGCGGTGCGAGCGGTGCGGTCTCGAAACCACCGACTCGCGCCTCCGCGAGGGGTGTTTCCGGTGCGGCGGGGGAGCGGTCGGCGGCGGCCGAACGGCCGCCGCCGGTCGGTCGCCGGACGCCGGAGGGTCGGATGCCTGACGAACGCGAGTCGCCGAGCGCCGGATGGCGCGAGGTGTACCGCGAGATGGAAGCCGCCACGAACGCCGAGGACGCTACCCGGCCCTGTCCCGACTGCGGTCGGACGTGCAGGAACGTTCTCCGGGACGTGTACGAGTGTCCGGACCACGGCGTGTTCCGTGCGTCCGGCGCGAGAAGCGACGCTTCTCGCGCCGGAGGGAGCGAGCGAGACGGTGGCGAGAGCGGCAGGTCGGACGCCGAGGAGGGCGGCAGGTCGAACGCAGAGGAGGGCGGCGGGTCGAACGCAGAAGAGGACGACGACAGAGAGCGTCGAACGCGAGGGTCTGCCGGGCGCGCGTGAGCGTCGTGCGCGCCGCGGCGCGCACGACGCAAGAACGAAATCCCTTCGTCTAACGTGTAAATAGAATTGCTTGAAAATCACATGGCTATCTAAGAGAAATAAAATCCGTTCCGGAGACTACTCGCCCGCCTCTCCAGCGCCGACCACGAGCGTCGGCCGCGACCCCTCCAAGATGACCTGCTGAGTGACGCTCCCGAACAGCGCCTTCCCTGCGGGCGTTCGCTCGCGCGGCGCGAGACAGAGCAGGTCTGCGTCCAACTCGTCGGCGGTGTCGAGGATGGCTTGCGCGGCGTCCCCGCTCGACTCGGAGTATCCGACCTCGATGCCCTCGTCTTCGAGGTACTCGACGGCCCGGCGGACCGCCGCGACCTGATGGACCGACGCGCCCTCGGGGTTGCCGTCGGCGAAGTCGTGGAACAGCGTCACCGACACGTCCCCGTTCCGCGGTAGGTCGGCGATGGCTTGTGCCTGTTCGAGCGCGCGGTCCTCGTCGGTGCCGATTGCGGCGAGTATCTGGTACATGTCTCCGGATACGTCTCTCCGCCCGATAAGTCACCACTTCGACTCCCGCGCGCCAAAAACGACCGTAACGTTTTTCGGGTCGTCTCCGCCCGGTTTTCAGGTTCTGAGATTCGCTGTCCCGTTTGAAGGGATTGGCCGTCCCAGTATCACGTGTGAGGTGAAGACCGATGTCCACTCGTGAACTCGAAGCGGAACTGTTCGGACGGCGCACCAACTTCCAGTACTCCGAGACGTGGGTCGGCTACGCGCTGTTCGGTCTCCGGGTCGTGATGGGCTGGACGCTGTTCTACGCCGGTATCACGAAGGTTCTCGACCCGAAGTGGTCCGCCGAGGGCTTCCTGCTCCACGCGATTCCGGAGGGCAACCCCTTCGGCGGCGTCTGGGCGACGATGGCGAACGAGTGGCTGTGGCTCATCGACCCGCTCAACCAGTGGGGTCTGACGCTGGTCGGCCTCGCACTGCTCGCTGGCGCGTTCGTCCGGTGGAGCGCGTTCTGGGGAGCGGTGATGATGCTGTTCTACTGGGCGGCGAGCCTCCCGCTCGAAAACGGTCTCGTCATCGACGACCACGTGGTCTACGCGATGCTGTTGTTCGGTCTCGGGGCGTTCGGCGCGGGCCGCATCCTCGGCCTCGACGAGTTCCTCGAAGACGCGGCGTTCGTGAAGAACAACCGATGGCTCCGGTACCTGATGGGCTGACGGGACTCGCCCCGTCGGACCCGCTCACCGGGGACTCAGGCGAGTGATTCTCCGAGCGCGTCCTCGACTCGTTGCTCCAGCAGTCCCGACCACACCAGCGCGTCGGCGCTCTCGATGTCGTGGTGAATCGGCCGGTCCTCGACCAGCGCCGGGACGACTTCCCGGACCGCTTCGTAGGCCGCGCCGGTGCCGACGCCGTGGGCCAGACTGTCGTCCAAAAATTCGGCGGCCTGCGCGCCACAGAGCAGTTCGATTCCGACCACGGTAATCGCGTTCTCGACGGCCGACCGCGCGTCGAAGGCGCTCTGGGCGCTCATGCTCACGTGGTCCTCCTGATTCCCGCTGACCGGCGTGTTGTCCATCGAGGGCCGCCCGGTCGCGCGGTTCTCGTTGACGAGCGCCGCCGCGGTGTACTGGGCTATCATGTACCCCGAGCGCAGGCCGCTCCCCTCCGTCAGGAACGGCGGGAGGTGCGGTTCCTGCACGTTCGGGTTCAACATTCGGTCCACCCGGCGCTCGCAGATGGCCGCCAACTCGGTAATCGCGTTCGTCAGGTAGTCAAGCGGAAGCGCCAGCGGGTCGCCGTGGAAGTTCCCGCCCGAGAGGACCGCGGCGTTCTCGGTGCCGGAGGCTCGGCCGTCGGTCTCGTCGGCGTCGAAGATGAGCGGGTTGTCCGTCGCGCTGTTCAACTCGACTTCGACCGCCTCCCGGAGGTGGTCGATTGCGTCTCGGACCGCGCCGTGGACTTGCGGCAGGCACCGAATCGAGTAGGCGTCCTGCACCCGGTCGCAGTTGCGATGGGACTCCACGATTTTGGAGTCGGCCGTGAGGCGCTTGACGTTCCGGGCGCTCTCGGCGTGGCCGGGATGCGGCCGGACTCCCGCGATGGAGTCGTCGGCCGCCGCGGTAGTCCCCATCGTCACCTCGGTCGTGAGCGACCCCGCAACGTCGGCGGCCCGGACCGCGCGCTCGGCGTCCACGACGGCGAGCGCCGCCAGACCGACGGTCAACTGGGTCCCGTTGATGAGCGCGATGCCCTCCTTCGCCCGGAGCGTCAGCGGTTCGAGGTCGGCGGTAGCGAGCGCCTCGTCGCCGGGCAGTCGCTCGGTCCCCTCGCCAGTCTCGACCTCAGCCTCGCCCTCGCCGACCAGCACCAGCGCGAGGTGCGCGAGCGGCGCGAGGTCGCCGCTCGCGCCCAGACTCCCGCGGGACTTCACCACTGGGTGGACGCCCGCGTCGAGCATCGTCACGAGATGGTCCACGACGACCTCTCGGACGCCGGAGTAGCCCTTCACGAGCGCGTTGAGTCGCCCGAGCAGGAGCGCCCGAACCTCCTCGCGGTCCAACTCCCGGCCCGCACCGGCGGCGTGGCTCCGGACCAGATTCAACTGCAACTGTTCTACGTCCTCGCGGGGGATGCGCTCGTCCACGAGTTCGCCGAACCCGGTGTTGACGCCGTAGACGGCTTCGCCGCTCTCGACCACCTCTTCGACTCGCTCGCGGGCGGTCCGAACCTTCTCGCGTGCGTCCTCGGGCACGACCACGCGCGCGTCCTCTCGCGCGACCCGCGCAACGTCCTCCGGCGCGAGGGTCTCGCCGTCGGCCCGAACCGGTTCCGAGTCCGGTCCCGACTCAGCCACGGTAGACCACCTCCCCGTCTTTCAGCACGGTCCCGACGGCGTTCACGCCGAAGTTGTACGGGACGTGGACGTGGGTCGGCGCGTCCAGAATCGCCACGTCGCCGGGCGCACCTTCCCGTAGCGTTCCGACGTTCTCCGGCAGGTCGAGGGCGGCCGCGGCGTTCGTGGTCGAAGCGACGAGCGCTTCGGCGGGCGTCATCCCCATCTCGACGCACGAGAGCGAGGCCGCGAAGCCCATGCTCTGACTGTAGCAGTTGGGGTTGAAGTCGGTCGCAATCGCCACGTCCCCACCGGCGTCGAGGAACGCGCGGGCGTCGGCGTACGCCGCGCCGAGACCGAACGCCGTCCCGGGGAGCAAGACCGGTACCACGTCGGCCTCCACGAGAGCCGCGATGTCCTCCTCGGTCGAGTGGAGCAGGTGGTCGGCGCTCGCGGCCCCGATTTCCGCGGCCAACTGGGTCCCGCCGATGTGGGCCAATTCCTCGGCGTGGACCTTCGGCGTCATGCCCGCGTCCTTTCCGGCCTCCAAGACTCGGCGGGACTGGTCCACGTCGAAGACGCCCTCCTCGCAGAACACGTCGCAGAACTCGGCGATGCCCTGTGACTCGACCTCGGGAATCTGGTCTTGGACGACTTCCTCGACGTACTCGTCGGCGTCTCGGCCTTCTGGCACGGCGTGGGCACCCATGAACGTCGGAACCACGTCTACCGGGTGACGGTCGTCGGCGCGGTCGATGACCTCCAACATCCGGAGTTCCGTCTCGGCGTCGAGTCCGTACCCCGATTTGACTTCGACCGTCGTCGTCCCGTGGGCCAGCATCGTGTCGAGGTGGCCCAGCAGGTTGTCGAGCAACTGCTCGTCGCCCGCCTCGCGGGTCGCCCTGACCGTCCGGAGGATGCCGCCGCCTCCCTCCAGAATCTCCTGATACGTCTTGCCCTGTAGTTTGGCCTCGAACTCGTCGGAGCGGTCGCCCGCGAACAGCGCGTGGGTGTGGGGGTCCACGAACCCCGGAATCACGCTCTTCCCGCTGGCGTCCACCGCGTGGGCGGCGTTCTCGGGCGGGAACTCGCGGGTGACGGGACCGGTCGGTCCGACCCGCGCGACTTCACCGTCCTCCACCGCGACGGCGGCGTCGGTGTAGATACCGAGTTCGGTCTCGTCCCCGGCGTCTCCGGCGTCCTCGCCCGATTCGAGCGTGACGATTTCGGCCGCGTCGTGGACGACTGCCGTGAGCGTCATCGCCGACCTCCCGCGGCGGGACCGGCGGTCCCGCCGCTCTCGTCTCGCTCGCTCTTCGGCCGGGCGCTCAACAGGTGGGCGACGGCCCGCGCCCCGGCCTTCGCGGTCAGATTCGCGCTCCCGGACTCCAGCGAGGGCGCACACTCCACGACCTCGAACCCGGCGAGGCGATTTTCGGCCCCCAGCAGGCGGAGCATCCGGAACAACTCGCGAGTCGAGACGCCGCCGGGCGTGGGCGCGCTCACGCCCGGCGCGAACGCGGCGTCCAGCACGTCCAAGTCCACGCTGACGTAGAGGCGGTCCACGTCGCCGAGGGCGTCTCGCGCGCGGTCGATTGCCTTCACCTCGTCGTCGCCGACCTCTTCGGCCGTGACGACTTCGCCGCCCTGCTCGCGGACGTACTCGGCGTAGGCCGTAGAGGTCTCGAAGTGGCGTGCGCCGACGCAGGCGTAGGCGTCGAGACCCGCCTCGTAGAGTTGACGGTAGGGCGTCCCGCTGGTCGCGTCGTCGCCGACCTCCCGCACGTCGAGGTGGGCGTCGAAGTTGACGACGCCCAGCGTCCCCTCCTCCAGCAGGGGCGCGGCGTTCGGGAAGGTCATCGAATTGTCGCCCCCGAGGAAAACGGGGAAGGCGTCGGCGTCGTGGACTTTCTCGGTGATGGTCCGGACGCGCTCTTGGAGGTCGGCGACCGACCCCGAACCGTCTTCGCCGTCTCGCGGCTCCGCCGTCTGCTCGCGGCCTTGGCCGCTCGCATGGTCCGAGGGACCTTCGTCCCTCGCTACTCGACTGTCCGAGGCGCGTTGCGCCTCGCTATCCCCGAGTGTCACGTCGCCGAGGTCTGCGACCGAACCCACCGGCCCGGCGTCGAAGTGGTGGGTCTTGGTGCCCGCGAGGTGCTGGCGGAGCGCGGCCGGGCCTTCGCTCGCGCCCTTCCGACCGATGACCGCCCGGTCGAAGGGTTCGCCAACCAGTACGGCGTCGAAGCGGTCGGCGTCGTCTATACTCGCCAGCTCGACCACGTGGCCGAACTGTTCGTCGTTCGAATCGTTTGAGGGTCCCATCCAGTCGAAAGTTGGTCTGCAGTCGGTCATTCTCGGTCCCGCATCGGTACCGCGACGTTCGACTCCTCGGCCTCCGCGACTGCCTCGTCGTATCCCGCGTCGGCGTGGCGAATCACGCCCATTCCGGGGTCGGTGGTGAAGACCCGTCGGGCCTTCTCCGCGGCGAGGTCCGACCCGTCGAGTACCACGTGGTTGTTAGCGTGGAGGGCGTTCCCGATGCCGACGCCGCCGCCGTCGTGGACGCTCACGATGTCGGCCCCGGCCGCGCAGTTGAGCAGGGCGTTCAGAATCGGCCAGTCCGCAATCGCGTCCGACCCGTCGCGCATCGCCTCGGTCTCGCGGTTCGGACTCGCCACGCTCCCGGCGTCCAAGTGGTCGCGGGTGACGACCACCGGCGCGGAGATTTCGCCCGCGGCGACGAGTTCGTTGATTCGGAGCGCGAACCGAGCGCGCTCGGTGAGACCGTCGCCGTCTCCGTCGTCGGCGTCGTCCCCGGCCGAATAGCCCAACCAGCACACTCTGGAGGGGAGACCCTGAAACTCGACCTGTTCCTGCGCGAGGTCTATCCAGCGGTGGAGGTGGTCCTTCTCGGGGAACAACTCCTTGACCGCCTCGTCGGTCCGGTGGATGTCCTCGGGGTCGCCCGAGAGCGCGGCCCACCGGAACGGTCCCTTCCCGCGGCAGAACAGCGGCCGGATGTACGCCGGGACGAATCCGGGGTAGTCGAAGGCGTCGTCCATCCCGCGGTGTTCTTTCACCTGCCCGCGGATGTTGTTGCCGTACTCGAAGGCTATCGCGCCCTCGTCCTGCATGTCGAGGATGCCCTGTACGTGGCGCTCCATCGTGTCGAGGCTCTCCGCGACGTACTTTTCGGGGTCATCCTCGCGGAGTTCGTCGGCCTCCGCGACGGTGTAGCCAGAGGGGTAGTAGCCTTCGAGTTCGTCGTGTGCGCTGGTCTGGTCGGTGATTACGTCGGGGACGAACCCGCGTTCGAGCATCCCTTCGAGCATGTCGGCGGCGTTGAGGTGGACGCCGACCGAGTAGGGTTCGCCGTTCTCGGCGGCCTCCTTCGCCTTCTCGATTGCCTCGTCTAAGTCGTCGGTCTTCTCCTGACAGTATCCCGTCTCGATGCGGCGGTCGATGCGGTCTTCGTCCACCTCCGCGGCGATGCAGACGCCGTGGTTCATCGTCACCGCGAGCGGTTGGGCACCGCCCATGCCGCCGAGTCCGCCCGTGACGACGATTTTCCCGCGGAGTCCGTCGTCGTCGGGGTAGTGTTGGTCGGCGAGTTCGGCCAGCGTCTCGTAGGTACCTTGGATGATGCCCTGCGTGCCGATGTACGCCCACGACCCCGCGGTCATCTGGCCGTACATGATGAGACCCTTCGCTTCCAACTCGTGGAAGTGGTCCCAGTCGTCCCACTTGCCGACGAGGTTGGAGTTGGCGATGAGGACTCTGGGGGCCTTCTCGTGGGTCCGGAAGCGCCCGACGGGTTTGCCCGACTGGACCAGCAGGGTCTCGTCGTCGTCCAACTCGCGCAACTCGGCCAGAATCGCGTCGTAGGCGTCCCACGACCGGGCGGCCCGCCCGGTGCCGCCGTAGACCACCAGTTCCTCGGGTTTCTCGGCCACCTCGGGGTCTAAGTTGTTGTTCAACATCCGGAGGGCGGCCTCCTGTCGCCACCCTTCGCACTCGATTTCGGTGCCGGTGGGCGAACCTCGGTACTCCTTCCACTGCTCGCTCGGTTCGCCGACGCCGTGTCCGGCGTCTCGGTTCTCGTCTGTCTGTTCCGGTTGCCCTTCGCTCATACTACGACGTTCGGGCGCGAGAGCCAAATACCTGAATACCGCCTTAGGGAGGGTGTTTTAAGTATCTCGTTCGGTTCCGCAGTCGCTCGCGTCTCGTGTGCCGTCACGTCCTCGGACGCGCTCGGAGCGAAACTCACGGGACGCGCTCGGAGCGAAACTCACGGGACGCGCTCGGAGTGAAACTCACGGGACGCGACCGTGAGCGCCGACAGGCGCGAACGGTCGGGGAGGTCCGGGGCGCGGTGGCGGTGCGGTCGCGGTGCTGTGCGGTCCTCGTTGGCTCAAGCAGTAGCTGGCTCTGCCGTCTCGTCGTCGGCACACCGAGTTATCCCTCCGTCACTTTACGGTCTGTGCCACGCCGAATCTCACAACTCGAACGCGGCGTTCAATACTGTCGCCTCGAAATCCCGACTCGGATGCACGAAGCGGTTCTCGGAATCGAACACCCCGGCGCGTACGCCGCCGCCACCGCGGGCACCGACACGACGGTCGAACTCTGGTGCAACGACCACTGTGACCTCCTGCATGTCGGCGGCGCGGGCGGCGAGGCGGTCGTCGCCCACGTCGAGCGAGCGGTCGGCGTCCGCGAGCGAATCGCGGACGCCGACGAGCGACTGCTCATCACCGACGACTGCCTGAAGGAGCGCGACGACGACCCCATCGAGGCGACCCTCGCCGCCCACGACTGCCTGCTCGTGCCGCCGCTTCGGTACGCCGAGGGCAGGAAGTGGTGTCGCGTGCTGGCGCTGGACCCCGCGAACCTGACCGCGTTCTACCGCGACGTGGCCGCCGAGTTCTCGGTGGTCGTGGAGTCCAAGCGCGAGGTCCGGTCGGTCCGGGCCGACCGACCACTGCTCACGCTCGATTCGGCCCTGCCGGACCTCTCGGTGCGCCAGCGCGAGGCACTGCTGACCGCGACCGAGATGGGTTACTACCGGATTCCCCGCGAGGCGACCACGGCCGAACTCGCGTCGGCGATGGGCGTCGAACGCCGGACGTTCGAGGAACACCTCCGACGCGCCGAGAACAAACTCCTGCGGTCGTTCGCCGAGACATTGTAGAAATTGCTCACGAAAATGTATATATTTTCTAAAGCATCCTATATCGTTCTTTCAGACAGGTGCTACCAGCTCTCCGGGAGTTCGATGCCCGCCTCGTTGAACCGCCGGTTCACGCGCTGGAGGTACTCCGACCGGATGGTGACGAACGCCTCGCGCGACGGTTGGTCTATCCAGTAGCGGGCCTGCACGCCCGCCCGTCCCTCGTCGAGTTCGACCACGCGGACGGTCGGGGTCGGTCGGTCGAGGACGTTCCCGCTCGCTTGGGCCTCCTCTACGAGGATGGTCGCCACCGCGCCGAGGTCGGTGTCGTCGCCGACGTGGAACGTGTGGGAGATGCGGCGCGGCGACTTGGCGACGGCGTTGACCACGGCGCTGGTGGCGAGTTGGGAGTTGGGCACGGTCAGCAGTTCGTTGTCGAAGGTTCGGACCCGCGTCACCCGAAAGCTGATGTCCTCGATGACGCCCTCCTTGTCCTGCCAGCGAATCCAGTCGCCGATGTTGAACTTCGGGTCCGTCACGATGAAGACGCCGCCGACGAGATTCGACGCGATGTCCCGACTGGCGAACCCGACGGCGACGGTGAGCGCGGCGACCACTGTCGGCGGGATAGAGAGCAGATAGCCGTAGTCGGTCACGTCGATCGCGAGCCGGAAGGCGGCGAGCAACACAGCGACGTGGACGGTCTTTACCACCGCGCTAGCGACTGCCTCTTGGACTCGCTGGGTGGAGAGCGCGCGCTCGACCGCCGGGAGGAGGATTCTCCGTCCGACTGCATACACCACCACGAACACGGCGATAGCCACCGCGAAGTCCCGGAGGAGGTCGAGATAATCGCCGACCGGGAGGTCCGAGATGTCGTCCCCCTGTAGAACGAATTGCACCGCTTGCCTCGTCACTGCGGGACCGACGACGCGAATCGGTATAAAATCTGGCCGGGCGTCGCGGTTCAGTAGGACTCTTCCACGTCGATGGGACCGCTGAACGCCGAGTAGAGGACGCCGAAGTAGGTCAGCACCAGCGGAATCAGGATAGCGGCCCCGATTGTCAGCAACTCGACGGCGGGCGCGCCGATGATGGCCTCCTCGACGGTCAGACCGGTCATCGGTTCCACGACGGGGTACATCAGCACCGCGACCAGCGCCACGAGCGCGCCCGTCATCCCGCCCGAGGCACCGAGCGCGAGGTAGGGCCGCCCGGCGCGGGCGGCGACGACGTACACAACCCCGAGCAGGACCGACCCGACGACCAGCGCGATGGCCACCGGCGATAAGAGCGCCTCCCGCAGGCCGGGTCGGAGCGCCAGCAGGACCAGCGCGACCACGACCAGCGCGAGGTAGACGGCCGTCGCGCGGACGCCGTAGCCCGGCATCTCGTCGGCGAGCGCCCCGGTCGTCTTCAACCGGAGGAACGCCGCGCCCGCGGCGACGTTGAGCGCGACCACCGCGAGACCGACCACCAGCGAGGCGGGCGCGACTCCTTCGACGCCGAGCAACCAGTTCCCGGTGAAGACCCCGAGCAGGAACGGCGCGCCGACGCTCCCGACGACGAACGCCCGGCCCCACCACCTCTGCCATCCCTCGCTCTCGCGCTGTTCGAAGAACTCCGGGGCCATCCCGCGCAGGATGAGCGTGGCGAGGACGCCGAAAAGCAGGAGGTAGTGGCGACTGAACAGCGCGGCGTACACCGACGGGAAGGCCGCGAACAGGCCCCCGCCGAACACCACCAGCCAGACTTCGTTGCCGTCCCAGAACGGCCCGATGGCCGCGAGACACTGCTCTCGCTCGTGGTGGTCCTCCCGGAGCGCGAAGATTGCCCCGACGCCGAAGTCCCACCCGTCGAGGAACAGGAAGACTGCGAGGAACCCGAACACCACCACGAACCAGAGGTCCGAGAGCGCGACGCCGAACCACACCACCTCCAGCGCGAGCAGTTCAGTCATCCTCGCTCGCCCCCGCCGCAGTCGGCGTGGTCGGCCGGTCGGCGTCGGGCAGTTCGTCGTCCCCGCCTTCCGGTCCTCGCCGGACTAGTCGCCCGACGACGTAGGTGTACAGCGACAGCAGGACGAGGTAGCCCCCGACGAATCCCGCGAGCGTCAGGGTCGCCTCCGTCGCCGTGAGACCGGGCGAGACGCCCTCGGTGGTCTTCATCACGCCCTGAATCACCCACGGTTGGCGACCCACCTCGGTCACTATCCACCCGAGTTCGACGCCGAGGAATCCGAGTACCGACGACGCCATCAGCGCCTTCTGGAGCAGTCGGTCCTCGAACAGTTCCCCGGTCCACCACCGATACCCCGCCCAGAACGCCAGTAGCATGAACCAGAACCCCATGGCGACCATCGCACGGAACGACCAGAACACGATGGCGACCGGCGGCGAGCCTTCGAACTCGTTCAGGCCGGTAATCTCGGCCTGTGCGTCCCCGCCCGAGGCCAGCCACGACGCCCCGCCGGGTATCCCGATGCCGAAGATGTCTTTCGCCCGCGGGTTCAGCAGGTCGTCCACGCTGGTCGGGAACGCGACGATGTACTCGGGGACGTAGCTGTCGGTCTCCCACACCGCCTCCATCGCGGCGAACTTCTGTGGCTGAGTCTCGGCGACGTGGCGGCCGTAGGCGTCACCGTGGAGGACCTGCAACGGCGCGGTGACGACGAGGACGACCAGCGCGATTTTCAGGGTCGCCTCCCAGAACTCGGCGTCCAGATTCCCCTCGTCCACCACGCCGAGGTGGTGGCGACGGTAGACGTGGTAGGCCGCGACCCCGGCCATGAACAGCGCGACCGACAGGACCGCCGCGTTCTGCATGTGGACGAACATCCACGGGAACCGCGGGTTGGCGTACGCCGCGATGGGGTCGGTCAGCAGGATAGTCAACTGGCCGCTCTCGCGGGCGACTTCGAACCCCCGCGGCGTCTGCATCCACGAGTTGGCGACCAGAATCCACACCGCCGACAGCCACGTTCCGAGACCCACCATCAGCGCCGACACGAAGTAGAGTCGGTCGCCCACTCGCTCGCGCCCGAAGACGAACACGCCGAGGAAGGTGGCTTCGAGGAAGAACGCCATCATCCCCTCTACCGCGAGCGGACCCCCGAACAACTCTCCGGCCGCGGCCGAGAACGCCGCGAAGTTGGTTCCGAACTCGAACTCCAGCACCAACCCCGTCACCGTCCCCACCGCGAAGCTTACCGCGAATATCTTGGTCCAGAACCGGCGCAGTCGCTCGTAGAGAGCCGAACCGGTCCGAATCTCTTTCCACGTAAAGTAGACGAGGAAGGGCGCGAGACCCATGCTCATCACGGGGAAGATGATGTGAACGATAGTCGTCACCGCGAACTGGAGGCGACTCGCAGTCGCCGGGTCTACCACCGTCCCACCCCCCGTCGCCGGAAGTCGCCGCGCCAGTCCAATCGGCCGACACGTCTCTCTCGGGTCATGGTCTCTCCCTACGGTCCGAACGTTGAAGAAGGGATACCCCGTTCTCGGCCGAACGGAATCGGGGTGCAACCCAAGTACGTCGAGTCCCTAGAGAGCTGTTTGGGACGGGGCTTCGGTTCCCGTCGCTCGCGCGTCTGACTAACCCTTAAGTGGTAACGCGTGGGACGTATCACCCAGATGGGGAACAAGAACAAGACTATCTCCTTCCGGGTCAACGAAGATTCGTTCGAGACGCTCCGGGAGATAGCCGAGGAACGCGACCTCTCTCTGTCCGCGGTGTTCCGCGACTACGTGGACCTGCTGGTCGCCCACGACGGCAGGGTGGAAGTCGTCCCCGAGAGCGAACTCGGCGAGGAAGTCGAGGACGACGAGTTCCCGCCGAAAGTGGAGGTCCCGAAGAGTTTCGTCCGGGAACACGAACGCCTCGAACTGGAGGCCGAACACCTCCGCGAGCAGTTGCAGGAGTACAAACAGTACGTCAACAGACTCCAACAGGAGATAAAAGACAGCGACGACGCCGACGAAGTGGTCCACTTGGAGGAACTCGACGACGAACTCGACGCCGACGAGACGTACCGACTCGGGTGAGTCCCAATCGAGTCGAATCGGCGACTCTGCGAGTCGCCGATTCGACGGGAAACGACGGTCGAACTACCCGGAGAGACGCTCTTTCTTCCGTCGAGCCTTCGACTCCATCTCGTCGTCGCCCTCCACGTCGGCGAGTTCTTCGACCGCTTCGAGCGTCCGGACCGAGTTGTCGAGAAACGAGAGGATGTCGCCGGGGTAGGCGTACACCATGTAGTCGTCGGTCATCACGTCCACGATGGCCTCGGGACCCATCCCCTGCTCGCGCAGGCCGAGCAGGTAGCGCATGAACTTGCGCTCGGCGCACCCGCAGTAGGGGTTGCTCTGGCAGTCGCAGTCCAGAAAGTCCTCCGCGAAGTCCAGCACGCGCTCTTGGGTCGCGTCGTCCAACTGCGCGAGGTTGTCGCCCTGAAACAGCATGTCGAGGGTCGCGCCCTTGAACGCGCCCTTCGGGATGTTAGTCTCCAGTTGCGACCCGATTTGGCGGTGGTTCTTGACGTAGATTTTGTCGGTGACGGCCACGCTTGGGCGTTGGTTGGGCGCTGGCGCTCAAAAGGATGTCGCCGCCCGCGCGGACACCCCGGTTTCGACTGGAGTCTGTGACAGTCTGGCAGTATCGTTTGGAGTCGTAACGTATTTTAATCGTAGGAAACTATGTCTACTTGCGTGTCCGGGTTGGGGTAGTGGCTATCCTTCAGCCTTGTGGAGGCTGAGATGCGGGTTCGATTCTCGCACCCGGACCTATAAATTAACTTACATTCTTCGCTGGTTCAGTGGTTACGCTGAAGATTCGTATTTCGAAACTAACCTCTATGACTATTGTGACTATTTCCCGTATGCGGCACACCTGTCCGACTTGCGACGAGGAGTTCGACACGAGGCGGGGACTCGGGGTCCACCACAGTCACGTCCACGACGAGCGACTCTCGAACCGGGAGTGTGCGAACTGCGGCGACGAGTTCTACTGCGAGTACGAGAAGAAGTACTGTTCTGAAACCTGTCACGGCGAGGCCGTCTCGTACGAAGGGGAATCGAACCCGAATTTTCAGGACAAGAAAGAAGTCGCCGAGTGTTCACTCTGTGGTACCGAGTTCGAATATTACGAGTCCTCGAAGGTGGGTTTGTACTGTTCTGATTGTGTCGAACAGAAGTCGTGGAGACCGATTCGTGACATCCAAGGCTCGAAGAATCCCCGGTGGAACGGCGGCAAAATCGAACTGGAGTGTGCGGTTTGCGATTCGACGGTCGAACGCTATCCGAGCAACGTCACCGGTGAGACGACGGTCTGTAGCGAGGAGTGCCGGACAGAATGGCTCTCCGAGGCGTTCGCCGAGTCCGGCCACCCCAACTGGAAAGGTGGCGGGAACGGCTCCTACGGAAAGGGTTGGAACGCGGTCCGACGAAAAGCCTTGGAGCGCGACGGCTACGAGTGCGTCGTCTGTTCGAAGTCAAGGGACGAAATCGGGCGAAACCCCGACATTCATCACATCGTTCCCGTCCGAAGTTTCGTTGAGTCCTCGAACCGCGACAAGACGGACGCCCACTTTCTCGGCAACGTCGTGTCGCTCTGCATCGGTTGCCACCGAAAAGCGGACTTCGGGAAGATACCGAAATCGGAACTCAGGGAACGCATCGACTCCGCACGCACGGCGTCGTCGGCCGCTCTCTGAGACGACTCGACGCTATTTCAATCTCCCCGAAACACTTCAAACTCCTTCTGACGACCGCACAACCACTCCCTGCGGCCGGGAACACGGCCCATAACAAAGTCCGAACCGGCCGTTAGCAGTAGATGCGCCCGGCGGCTTGGGCGCAGAGCGTGCAAGTATACGGCCGGACCCGGCGATGCCGGAGGCTCTGGTGGTGGGCTGGCCTCCCGCTGTCGTGTCACCAACCCTCCCGCGAAAGTTCTCGTTCCGGGACGCCGTACAGTCTCGCTATCTCCTTTCGATTCCGCGTGACGGTCCCCGTTTCTATCCTTTCGACCAGCTTCAGAACTCGTCGAGACCCGTCTGTACGTCCTCCTCGGCGGCGACTTCTTCGAGTAGTTCCGGCGAGTCGTTCTTCGGGTCGTTGACCGCCGACGAGACGGGATAGGCGTGCATCTCCGAGGCGGGGTAGGGGTCGAGCAGGTCGGCGAGTTCGTCGGTCTCGGTTTCACGAAGCCACGCCGCTTCCTCGCCGCGGTCCAAGATGACCGGCATCCGGTGGTGGACTTCCTCGACCACGGCGTTCGGTTCGGTGGTGACGATAGTGAACGTCGCGCCTGCTCCGTTCTGTCCCGGTTCCCACAGGCCCGCGAACGCGACGGGCGAGCGGTCCTCGCGCTCGATGCGGTAGGGCTGTTTGCCCGTGGGCGTCTCCTTCCAGTCGTAGAAGCCGTCGGCGAGAACGAGACACCGGCGTTCTGCGAACGCCTCGCGGAAACTCGGCTTCTCGGCCAGCGTCTCGGCGCGGGCGTTGATGTGGCCCGACGAGGGCGACCCGTCAGTCCACCGGGGAACCAACCCCCACGTCGGGAATCGGATTTCGTCGGGGGCGTCGTTGCGGACCACGGGGTGTTCCTGCCCCGGCGCGACGTTGTACCGCGGTTCGAGCGGTCGGACCGGTTCGGCGTCGAATCGCTCGGCGACGAGTTCCGCCGGAGCGACGAGGGAGGTTCTGCCGCACATGGTTATCTCGACGCCTGTTCGCGTTCGGTCACTGGCTGTTCGGCGGGGGTGATGCGGTCGGCCCGGCCGCTCTTCTGGATGATGTCGAAGGCCGTCATCAGGTCGGACCGGGAGAGTAGCCCCGCGAGTTCGCCGTCGGCGTCGATGACCAACAGGCGACCGATACCGTGTTGCTGGAGTTTCTCGAACGCCGCCATCGCGTCGTCGGAGGCGGGTATCGTCTTCAGGTCGCTCGACATCACGTCACCGACGGTGTAGGCGTCACGTTCGACTTCCGAGACCTGCCGGGCGTCGTCTAACGTCACCATCCCGACGAGTTGGCCGTTCTCGACCACCGGATAGCCGGTGTGACGCTGACGGAACATCGTCTCCATCAGGTCGGCGACGGAGGTGTCCGGTTCGACGGTCTTGAGGTCGTCCGCGGCCGTCATCACGTCGCGGACCCGAACGTCCTGAAACGCCGCGTTCATCACGGTCTGTTGGGCCTCGCTGGTCGCGCCGATGTAAATGAAGAAGGCGATACCGATGAGGATGAGGTTGCCTCCGAACAGGCCGAACAAACCGAGCAGGATAGCGAACAGTTTTCCCACCTCCGCGGCGGTCTGAGTCGCGTCGGAGAACGGTCGGTTTCGCGCCAACAGCGCCCGCAGAACCCGGCCGCCGTCCATCGGGAACCCCGGCAGGAGGTTGAACGCCGCGAGGGTGAGGTTCATCAGCGCGAGGTAGCCCAAGAGGAACTTGACGGTCGGTAGCCCGTCGGGAACTACGAGGAGTCCGAGATACGAGACGACGCCGAGCGCGATACTGACCGCGGGACCCGCGATGGCGATGGAGAACTCCTGTTTCCAGTCCTCCGGTTGCTCGGTCAGGCGGGCGATGCCGCCGAAAATCCAGAGCGTGATTGACTCGATGGGGAAACCAAAGCGCATGGCGACCAGCGAGTGGCCGAGTTCGTGGAGGACGACGCCGACGAACAGGCCCACGGCGGCGACGGCCCCGAGTATCCACTCCAGATTTCCGGCCGTGAGCGCCGCGCGGTCCAAGTCCGCCCCCCAGAGCAGGTTGAGGTTGTCCACCCAGAGACCGACCTGTGAGCCGATGAGCCACGCGAACACCGGCAGGATGAGCAGAAACGTCAGGTCGAGTTTGATGGGAATGCCGAACGCCCGCCCGACGGTGAAGCTTCTCATACCTTGGGGTAGCCGTGGCAGACTATTAACAGTGGGGTGCCACGCCGGGTTCCGGTACGGTGTCGCGCCGGGTTCTCGCCGGTCGTGTCGGCCGAAAAAAGTCGGTCGATTCCCCAAGTAGTCAAAGCGATTAACTTAGCACTTGCGGCCAAGCCAAAGTATTCAAGAGGCCCCCTGAGACACAGACGTACAACGTGGCAGACACCGAATATTGCAGACGGACGGCAGTTACCGGACTCTCCGTGTCTCCGACGGACGCCACACGGCTTCGTGAGTTGGTCGAGGAGTGGAAACGCGGGTGCCAACTCGCGGTCAACGAGGCGTGGGGTGTCTGTCACACGAGAAGCGAAGTCCAGCAGTTAGCGTACGACCGCCTGCGCGAGGAAACCGCGCTCGGAAGCCAGCACGCAGTGCTGGCGACCCACCGGGCGGCCGAGGCCATCAAGCGCGCCCGTCAGCGCGAGGGCGAGAAACCCGAGTTCACGAGTCCTACCGTCGCGTTCGACACCCGGACGATGACCGTGTTCGACGACCGGACGGTGAGTCTCACCACCACGGGCGAGCGCGTCCGGTGTGACCTCGAACTCGCCGCCGACGGCGGGTATCAGGACCAGTACCTCGACGACGGCAAGTGGGAACCCGCCAAGAGTACCCTCCACTACCGCGACGGCGAGTTCACCTTCCACCTCGGCTTTCGGACGCCCAAGCCCGCCATCGACCCGCCGACCGAAGGCGCGACGGTCCTCGGCGTCGATTTGGGCGTCGAGAACCTCGCGGTCACCAGCACCGCCCGCTTTTTCGACGCGGGGGAACTCAACCACCGGCGCGAGGAGTTCGAGCGCGTGCAGGCGTCGCTCGAAGCCACCGGCACCAGAAGCGCGGCGCGGACGCTCAGACAGACGGGCAACCGACTCGACCGGTTCGTCCGCCAGCGCCTCCACGAGGTAGCCAACGGCATCGTCGCGGAGGCCGAGCAGTACGACTGCGAACTTATCGCGTTCGGCGAACTGAGCGAGGTCCACGACTTGCTCCCCGAGGCGGGACCGCTCCACGAGTGGCTGTTCGACCGACTGCTCTCGTTCGTGCAGTACCGCGCCGCCGAGCGAGGCATCGCCGTCGTGGAGGTCAACCCCGAGTACACCAGCCAGCGATGCATGGAGTGTGGGTTCACTCACCCGCAGAACCGGAACCTCGACGAGAACCACTTCGAGTGCCTGAAGTGCGAGGCGTCGGCCCACGACGACTACAACGCCGCCAAGAACATCGCGTTCCGGTGCGTCCGGCGGGGTCCCCTGTCGTCGCGCGGACTGGGCGCGTCGGCGTGCGCGCTCCGGTCGGGGCTGGTGACGCCCGACGACGGATTCATGCCCTACGCGGAGCTTTCGGAAGCGCCGCGGTCGGATTAGAGGCGTCGGAGTTTCGTCTTGGGACTGTCGGTGAGACGCGAAGTGGAACTCGTCTACGGATTTGTCTTGAGAGTGCTGGAACGTTCCGGAGGGGCTACTGGTTTGAACGGGGAGAGCTAGCTACAGGCTTGAACCAATGAGGACCGCACAGCACCGCAACCGTACCGCGACCGCAGACCACACACCTCCCCAACCGACTCCCTCACTCGTACCCTTCGGGTACTCGTTCGGTCATCCCTCGCGCGGTTGGCGCGGTCACGAGGACCGCGCCAGCGCGCGCCGACCGCAACGGGAATACACACAATTCTTAGGAATATTAGATTATTTCTAAAAAGAAGAAAAATGTTTCTTTATACTCAGTATCTCGTTCCTTCGTCGCTCGTCGCTCCGCTCGCGCGCCCGACTCAACCTTTTACTGCTCCGGCGGTCTATCTTCGCACATGAGTCAGCAACCCAAGCCACTGATTCGCCGAAGCGACGACGTAGAGTACGAGGACGTGGGCGCGGCAGACGGGATGCGCAAGGGCGTCCTGATAGACGAGAGTCGCGGCGCGCCCAACTTCGCCATCCGCCGGTTCGAACTCGACCCCGGCGCGTCGGTGCCCGAACACACCAACGAAGTCGAACACGAACAGTACGTCCTCGCGGGCGAGTACACCGTCGGCATCGAGGACGAGGAGTACACCGTCAGCGAGGGCGACTCGCTACTCATTCCCGCGGGCGTCGTCCACTGGTACCGAAACGACGGCGACGAACCCGGCGCGTTCATCTGCGCCGTGCCCAACGGCGACGACGAGATAGAACTCGCAGAGTAGCGAACATCGGAAAGACAGGACGGCGACGGAAAACAGAGCAAACAGAACCCGCGAACTACTCGTACTCCGGAAGCGAGACGAGGGCCTGAATGTCAGCGGAAATCCACGCGTCGGTGGCCGACTGGTCCTGCATCCGAATTGTCGGCGTTCCGTCCGCGTCGTCTTCTATCTCAAGCGTCACTTGTTCGTCGAACCGCTCGGGTAACCGCGTGTTGTTTCTCCCCCTCATATTTGGTCGTTCTATGCGCACTCGGCGCTTACCACGAAGCGGCCTTTGTTATTTGCCGGTTTCCGGGCGGTATTGCCGGAATAACACCCTGTAGCGGCCGTTATTCTGAGCTTACCGTCCCGTATTGACCCGTTTCTCGTCCCGCCGTCCCCCACACGGCGTCTCTCTCTGCCGTGACGACCGCCGCGGGATATATAATATGTGCCATTACCAAAATTTATACACTTGGAGGCGGTAAATAAAAACGCATGACTAGTAATGGCGATGGACGGTCCGAATCGAGTAGCATCAATCGACGTAACGTCCTCCGCGGGGCCGCGGCCGCGTCCCTGACCGGCATCGGTCTCTTCGGTTCCTCGGGCGGCGCAGTGGCCAAGACGGAACCGCTCGCGGACGAACGCGCGCGTCAGGTGTTCGAGTCCGACGCGAGCGAACTCCTCGGAACGCTTTCGGACGAGGGAGTGCTGGCGGACGCCTCCGCCGACGCACTGCCGACCGCGCCTAACGCACGAAACGCCGCCGACGTGGGCGTCGCGCGGGCCTACAACGACGAAGGCAAGGAAGTTTACGTCGCTCGGGAGACGACCGACCGCGGCAAACTCACCGTACTCGTCAAGGCCGAAACCGGCGAGTCGCTCGGCGTCCTCTCGACTCCGGACGGCATCGAAACGTACGATTCCGAGGGTAGCGTCGACCCCCAGCAAGTCGGATGCATCTGCAGTGACACTAGTTGCGTGGGTGCCCCCGGAGTCATCAACTTCTGTTACGGCATCCCGTCCGGTTGCTGTTAGAGCGCGAACTGTCGCGTTCTCTTTTCCGAACCGCTCAAATACCGCGAGCTATTACCCGCGAACGTGTCGAAGCAGGTCCCGCAGGTGGACGCGCTGTTCCTCCACGAGTCGTCCGGTCACTACACCGCGGTCGTGAACCGCGACGGCGAGCGCGTCTTCCGCGCCAAACTCGAACTACAGGAGACCAGCGCCGGGCCGCGGCCCGGCAAGTTCCGCGTCAAGCGCGGGACGAGCGAGGAACCGCGAAGCCCCGACCAGTTCGTGGAAATCGCGCGCAGAGCCGACCGCATCCGCATCTCCCAACAGACCTCCGCGGCGGGCCGCGAGGAACTGCAGGAGATGCTCGACGCCTACCAACTCGACGCGAAGGCGGTCCGGACCTGTCGCTACTGCGCGTCGGGCGGCCACTACTCGCCCATCACGAGCGAGACGGCCGTCGACGCGGGCGACGAGTACATCTGCCCCGACTGCGCGAAAGAGGAGTTGGAGCGCGAACTCTCGTTCCGGGGGGACCTCACGCGCGAAGCGCAGGACCGACTGGAGGAACTTCTGCTCGACGTGCAGGACTTGGAGCGCATCACGAACCTGCTGAAGGGTCAACTCGACCCCGACCTCACCAAGTTCGACGAGATAAGCGCGAACGTCGAGGACGTGGACAACATCCGGGTCGATTCGCTCAATCTCCATCCGGGCATCCAGAACCTGCTCGAACCGCGCTTCGAGGAACTGCTCCCGGTCCAGAGCCTCGCGGTCCAGAACGGTCTGCTCGACGGCGATGACCAACTCGTCGTGAGCGCCACCGCGACCGGCAAGACCCTCGTCGGCGAGATGACCGGCATCGACCGCGTGCTGAACGGGCAGGGCAAGATGCTGTTTCTGGTCCCCCTCGTCGCGCTCGCCAACCAGAAGCACGAGGACTTCGAGGACGAGTACGGTGACCTCGTGGACGTGACCATCCGCGTCGGCGCGAGCCGAGTTCGGGACGACGGCCACGCCTTCGACCCGAACGCCGACGTTATCGTCGGCACCTACGAGGGCATCGACCACGCGCTCCGGACTGGCCGGGACTTGGGCGACATCGGGACCGTCGTCATCGACGAGGTTCACACCCTCAAAGAACAGGAGCGAGGCCACCGCCTCGACGGACTCATCGCGCGCCTCAAGCACTACTGCGAGACTCGCGCGAGCAGGCGCGAGGAGTACGGCGGCGCGCAGTGGGTCTACCTCTCGGCGACGGTCGGCAACCCCGCCAGTCTCGCCGAGTCGCTGGAGGCCAACCTCGTGGAGTTCGAGGAGCGGCCGGTACCGCTCGAACGTCACGTCACCTTCGCCGACGGCAAGGAGAAACCCGACATCGAGAACAAACTCGTCAAGCGCGAGTTCGACACCAAGTCCTCGCAGGGCTATCGCGGCCAGACCATCATCTTCACCAACTCCCGGCGGCGATGTCACGAGATTTCCCGCCAGTTGGAGTACAGTTCCGCGCCCTACCACGCGGGGCTCGACTACGGCCGCCGGAAGAAGGTCGAACGCATGTTCGGGAATCAGGACCTCGCGGCGGTCGTCACGACCGCCGCGCTCGCGGCCGGGGTGGACTTCCCCGCCTCGCAGGTCATCTTCGACAACTTGGCGATGGGTATCGAGTGGCTCTCGGTTCAGGAGTTCCACCAGATGCTCGGACGGGCGGGGCGGCCGGACTACCACGACCGGGGGAAGGTGTACGTTCTCGTGGAACCCGACGCCGCCTACCACAACAGCATGGAGATGTCCGAGGACGAAGTGGCCTTCAAACTCCTGAAAGGCGAGATGGAGAACGTCCGGACGCTCTACGACGAGAGCGCCGCCGTCGAGGAGACGCTTGCCAACATCACCGTCGCGGGCAAGCAGGCCAAGCGCCTCGGCGACCGGATGATTGGCGAGATTCCGACCAAGCACGCCCTCGGCAAACTGCTGGAGTACGGTTTCATCGACGGACTCGAACCCACCGACCTCGGCCGGGTCGTCACTACCCACTTCCTCGCGCCGGACGAGGCGTTCAAGATTCTCGACGGGGTTCGCAAGGACAAACATCCCTTCGACATCGCGGCCGAACTCGAACTCCACGGCGAAGAGGAGTGAGAAAAGCTACAATTCCGGCGTCTGACGCTCGTCTGCCGGGTTTTAATGTGGGATAGTGGTAAACTCCCGGTATCGATGGCGACAGCAGACGGCAATCGGTCGCGGACGGAACGAGACCCCGCCTACGAGACGCGTCACGAGACCGGCGGGGAAGCGTCGCTCAGCGAGACGATTATCGACGCTGTCGCAACGGCCGAGGACGTTGACCCCACGAGTTGCGACCTCGGTCTGTACGAGGCGGTGGACCTCGAAGCACTCGACACACTGTTCGACCGGCGGTCCGCGGACGACCACTGGCGCTTCGAGTTCGCTATCGACGAGTTTCTGGTCACGGTCACGGGCGACGGCCGTGTCACCGTGTGTGAGACTCGATAGCCACGACGCCGTGTCGTAGCGCATCTTTTTTGAGTTCGCCGCGAATTGTAGCCGAACGTGGCACTCTCGCTGACGCCGGGCATCGTCGTCGTCTTCGCCGTCATCCTGATTGCGCTGGTGCTGTTCGCTACCGAACCCGTCCCCATCGACATCACCGCCATCGGCATCATGGTGGCGCTGATGATTCTGGAACCGTGGACGCAGGTCTCGGCCGCGGAGGGCGTCTCCGGGTTCGCCAGTTCCGCGACCATCACCGTGCTGGCGATGTTCATCCTCAGCTACGGCGTCCAGCGGACCGGCGCGGTCCAGATTCTCGGCCGGAAGATTGGGGCGTTCACGGGAGACGACGAGACTCGCCAACTCGGTGCGACCATCGGCGTCGTCGGCTCTATCTCGGGGTTCATCAACAATACCGCCGCAGTCGCCATCCTCATGCCGATGGTGACGGACCTCGCTCACGAGGGCAACACCTCCCCCTCGAAACTGCTGCTTCCTCTCTCGTACGCCTCGATGTTCGGCGGCACGCTCACACTCATCGGCACTTCGACCAACATTCTGGCGAGTTCGGTCGCCGCCGACCTCGGGGTGGCGGGCGCGCCGTTCTCGATGTTCGAGTTCACCCAACTCGGCGTCGTGGTCGCTATCGTCGGCACCGTCTACCTGATGACTCTCGGCAGGTGGCTCACCCCCGCGCGCATCCCGCCGGAGGACGACCTCACCGAGGAGTTCGAACTCGAGGAGTACCTGACCGAGGTGGTCGTCCGCGAGGACTCGCCGCTGGTCGGCCAGACCGTCAGGGACGCGCTCGCCGACACGGACTTCGACGTGGACATCGTTCAACTCATCCGCGGAGAAAAGTCGTTCGCCGAACCGCTCGGCCCGAAGCAGATTCAGGTCGACGACATCTTCGCGGTCCGGACCGACCGCGACACGCTCTTGAACCTCATCGACGCCGAGGGTCTCGCGCTGGTTCCGAACGTGGACGTGACCGAGGAGGAACTCGAAACCGCCGACCAAGAGCGTAACCTCGTGGAGGTCGTCGTCGCTCCCCGGTCGTCGCTGGTCGGCAAGACCTTGGCGACGGCGAGTTTCCGGGAGCGCTACGACGCGACGGTGCTGGCGCTCCGGCGCGGCCCGGAGTTCATCCGCAAGCGCATGGACCACGCCGGGTTGCAGGTCGGCGACACCCTGCTCGTCTACGCGACCCCCGACAGCATCTCGCGGTTGAACGTCAACCGCGACTTCATCGTGGCACAGGAAATCGAGCGTCCGGACTACCGGGAGTCGAAGATTCCGCTCGCGGTGGGTATCGTCGCGGCAGTGGTCGCGGTGGCCGCACTCGACGTGCTTCCAATCATGGTCTCGGCGCTCGCCGGTGCGCTGGTGATGGTCGTGACGGGCGTCCTCGAACCGCCGGAGGTGTACGACGCGGTGGAGTGGGACGTTATCTTCCTGCTCGCGGGCGTGATTCCGCTCGGCATCGCCATGCAGAAGACCGGCGCGGCCGACCTCATCGCCGACCTGCTGGTGATGTCCGCGGCCTTCCTGCCCGCAATCGCGGTCCTCGGCACCTTCTACGTCGTGACCGCGGTGCTGACCAACATCGTCAGCAACAACGCGAGCGTCGTGCTGATGATTCCGGTCGCCGTCGAAGCGGCCGCGCAACTCGACGCCAACCCCTTCGCGTTCGTGCTGGCGGTGACGTTCGCGGCATCGACGGCGTTCATGACGCCGGTGGGCTACCAGACGAACCTCTTCGTCTACGGGCCGGGCGGCTACAAGTTCACCGACTACGTGCGAGTCGGCACGCCGCTCCAAATCGTCTTTGCCGTCGTCACGACGCTCGGCATCGCGGCGTTCTGGGGTGTGACGTAGATTTCCCATTCCTTCAGATACGTATAGATTCTTTTTAGGAACAAAAATACGTCTTTAGGAATTATTTCTATTTCTCTCTCGCTGGCGGTCGGCACAAACGAAACTCTTTACAGGCACTGCCGCGCTATGAACAGATGCGGGACCGTGGGGTAGCTTGGTATCCTTTCGGCCTTGGGTGCCGATAACCCCGGTTCGAATCCGGGCGGTCCCATACCACTTTTTCCTGCGGTCGGCGCGTCGCGCCTCCCTTGCAAAAACGTGGGGAAAAGCCGCATCGCTCGCTGACGCTCGCTCGAAACAGCACCGCGAGCGCCTCGCGTGCGAGGCGTCCGCTCGTCGCAAACCGCTTTATAAGCCCCTCGTCGGCGGCTCTACTTCCGGTACGCTTTACGAAGGTTCTTACCGGAGGAGGAACTACGAATTGGGTGAATGGCTCGCGCGGAGAATACGGAGCTGATTGACGATTTCGAGCAGTTCTACCGGCGGTACTACAGCGACGAAATCGGGGAACTCGCCCAGAACTACCCGAACGAACAGCGGTCACTCTACGTCGATTGGACCGACCTCTATCGGTACGACGCGGACCTCGCGGACGACTTCATCTCCCAACCCGAACAGCTACAGGAGTACGCCGAGGAAGCACTCCGACTCTACGACCTCCCGGTGGACGTGAGTCTCGGGCAGGCCCACGTCCGCATCGAGAACTTGGGCCAGCAGACCGACATCCGGGACATCCGCGCCCGACACGTCAACAACCTCGTCAGCGTGCAGGGCATCGTCCGGAAGGCGACCAACGTCCGGCCCAAGATTCAGGAGGCCGCCTTCGAGTGCCAGCGATGTGGCACGCTGACCTACATCCCCCAGAGCGGCGGCGACTTTCAGGAACCCCACGAGTGTCAGGGCTGTGAGCGTCAGGGACCGTTCCAGATAAACTTCGACCAGTCGGAGTTCGTGGACTCCCAGAAAATCCGCGTTCAGGAGAGTCCCGAAGGACTCCGCGGCGGCGAGACGCCCCAGAGCATCGACGTTCACATCGAAGACGACATAACCGGCGAGGTGACGCCCGGCGACCACGTTCGGGTCACGGGCGTTCTCCACCTTGAACAGCAGGGAAGCGGACAGGACAAGTCCGCCGTCTTCGACGTGTACATGGACGGGATGTCCGTGACCATAGAGGACGAGGAGTTCGAGGACATGGACATCACCGACGAGGACAAGAAGGAAATCGTCGAACTCTCCCAAGAAGACGACATCTACGAGCAGATGGTCGATTCGATGGCTCCGGCCATCTACGGCTACGAACAGGAGAAGTTGGCGATGATTCTCCAGTTGTTCTCGGGCGTGACCAAGCACTTGCCCGACGAGTCCCGAATCCGCGGGGACCTCCACATGCTGTTGATAGGCGACCCCGGCACGGGTAAGTGCGTTCGTGGTGACACGAAAGTCACGCTCGCGGATGGCACCGAGAGACCTATCGGCGAAGTCGTCGAGTCGAACCTCACCGACCCCGAACCGATAGACGACGGCGTGTACCAAGAGGTCGATATTCCGCTCCCGTCGATGGACGACGACGGAACGCTCGTCCAGAAGCGTGCGACGAAAGTCTGGAAGCGGGAAGCGCCCGACAAGATGTATCTCATTCGGACGACGAGCGGAACTGAACTCGAAGTTACGCCGTCTCATCCGCTGTTCGTGCAGTCTGGCGGTACCTTCGATGCTGTTCGGGCAGAAGACCTTCGGGAAGATGATTTCGTCGCAACACCCCGAACGCTCCCGATTGAGGAAGACGACACACTCAACGTAGACTACAGACGGTCGAAGTCCCACAACGCCGTCCGTCTCGAATCTAATCGTAAGTCCGCCAGTGCCGAAGCAGTAGATGAGGGAACGAAAAACACCAACGCTGACGTAATCCCTGCCCTGTCCGACGAACTTCGGCGTCTTAGAGAGTCGCTCGCGCTTTCCCAGTCCGAGTGTGGACTCGCCCGTTCTACGTACCAACACTACGAACGCGGCGACCGAAACCCGAGTCGGAAGAGCCTAAAAACTCTCGTGACGGCGTTCGAGAACCGCCTCGAACGACTCCGCGAACTCAGTCAGAAGGTCGAAGAGGGTGACTGGGAAGCCGTCGAAACGGCGCGCCGAGAACTGCATCTTTCCCAGCAGGAGTTGGCCGACGGTATCGGTGTCTGTCAGCGGTCGGTCAGCCTCTACGAACAGGGTGACGTTGCTCCTGACGGTGGCCGTGTGACTGACGCAAAAGGCGTAGTTCTAGACCGGATAGACGAAGCACTTCGCGTCGAGAACGACGTACAGTCACTACGGTCACTTGCTGATAGTGACGTTACGTGGGACCAAATCGAATCCATCGAGTCCGTCGAACCGGACTACGACTGGGTGTACGACCTCGAAGTCGCGGATACGCACAACTATCTCACGAACAACGTCGTCTCCCACAATTCTCAAATGCTCTCCTACGTACAGAACATCGCGCCGCGGTCGGTCTACACCTCCGGGAAGGGCAGTTCGAGCGCGGGACTTACCGCTGCAGCTGTTAGAGACGACTTCGGCGACGGCCAGCAGTGGACCCTCGAAGCGGGTGCGCTCGTCCTCGCCGACAAGGGCGTCGCGGCGGTGGACGAGTTGGACAAGATGGCACCCGACGACCGCTCGGCGATGCACGAGGGTCTCGAACAGCAGAAGATTTCGGTCTCGAAGGCGGGCATCAACGCCACCCTCAAGTCGCGTTGCTCGTTGCTCGGCGCGGCAAACCCCAAGTACGGCCGGTTCGACCAGTACGAACCCATCGGCGAGCAAATCGACCTCGAACCCGCACTCATCTCCCGGTTCGACCTCATCTTCACCGTCACCGACCAACCCGACGAGGAACACGACAAGCGACTGGCCGAACACATCATCCAGACCAACTACGCGGGCCAACTGAACACCCAGCGCACGGAGATGAGCGCGCCGAACATCTCCGAGGAGGAGGTCCGTAGCCAGACCGAGGAAGTCGCGCCCGCAATCGACGCCGACCTCCTGCGCAAGTACATCGCCTACTCGAAGCGCAACTGCTTCCCGACGATGACCGAGGAGGCCAAGCGGACCATCGAAGACTTCTACGTGGACCTCCGGACGAAAGGTGCCGACGAGGACGCGCCGGTGCCCGTCACGGCCCGGAAACTGGAGGCGCTGGTCCGTCTCTCGGAGGCCAGCGCCCGCGTTCGCCTCTCGGACGAGGTTGAGACCGAGGACGCCGAGCGCGCGGTCGAAATCACGCGCTCGTGTCTCCAAGACATCGGCGTGGACCCCGAAACCGGGCAGTTCGACGCCGACGTGGTTGAAACTGGGCAATCGAAGTCCCAGCGCGACCGCATCAAGAACCTCAAGCAACTCATCAGCGACATCGAGGAGGACTACGAGGAGGGCGCGCCCGTAGACGAAGTGATGGCCCGCGCCGACGAAATCGGGATGGAGCAGTCGAAGGCCGAACACGAGATAGACAAACTCAAACAGAAGGGAGAGGTGTACGAACCCTCGACCGACCACCTGAGGACGACGTAGGATGGACCGCATCTCCGCCCTCCGGAACGTCGAGGACGCGCTGGCCGACTTCGAGTCCGGCGAGACGGACCTCGAAGCGACCGAACGCCGCGTCCTGAACGTGCTACGGACCTACGCCACCGAGTTCGAGGACGGCGACCTCACGACCTATCGAGCGACCGGCGGAGAGCGTGCTGAGGGGATCGTCGTCGTTGCCGAGTCCCAATCGGCGGCCAGAGACCGCGTGACGGACCTCCTCGACGCCGACGAACTGGAGTTCGAGGTCGAACGGATGGGTTGACAAGTCACGGACTGGGTAATTCAGAGGGGAAAATAAATAAGCTAGGTTCCCTTAGAAGGACCCGTTCGGACGTATCACCAATCTGGGGTCGAAACGGGACGAAACGGAACGACACTATCGATGCAATCCAAGGGTCACGACGAAAGCGAGTCGCTTACGAACGAAGTCGAGCGAGGGGCCTGCGTCTTGCTACTCGCGCCGTCGATTCACGCGACCACCGAGGACGCGTGTCTCGACCTCCTCACGTTCGACGACCCCACCGACGAGAACGTTCTCTGGGTCACGTACACGCGCTCGCCGGACACCTGTGTCCGCGACTGGTTGACGCGTGCGGGGACGAAATCCCGAAACATGCGGGTCGTCAGCGTCGGCGAGACGACGCGTTCGGCGTCGGCGAACGCGAGCGGTGACGACGTGCCCGCGCCGGGCGACGACGTGGTAGACACGCTCTCGAACCCCGGCGACCTGACGGGTCTCGGTATCAAACTCAGCGAAGTTCTCAAGCAGTGGAGCGGCGACGGCGGCCAGACCGTCGCGTGCTTCGACTCGCTGACCGCCCTGCTTCAGTACGCCGACTTACAGACCGTCTACAAGTTCCTCCACGTCCTGACGGGGCGGTTCGACGCGGCGGACGTGACCGCTCACTTCCACCTCGACCCCGACGCCTGCGACCAGCAGACCGTCAGCACGCTCACGTCGCTTTTCGATACCGTCATCGAACTCGACAACGGCGAGTGGACGGTCCGGAGCAGATAGCGTACTTTTAAATCCGGCGACGGAGCAACCTACTGCCGTGTTACTGGTCGTCACGTACTCGCAGGCCGCGCGCCAGACGCTCCGGAACGTCTGTAACGGACACGACGAGACCGTCGTCCAGCGATTCGGCCGGGCGGCACTGCTGGAGGCGACCGAACTCGGGGCGTTCCTCGCGCTTCGCCTCCGCGCGAAACACGCTGGCGACGTGCAAGTAGAGCGGACCGCGCCGTTCAACGAGTTCGAGGACGCTCCCGAGGCGGTTCGGGACGCGGCGGCGGCCTACGAGGACCGCGAGCATCCGAGTACCCCCTACGCGAAGTTCGCTGTCGGCACCGACCACCCGGACCTCGACGCGATGCGCGGCGTCGAACTATGAGGGTTCGCGTCGGCGAGGCGACCCGAACCGGCCGGGCCATCGACCTCCGGGGCGTCGATTTCGAGGGCGTTGGCGTCGATGCGAGCGCAGTCGCCGACGCGATTCGTGCCGGACCCGGAGAAAGTTCCGCCGTCGTTATCGACTGCCCGGACCCCGGCCCTGCCCACGCTCACGTCGGCGTGATTCGCGCCGAAATGGACGTGTCTCTCCGGGTCGCGCTCGCGGCCGCCGCACGCTCGCGGGGCCACACTGCTCCGCAGGCCGAGGAACTTGCCGCGGTCAGGGACCGCCTCGACGCCCTCGACGTGCCGGAAATCGACCTCCGGCGCGCCCGCCGCCGGGTCGCCGAGGCGAGCGATGTCGCCGACGAGTTGCGCGAGCGAGTCGCCACGCTACAGGGCCGGGTGCAGGCGCTCCGCGGGACGCCCGCGGGCGAGGACCTCGACGCGGCCGAGTCCGACCTCGAAGACGCGACTCGTCGCCTCTCGGAGGTCGAAACCGAGCGCATCGCGGCCGAACAAGCCTTGTCTCGCGCCCGCGACCGGGCGCGCGCGAACCGCGCGCGCCGCCGGGAGCGACTCCGGTTGGCCGACCGCGAGAGCAACCTCCGGAGACGGGTCCGCGAGACGCTCGCCGACGAGGTGCGCGAGGCGTTCGAGGGCGCTCGGTCCCGAGCGCCCTCGAACGCCGTCCGCGAGTCGGTCCGGACGGCGCTCGCCGTCGCGCGCGTGGCCGAACTGGACGCCCCGGTCGTGCTGGTCTCCGGCGTCGATTGCTTCGAGAGTGCGGAGGCGGCGGCCCGGTGGTTGGACACACCCGTAATTAGCGTCTGAGTTACTATCTATTTCTTTTAGCATTGTATAGGTTTCTCTAACACGTGCATAGATGGCTCTAGTCTCTCGGTCGTCACGTCGCGGCGCGAGCGGAGCGAGCGCCGCGACGACGCGCCCGCGCCCAACTTTATCACCGAAGACGGGACGAATCCGGGCCATGGTCGAACTCGACTGGCACGTCGAATCCCGCGCCGGAGTCTCGCTCGTGGAACTCGTCGTCCGTAACCCGACCGCCACCGCCCGCCGGTTCAGGGTCGGAAACCGCCTCGACGGTCCGGTCCGGCCGCCGCGTCGGGAGGGCGTCCCCGCCGCCGGGTGGGACGACGGCGGATTCGAGGGCGTCGTCGGACCGGGGGTCGGCGCGCGCTCGGGTACGCCAGTCCCGCCTCGCCCGCCGAACCTCCGGCCGAACTCGTCTGGACCGAGCGCGCGGGCGAGTCCGAACGCGGAGCGACCCGCGATTCGGACGCGCTCGCCGGTGACGCGACCCCGGAGGGCGTCGTGCGTGCGCTCGGCGACCCCCGGCCGCCCGCCGATGCGGTGCCCTCCTCAGACGCGATGCACTCCGTCTCGGACTCCGATGTCTCGCTTCCGGAATCCGTCGAGTCGTGGTTCTCGAACGTCGAGAACCGGGCCGAGCGGAGCGAGTCGCCTCTCGCGGCACCCGAGGACCGCCCCGCGCTCGCTTCGCTCGCGCGTCGAATCCGGCGACTCCGAGGCGAGGGGTCGCGCCCACGTCCGTCGAGCGAGTCGCGCGGGCCGCGCGACTCGCGGAGGTCACGGTGATTCTGGCCGTCGCGGGCGGGAAGGGCGGCGTCGGCAAGTCCACCGTCGCGCTCGAACTCGGCGCGGCGCTCGACGCCGTGGTCGTGGACGCCGACCTCTCGATGGCCGACCTCTCGGCCCGGCGCGGCCCGGACCTCCACGACGTGCTGGCCGACCGCGCCGACCCCCTCGAAGCGGTCTGCGAGGACGGACCCGTGCGCTTGCTCCCGTGTGGGCGCACGCTCGCCGGAGCGCGCGCTGGCGACGTGACCCGCCTCGTCTCGGCAGTCGAAGCGGTCGAAGACGCCTACGAATCGGTCGTCATCGACTGCCCCGCGGGGATGGCCGCCGACGCCGGGATGCCTCTACTCGCGGCCGACGCCTCGGTTCTCGTCACGACGCCCCGCGAGTTCGCGCTAGCCGACGCCCTCCGGACGCGCGAACTCGCCCGCGAACTCGACGCGGGACTCGCCGCCGCGACGCTGAATCGGACCGGAGAGAATCCACCGATAGAGGAGGTCCGACGGGCGCTCGGTGCCCCGGTCGTGGCGATTCCCGACGACGAGCGGGTCCGGCGAGCGCACCGCCACGGCGCTCCGGTGGCAACAATCGCGCCGGAGACCCGACCGGCCGACCGATTCGCAGTACTCGCGGAAGAAGTCGGTAGGTCAGTCCCGTAGGTCCTGATACGCCGACCGGAGCGTCACCGCGGTCACGTCGGCGACTCCGGCGGCTTCCTTCTGGGTCATCCGGTGGCGGGTCTCGCGCGCCGCGGCGTACAGGCACGCCGCGGCGAACCCGCCGGGATTTCGGCCCGCGACGAGGTTTCGGTCGTGACCGCGCTCGACCAACTGGGCCGCCTCGCGCTCGATTTCGGTCGGCAGGTCGAGTCTGCTGGCGAACCGCGGCAGGTACTCGCGGGGGTCGATGGGTCCGGTCGGAAGGCCGAGTTCGCGGTTCATCACGTCGTAGGCCGTCTTGAGTTCGCTCCGGGTCGCCCGGGCCACGTCCAGAATCTCGTCCAGCGTGCGCGAGACCGAGGCGGTCCGACAGGTCGCGTACACCGCGGCGGCCGTGAATCCCTCCAGTGACCGGCCGCGAAGCAGGTCCTCGGACTGGGCCGACTCGAACAGCACGCACGCCCGGTCCCGGACGTTCTTCGAGAGGTCGAGCGCGCTCACCAACCGCCGAATCTCGGTGAAGGCGTACACCTGATTGCGCTCGGTCTTCGACTTGATGCGGGCGCGCTCGTGGTGTTTCCGCATCCGGGCCACCCGCCGACGCTTGCGCCCGGTCAGTCGCAGGTCGCTGTCGTGGCCGATTTCGGTCGTCAGGCCCCGGTCGTGGCGCGACCGAGTGAGGGGTGCGCCGGTCCGTTCCTTCTCGTTTTCGTCGTCCGCGAACGCCCGCCACTCGGGACCGCGGTCGATTCTGTCTTCGGAGACGACGAGTCCGCAGTCGTCACAGACCGTCTCGGCGTCGTCGGGAGTCAGTCGTCCGTCGCACTCCGGGCACGTCCGTTCGGGAGCGTGTGCTTTGCTCATCACAGTCGAAACTTCGCCCGAAATCGTATTTAAAGGAAGGCCGTGGCGCGGGGAAACGCCCGAGAGCGCGCCGAGGAAGGTACCGGTAAACGGTAGGCTCTTGCCGCCGCGCGATTATCAGATTCGATACCTGTCGAGGAAGTTTAAGTCGATGACGCGACAACCTCGACGTGTGACGCTCTCGGACATCGCCGACGGACTCGAAGTCACTACCGAGCAACGGGACCGCGGAATTGCGTCGGTGGACGCGACGGCGGACGACGAGACCGACCTCCGGGAGCGACTCGCCGACTTCGCCGACGACCTGCCCTGCGACGCCACCTCCGCGGCGACGATAGTCGAGGGCCACGCCTCGGGTCAGTCGGTCGGCGACACCGCCCACGACGCCGGAGTCGCGCCGATGACCGCGGCCAAGACGCTCCACTTGCTCGGGTGCGAGGGCGTCTCGCCGCTGACTCCGCGCGCTCACGAGATTCTGCGCGACTGGCTCTCGGCCGACCTCTCGCGGACCGAGGCCCGCGAACTCGCGGGTGCGAACGAGACCGAGTTCGCGCTGGCGACGTTCGTCGAGACCCACGACCCGCTTGCTGGCGCGACCGAACTGGTAGAAGGCGCGCTCGCGCCCGACGGCGACGCCGCCGTCCGGAAGCGCGAGGTGCTGGCCGAGACGATGAGCGGGAGAGGCGAACTGCTGTAACCGAAACTCAGGAGAGCGCGTCGGGCAGGTACTTCTCGGCGTCGAACTCGAGCAGTCCCGATTCCTCGAACTCCAGTTCCAACTCCGCGTCGAAGACGACTTCCGCGGCGTGTGCGACGGCGGGCGCGAATCCGGACTCGGGGTCCGTGTTCCCGTCGCCGACGCTCGCGGGCACGTTCTCGACGCCCGTGGCCTCGCTCTCCGGGACTGCGGCGTCGGCGCTCCGGAGCGGTTGGTCCTCGCTCGCGCGGTTGGCGACCACGGCGTCCGCGCTCGCGCCCACGTCCGCGACCCGCCCGCGGGTGCGCTGGAGCGCGTCTACGCCGCGTTCGCTCGCGGGCGCGACGACCGCGACTCGCTCGGCCGCGGTCACGGCCGCGACGACTTGGTTCGCGGCGACCGGCGGCGCGTCAACCAGTACGTGGTCGAACGACTCACCTGCCTCCGCGAGCAGAGTCTCGAACCGCTGGGCGGCGTCGGCGGTCTTGGCGCGGGCCATCCGCTCGAAGGGCGCGCGCGCCGGGCAGAGTTCGAGTCGCCCCGCGAGGTCCGTGGTCGCGGAATGCTCGCGCAGGCCGTCGGCGAGCGGTCGGTTCTCGGTCAGCACGCTCGTCAGGTCTGGTTCGACGCGCCCGGAGACGTGACGCGCCAGTCCCTCGGTAGCGAAGGCGGCATCGAGGACGGCGACTTCGCGGCCGTCGCGGGCGAGTGTCGTGCCGACTTCGACCGCGAGTCGGGTCGTGCCCGCGCCGCCGGTCGCGCCGACCAGCGCGGCAGTCGAGTGGGTCATTACTCCGGGGTTGCTCCGGCCTGATATAAAAGGGTACGCTTGGTCGCCCGGCGGAACCGACCACGGGAAAGCGCCCGGCCGACCAACCGTCGTGGGTGGGATAAAGGGGCCGCCCGCTCGCGGTCACGCGAGCGGGCGGGGGCTTTTGAAACGTTCATTTCGGCGGTTCCTGCGGTCGCACTCACTGCGTTCGCGCTCAGTCGCGTTGCGTGTGAATCTCCTCGGCGATGTCGTCCAGTTCCTCGTCGGTCAGGTCCGGGCGCTGGCCCGCCACGGCGTGGATGGGATTCCCGCCGTCGCCGTCGAAGCGCGGAATGATGTGGCCGTGGACGTGGGGCACCTCCTGTCCGGCGGCCTCGCCGTTGTTGAACGCGACGTTGGTTCCGTCGGCGTCTACGGCGTGTTCGACCGCGGTGTTGAGGCGGTGGAGCGCGCCGAAGACGTGGGCCGCAACGTCCTCCGGGGTCTCTTCGAGCGTCTCGTAGTGGTCTTTCGGGATGACGAGCGTGTGGCCCGGCGCGAGGGGGTTCGCGTCGAGGAACGCCATCGCGGTGTCGTCCTCGAAGACCTTCCGACTCGGGATGTCGCCATCCACGATTTGACAGAAGATGCAGTCGTCGTGACTCATGGCTGTGATGGGTGTGTTTGACCGCGCGGCGTATCAAGTTTGAGGCTTCGGGCGTCGCTGGAGCGTTCTTCGGGCGGGCGGTGACCGGGACCGACGAATGTAGAGGTGTTTTTAGATGGTTCTTGGAAATAGCTATAGCTATTTAGAGAAGCAAAAGATTGCTAAGAAAATTGTAGAAGTTGCTACGATAGTGTAGGAAAGAGATGGAGCGAGCGAGAGGCGCGAACGAATCAGACTGCCACCGCACTGCGGACCGTCCCGCACCGCCATTGTACGGCACCACCACTGCACGGCACCGCCACTGCACCACAACTGCCACCGAACTGCAGTCGATTGCCGACGCCAATCAGGACCGAACCGCAACCGCACCGCGACTGACCTCACGCCTCCCCAACCTCCTGCGGTCCTCACTTCGTTGCGGTCCTCGTCCCTCGCGCGCGTTGCTCGCGCGCGCCAGTCGAGCGTCCTCGCGTACAGTCCCGACTGCATAACCGAACCCAATTTAACTCAGTAGGAGAACAGAACAGATATGAGCAGGTTCGACGAGGTAGACGACCAGTACGAACCCGAAGCGGTCGAAGACCGGGTGTTCTCGTACTGGGACGACGTTGACGCCTACCGAAAGACCAAGGAGCATCGCGCCGACGAGGAGACGTTCTTCTTCGTGGACGGCCCACCGTACACCTCCGGCGCGGCCCACATGGGAACGACGTGGAACAAGACGCTGAAGGACGCCTACGTCCGCTATCTGCGGATGCAGGGCTACGACGTGACCGACCGGCCGGGCTACGACATGCACGGCCTGCCCATCGAGACTCGCGTCGAGGAGCGTCTGGGCTTCGAGAACAAGAAGGACATCGAGGAGTTCGGCGAGGAGAACTTCATCGAGGAGTGCAAGGAGTACGCCGAAGAGCAGTTAGAGGGGCTTCAGGAGGACTTTCAGTCGTTCGGCGTCTGGATGGACTGGGACGACCCCTACAAGACGGTCAACCCCGAGTACATGGAGGCGGCGTGGTGGGGCTTCGAGCAAGCCCACCAGAAGGGACTGGTCGAGCAGGGCCAGCGGTCCATCTCCCAGTGTCCGCGGTGTGAGACCGCCATCGCCAACAACGAAGTCGAGTACGAGGACGTGGAGGACCCCTCCATCTACGTCAAGTTCCCCCTGCGCGACCGGGAAGGCTATCTCGTCATCTGGACCACGACCCCGTGGACCATCCCGGCCAACACCTTCGTCGCGGTGGACGGCGACGTGACCTACAAGCAGGTCCGAGCGTACCGAGACGACGGCCCGGAGGACGGCGAAGTCCTCTACCTCGCCGACGGATGCATCGAGGAAGTCCTGAAGAAGGGCCGGTACTCCGACTACGAAGTCGAAGGCGAGTTCACCGGCGAGGAGATGGTCGGGTGGGAGTACGACCATCCCCTCCACGAGGAGGTCCCCGACCACGCCAGCGCCGACGACGCGCTACAGGTCTACACCGCCGACTACGTGGAAGTGGACCGCACCGGACTCGTCCACTCCGCGCCCGGCCACGGTGAGGAGGACTTCGAGCGCGGCCGCGAACTCGGTCTCGACATCTTCTGTCCGGTCGGCGGCGACGGCGTGTACGACGACTCGGCCGGGAAATACGCCGGACAGTACGTCAAGGACGCCGACGACGACATCATCGCGGACCTCGAAGACGCTGGCCTGATGCTCTCGTCGGGCACCACTTCCCACAGTTACGGCCACTGCTGGCGGTGTGACACCGGCATCATCCAAATCGTCACCGACCAGTGGTTCATCACCATCACCGACGTGAAAGACGACCTCCTCGACAACATCGAGGACAGCGAGTGGCACCCCGACTGGGCGCGGGACAACCGCTTCCGGGACTTCGTGGAGGAAGCGCCCGACTGGAACGTCTCGCGCCAGCGCTACTGGGGCATCCCCATCCCCATCTGGACTCCGGAAGACTGGTCCGGCGACATGGACGACGCCATCGTCGTCGGCACCCGCGAGGAACTCGCCGAGAAGGTGGACCAAGACGTGGACCCCGAGGAAGTTGACCTCCACAAGGGCACGGTGGACGACCTCACCATCACCGAGGACGGCACCACCTACACCCGCGTCCCCGACGTGTTCGACGTGTGGCTCGACTCCTCGGTCGCCTCGTGGGGCACCCTCGACTACCCCGAGAAGGGAGACGACTTCGAGGAACTGTGGCCCGCCGACCTCATCATGGAGGCCCACGACCAGACCCGCGGTTGGTTCTGGTCGCAACTCGGCATGGGGACCGCCGCGGTCGGCGAGATTCCCTACGAAGAGGTCCTGATGCACGGCTACGCCAACATGCCCGACGGCCGCGGCATGTCCAAATCGAAGGGCATCTTCGTGGACCCCCACGAAGTCATCGAGAAGCACGGCACCGACCCGATGCGGATGTTCCTCCTGTCGGTCAACCCGCAGGGCGAGGACATGCGCTTCTCGTGGGACGAGACCGCCGAGATGCAACGGGACCTCAACATCCTCTGGAACGTGTTCCGGTTCCCGCTCCCGTACATGCGTCTCGACGGTTTCGACCCCGACGAGACGACACTGGACGACGTGGACGAGGACCTCGAACTCGTGGACGAGTGGGTCCTCGCGTGCCTCCAGTCGGTCGTCGGCGAGATGTCCGACCACTGGGAGGACTACCGGCAGGACAAGGCGCTCCACGCGCTCCTCGACTTCGTGGTCGAGGACGTGTCGCGGTTCTACATTCAGGTCGTCCGCGAGCGCATGTGGGAAGAGGAAGACAGCGCCTCGAAGTTGGCGGCCTACGCCACCTTCTACGAGGTGCTGACCACGGTGGTCGCCCTGCTCGCGCCCTACGCGCCCTTCGTCACCGAGACCATCTACGGCACGCTCACCGGCGACGAGGGCTACGACACGGTTCACATGCTCGACTGGCCCGAGGTCGACGAGTACTGGCAGGACGCCCAACTCGAAACCGACGTGACGCTCCTGCGCGCCATCGAGGAAGCGGGGTCGAACGCCCGCCAGCAGGCCGAGCGCAAACTCCGCTGGCCGGTCACGCGCATCGTGGTCACTGCCGACGGCGAGCGAACGGTCGAAGCGGTCGAGCGCCACCGCGACCTGCTGGCCGACCGACTAAACGCCCGCGAAATCGAACTCGTCGCTCCCGGCGAGGACTGGGGCGAACTCCACTACTCCGCCGAGGCCGACATGAGCGTCCTCGGTCCCGAGTTCGGCGACGACGCCGGGCGAGTCATGCAGGCGCTCAACGACGCTCGCGTCGAGAAACCCACGCTCGCGGCGCTCGAAACCGCCGTCGAGGAATCGACCGGCATGGACGTGGACCTCACCGACGAGATGGTCGAGTTCGTCACCCAGACGCCCGAGGGCGTCACGGGCGTCGGGTTCGACACCGACGGCGACCAGCGCGGGGTCGTCTACGTGGACACCGAACTCACCGCGGACATCGAGAGCGAGGGCTACGCCCGAGAGGTCATCCGCCGGGTCCAAGAGATGCGCAAGGAGATGGACTTAGACATCGAGGAGCGCGTCCGCCTCGAACTCGACGTGGCCGACGACCGAGTGGCAGACCTCGTGTCCGAGCGCATGGACCTCGTGAAAGAGGAAGTCCGCGCAGACGAGGTTGGTGAAGTCGAGGACGGCCACCGTAAGGAGTGGGAAGTCGAAGGCGTCACGATGGAGATTGCGGTCGTTCCGCTGGCGGAAGTAGAGGCGTAGGGCCTTAGCCCCACCGTTCATTTTATATCCGTTCGGTTAATTGTTGTTGATGTGAGCAATTCCACCGAAATAGAGAAACGAGTACCCGGTTTCGTTTATTTGGATATGAATCGAGTAAAATCGATATCCTCCCGCATCGATCAAGGGTATATAAAGGAGCAAGTTGAAGAAAAAGAGGAAAGTGAGGAAGTTGCCGCATCTATTTATGGAAGTATCAAAGCACATATTTTCGGTTCAATTGGGCCAAGTGCGGAGACTGGTGCTGAAGTGAGTGGTAGTTTTGCACAGGGCTCTCGCTCGCAAGAAACAAAGGCACTACATCACTATTATTATAATCTCCTCGAAGATTGGTTAGAACAAGCAGAAGGAGATTGGTTCCATGATGTGGATTCTATGTCTAGCGAAGTTGGAGGTGCATCTGCTTTACCTAGCCGGTTCCGGAATACGGTAAATGAAGGCGATATTATTCGAGTATCTGGGGATGTCAACCTCATGGACTTTCAGACAAGTGTTGATTTGATGGACGGCTTTTTCGACGCAATTGATCTACTTGAGGAGTTCCAAACGGAGACCATCCGTAATCAACTCTCTGGTATGAGTGCGGAGGATATAGATATGAGCGAAATAAGCCAGTTGGAATTTACTGAATTCAGGTCATTAAAACCCCTTTTTGAGACACTTGAGGCTGTTCTCCCTGATGAGTACCGTGACATGATAATTACGGAACTTGATCTCGCAAATACAGGCAATGATTTCGGGTTCTGGGCCACAATAAAACGGGATAAATTGGAAACTAGTCCCGTGGAGTTGATTTCTAAACACCAATCACAAGAAGTCCCCAACTGTACGATGCTTGCACGAGTTGAGAGTATTACCACTGAACCTAACGAAGACCCTACTGCTGAAGAAATAAATCAGGAAAATGATGATTTCGAGTTCGGTGAGTTACTACACGTTGCTAATGATTTAGGTTCAGAGTTTGGCTTGAATGTAGAATATCCTAAGGTCTCAGTCTCGCCTATTTCAATCTATAGGTAGAGGGAAGCGGAGAGAAGATTGAAAAAGAATTACAACTTGTCTGCAATCACCGACGCGACCGACACCTCGCTCATCGGACGCTCGATGGTGTCGGTCCCGTAAATCGCCTCGACGCCCGCCTGCGAGAGTTTCGTCACGGCGTCGGCGGCCAGCATCGGGTGGACGCAGGTCACGAACACGCGACTCGCGCCCTTCTCGTTCAGAATCTCGACCGCGCCCGACATCGTGGACCCGGTGGCGATGATGTCGTCGGTCACAATCACGTCGCGGCCCGAAACGTCGGTGTCGCTCGGGGTGAGTTCGACTTCGGTGCCCGAGAGTCGCTTCTTCTCGAAGTAGTCGGTCTCGCCCGACCCGTAGGCGTCCCGGACCGTCGCGGCGATGTCCAGCGCGCCCTCGTCGGGCGAGAGGAAGACGGGATTCTGGAGGTCGGCGGGGAGCGGGTCGGCGAGTCGGCCCGCGGCGTCTACGGGTTCGGCGGGGACCTCGAAGAAGTCGCAGACGGCCGTTTCGTGGGGGTTGACCGTCAGCACGCGGTCGGTGCCCGACGAGATTGCGCGGGCGACTGCGCGGGCCGAGACGGGGTGGCCCGCGTCGAACGCCTCGTCCTGTCGGGCGTAGCCCATATACGGCAGGACGGTCACGACTTCTCGGGCACCCCACTCGCGGGCGGCGTCCTGCAACTGGAGGAGTTCGACGTGGGCGTCCGACGAGACGGTCGAAGCGACGACGACGGCCCGGTCGTCGTCGGTCTCGGCGAATCCGGGCGCGGCCGCCAGCAGTTCACCGTCGGGGAATCGCTCGTACTCGACGCTTGCGAGTGGTTCGTCTATCTCGGCCGCGAGTTCGGCCGCCAGAACCTGCGAGGCTGACCCGCTGATAATCATGTGCGAGGGGTGTACGTCGGCGGGTAAATCGGTTTTCAATCCGCGGTCGGTGTTCGGTCGTCGCGGGTCGTCTCGGACTCGGAGACGCCGACTCCTGTTCTGGGGTGGATTCGTTACTACAGCTACACACATTCACAAATTACTCAAACTATATATTAAATACCGTATGAATATCCGCGGACGACGAACGGTTCGTGCGATACTGATACTCTTTCTGGTGGTTCAGTTGGCGGTCGTTTCGAGCGGACTCGTCACGTCCGAAGTCCGAGACCAGACGACGCGCTACGAGGCGGCCAGTCGGGACGCCCCCGGTGACAAGCCGCAGGTGGTGGCCCCCCGAGATAACGTCACTGTCGTCGGGTCGGACGGATGGGGCCAGAGCGGTGCGCGCGCAAGCGGAACTCATCGCGTTCGCGCCGAACGGGACCGTACTCCACTACAACGACACGTACGAGGGGTATCTCGACGTGGACCCGAGTCCGCGCGGGGAATCGACGGTCACGTACGTCGCGCACAAGGAACTTCCGAGCGAGGACTGCTATCAGACGCGCAAGTGTACGGAAATCGCCCTCCAGCGTTCGAATCTCACGACGGGACACACCGAGACGTTCTACCGGACGGTGACGCCTCGCGTCTCGTCGAGTCGCTGGCACGCCGTTGACCGCATCAACGAGACGCACTTTGTCGTCGCCGACATCTACCTTGACCGCGTGTTCGTCCTGAACGTTTCCAACGGTCGCGTCGAGTGGGCGTGGCGGGCGAAACAGGAGTTCGACCTGTCGAGCGGCGGCGCGTGGCCCAAAGACTGGACGCACGTCAACGACGTGGAAGCTCTTCCCGACGGCCGATTCATGGTCGGTCCCCGGAATCAGGACCAAGTGGTGTTTCTCGACCGCCGGAAGGGGATGCTCGAAAACTGGACGCTCGGCGCGGACGACGACCACAGCGTCCTCTACGAACATCACAACCCCGACTACATCCCGGCCTCGGAGGGCGGCCCGGCGGCCGCCAGCGCCGAGTTCGGTGGCAAGAACGGGTCGTTCGTCGCCTCGGCGATTCTCACCGTCAAGAACCTGATTCCGGGTATCGTCGTCAACGGACTCATCTACGTCCTGCCGAGTTGGGTCGGATTCGTGGAACTCGCGGCGCTGGCTGGGTCGGTGGCGACTGCGCTCGTCTAGTTCGTCGCCGAGTTCTACTGGTCGGCCTTCCGGATTCAGTTGCCAATCGCTCGGCACTGACCGCCCCCGAATCTCGCCCGACTGCTCTCTCGCTCGACTGCTTTCACCTGCTACGGCGCGGCGACCGCTCGCACGCCGCGCAGTCCGAGAATCTGGTGATTCCACCCGTCGCCGACCGACAGCAGGAAGGTCCCGTTCTCGGTGACGGCGTAGGTTCCCTCGCCGTCGTCCAGCGCGACCACCCGCTCTTCGACGGGTAACGCGACTTCGGTCCACGCCTCGCCTTCGCGTGCGAACAGGCCCTCGTCGCTCGCGGCGTGCGCCCGGCCGAGCGTTCCGGAGTTGGCGACTTCGGCGCTGACTGCGCCGAAGTCGCCGTCGAGTTCGTCTACCCACCCGTTGGCGAGTCGGTAGAGTCCGTCGCCGGTCGCCGCCAGCGGAACCCCCGCCGCCGACACGTCGCGGGCGTCTTCGAGGCCGACGTGCCGGAGACCGTCGGCCGTGGCCCGGTAGACGCCCGATGCCGCGACGAGGAAGTCGCCGTCGATGGCCCGCACGTCGTCAATCTCGCCGAGTTCGGTCCAGTCGCCGTCCGCCCCTCTGACGACCGTCCCGTCCTCGCGCGCCGCGAGGATTCGCCCGGAACGGGCGAATCCGACCGCCACGGACGGGCCGACGCCGAGTGCTTCGAAGGCGGGGTCTTCGCCCGCTTCGGAAACGTTTTCCTTTCCTTCGGAATTGTTTCCGTTTGTCTTAGAATCGTTTGGGTTGCTCTGGCCGCCGAAGACCCCGACCAGCACGTCCTCGTCGGTCGCCACCACGAGGCGGCCGTCCGCTCCCGCGGCGTCGCGGGCCGAACACTGGCGGGCCAGTCCGAACTCGCCCACGAGGTCGTCTGAGGTGTCCACGCGGGCCACGCCGAACTCGCCGACGACGTACACCGGCGTCGGTCCCTCGCTGGCGTCGTAGACCCGCTTCTCGTCGATGCTGATGCCCATGTCTCAACGAGGGTCGCCGGGGAGTGAAAACGTTCGGATTGGGACGTTCGGAATAGTGGGGTTCGACGGTCATCGGAGTGAGTGAGGTTCGACGTTCCGATTTGCAGGGGGAGGAGAAGCGATAGCTAGCTACAGGCTTGAACCGATGAAGACCGCACAGCACCGCCACTGCACCGCACCGCGACCACACCGCACCGCGCCCCGTTCCTCCCCGCCGCGTTCGCGCGGAACCGCGCGAACGCGGCGCGTCCCGTGGTCTGTGACACCGAGCGCACCCCGTGGTCAGTGACGCCGAGCGCACCCCGTGCCAGTTGCGGAGTGCGCAGTCCCGCGGGTCGTGCCAATCCCCGAAACCGCGGTCCGCGTCGGGTTTCTCGGGCGTCCTCACGCCTCGCCGTCGATGTCGGCCCGGCCGCTGGTCGCGCTTCGGATGCGGTCCCTGAGTCCCTCGGCGTCCTCGACCGGCACCCGGACCTCGAAGGCGACGTTCTCCTCGTAGGCGGCCTCGAACTCCGCGCTCGCGCTCTCTAAAATCCCGCGTACCGTCCCCGAGTCGTCGTACTCGACCGCGACCGAGAACCGTTCGTGGGGGCGTTCTTCCACGACTCCGGCGTCCTCGATTGCCTCCTTGACCCCGCGGGAGTACGACCGCGCGAGTCCGCCGACCCCGAGGTTGGTCCCGCCGTAGTACCGGGTCACGACCGCCACGACGTTCTCGACGCCCTCCTGCTGGAGGACGTTGAGCGCCGGTTTGCCCGCCGACCCGGAGGGTTCGCCGTCGTCGTCGCCGTACTCCCGGAGCATCCCGCCGCCCGACCCCGTGCCGCCCGACTCCCGGACCCGGTAGGCGGGCACGTTGTGGGTCGCGTCGTCGTACTCCGCGCGAATCTCGGCCACGAACGCCTCGGCGTCTTCGCGGTCGGCCGCGGGCGCGGCGTGGCCGACGAACTCCGAGCCACGGACCTCGAAGGCGGCCCGGCCCCGACCGCCGACCGTTCGGAAGGTGTCCTCGCCCATTCGTCTCGTCGCCGGATTCGTCCCCCTCGGCCTTCCTTCCGTCGGTCCGCGGGTCGGCCTTTGGACGACCCGCGGACCGACCCGCGCGCCGGACCTCACTCCGCGGGGACGACCCGGTGGAGTCCGCCGCCGTCGTCGCCGCTGGCGAGGACGTAGATTTCGCCGTCGGCGTCCCGGCCGAACGAGTAGACCCGCCCGACCTTCCCGGCGTCGTCGTCGGCCGCGTCCACGACGCGGGTCGTCCAGAGACCCCCGTCACCGCCGCCGTCGCCGCCGGAAGGCATCGCGGCGAACAGTCGCCCGCGGGCCGCGAGGTCCGCGAAGAGGTAGGTTCCCGAGAGGTCCGGGAGCGCGGACCCGCGGTAGACCTGCCCGCCGATGACCGAGACGCCGGTGACGCCCTCGCCGGAGTGTGGGTACTCGATTACCGGGTCGCGGAGTCGCTCGCCGCCACGAACGTCGTCGGGGGTTCGGTCGGGGCAGTCGTCGGCCGAGTAGCAGTGGGTGCCTTCCCTGACGTTCCATCCGTAGTTGCCGCCCCTCTCGACCAGACTCACTTCCTCGTACCCGCTCTGGCCCACGTCGGCGACGAGGAGTCGCCCCCGGTCGAACGCCATCCGCCACGGGTTCCGAAAGCCCCACGCGAAGTGTTCGGGCAGGCCCGCGCCGTCGCCCGCGAAGGGATTGTCGTCGGGAATCGCGTAGTTGCGGTCGCCCGACGACTCGCCGTCCACGTCGATGCGGAGGACGCTCCCGAGCAAGTTCTCGGTCACGTCCTGTCCGTTGCCCCCGCCAACCGCGTCGTACCAGTCCTCGACGTGGCCCGCGCCTCGGTCGCCGCCGGACCCGCCGTCGCCGACGCCGACGTAGAGGTAGCCGTCGGGACCGAAGACGACGGACCCGGCGTTGTGGTTGCCCTGCGGTTCGGGGATTTCCAGAATCGTCCGCTCGGAGTCGCGCTTTGCCCGCCTGCCGTCGTCGCCGACCTCGAACTCCGCGAGGACGAAGGTGTGGCTGTAGCCGCCGGGCGTTCCGTCTCGCGGCGGGGCGCTGTACCGGACGAACGCCCGGCGATTCTCGGCGAAGTCGGGATGGAGCGCGATGCCGAGCAGTCCGGTCTCGCTCCCGACGGTGACGGTATCGCGCAGGTCCAGAAACGGCTCCTCGCGCAGGCCACCCGACTCGTGGACGAAGACCCGGCCCTGCTGGTCGGCGACGTAGCGACGGTCGGTCTCGGGCGCGAACGCCACGTCCAGCGGAACGTCGAACCCGGTCGCCAGCGTTTCGAGTCCGACCGATTCGGGGAGGTCGCCCGTAGTTGCCGTCTCGGTTCCGGACGAGTCGGTCGTCGCCTGCCCGCCCGGTTCGTCGGCGGACTCGGAACACCCGGCGAGACCCGCCGCCGCGCCGACGGCCGCGACCGAGAGGAAGCGCCGTCTGCTGGAAGTCGGTTGCATACCGATTGCATAGACGCCGAACGGAAAATAACTGGGTTCGACTGGAGGTTCGGCCGGGACCGGGGTCGGTCCTCGTCGGGAAACACCGCCGTCCCGCGACACACAAAACATATCGCCGGGAACGCCGAACTGCCTCCAATGAGCGACGCCCACAGCGCCGAGACCGACGCCGATGCGGGTGCCGACGGCGAAGTCGCCGACTTCGCCGTCGAACTCGACTTCGGCGAGAGCGGTCGCATCCCCGCGATTGCACAGGACGCCGACACCGACGACGTGTTGATGCTCGCGTACGTCACCCCCGAGGCCGTCGAACAGACCCGCGAGACGGGACTGGCCCACTACTACTCCCGGAGCAGAGACGAACTCTGGCAGAAGGGCGCGACCAGCGGGCACGTCCAGCGCGTCCGGGAGGTCCGGGCCGACTGCGACGGCGACTCCCTGCTCTACCTCGTCGAACAGGAGGGCGGCGCGTGTCACACCGGGTACGAGTCGTGCTTCTACCGGACGCTCGACGGTGAAGTCGTCGGCGAGAAAGCCTTCGACCCCGACGACGTGTACGAGTAAGATGAGCGACCAACAGACTGCGGCGGCCCGGTCGGACCTGTCAGCGTCGCTCGCCGACGCGGACGCCGCCTACCGCGACGTGGACGCCGACATCGCCGACTACGGCGAGGCGACGGTCGAAACCGTCGCCGACGCCTACGACCGAGCGACCGACCTGCTCGACCGCTACGAGGGGCAGGCGACCGGAACCGGCCGCGAGAACTTCAAGAACTTCATCCAGTTTCAGGACGCCTTCGCCTCGCTGGTCGAGGACCTCCCCGACGAGATGCCCGGGCGAGACGCGTTCGAGGCCGCCAACGACCGGTTCGACAAGCGCCGACTCAGCGAGGACGACTTCGAGCGCGCCCGCGCCGACCTCGAACCCGCGGGCGAAGTCGCCGGACTGCTCGCCGAGCGACGAGCCGCGCTCGAACGCTACCGGGAAGTCCGGCGCGAAGTCGGCCACGCAATCGCGGACCTCCGCGAGGACATCGCCGACGCCGAGCGACTGGTGGAACTCGGGGAGGCAGACCTCGACGCGCCAATCGAGAAGATTCGGGACCCCATCGAGACCTACAACGACGCCGTGAGCGAGGCGTTCGCCGAGTTCAAGGCCGAGACCGGCGCCCGCGAGGTGCTTTCGTTCGTGGCCGCGACCCACGACTACTCGCTGGTCGGGTTCCGCGACCCGCCCGAGACCCTCCGGGAGTACGTCGAGACCCGCGAGGCCGGGACCGAGACGATTGGCGACCTGCTGGAGTACGCCCGCTACTCGAACTCGAAACTCGACCACTACGTCGAGGACCCCGCCGCCCTGAAGCGCGCGGTGGCGACCAACGAGACCTACCTCGAACGACTCGACGCCGACCCCCTGCAACTGGCGTGGCCGCCGGAACCCGCCGCGGAGTTGCGGTGGCGCGTCGAGGAGTTGGTCTCGGTCGTCGCGCGGTTCGCCCCCGAAGCGGTGGTCGCCGACCTGAGGGACGTGCAAGCGGTCGTCCGGGACGCCGAGCGGTTCGAGCGACTGCGGACCGCCGCCGAAGCGAAGGCGGAGTTGTCCGACGCCGAGCGAGAGCGAGTGGCCAGCGGCGAGGTGGCCGCGGAGTTGGCCGACCTGCGCGAGCAGAAAGAGCGGTTGGAAGACGTGCGAGAAGAGTATCCCGAGCGGTAGTCAGACCTCGAATAAACGACCGACGAAAGAGACGGTCTTAAATACGTATATTAGCTATTGCATTTTAAATGGGGTTACGGTCTGTTCAGGTAAGGGACGACTCCGGGGAACGAAAACGGCTTGACCACGTAGTCGGCGTGGACGAGTCCGGAAATCCCGACGGAAACGGAGGACCGTTCGTTATCTGTGCGGTTCAGTGTCCGCGAAGTTACGGAGAGCAACTCGCCGAGCATCTAATCGACGCGGGTCTGAACCCGTGGAGGAACAAGTCCAACTCGTTGTCCGTCGCCGATAGGGCCAAAGCGACTCAGGACAGGCGCGTGAAACGTCTCGTCGCTTCGCTCGATTCGACTCCAGTAACGTGGTGTGCCGCCGTCGGTTGGGAAGCCTACAATGTCCCCAAGCGTGCGGCGATTGCCTGCACCGTGAGTAGCAAGGCATTGACGACACCCCACGACGACCGGATGCCCGACTTCGAGGGTGACGCGGTGCTTCTCCACGACGGAAACGCGGAAACGTACGGTGATAACCAGTTCTATCTCCGTAAAAAAGCGAGTGCCCAGTTCAACGCGTCGTTTCAGTCTGCCATCTGTTCGGTCTACGTCTCGTCACTTCCAGACGCGGACTTGACGTATCCAGAAGTGACTACCGCAGATTACATCGCGGGGTACGTCCGGAAGACGCTCGCCGACGGCGAGATAGGCATTCGACAGCTACCGAAACAAGTCATTTGGGTGAGTTCCGACTGGACGTGCGAGGACGTTCAACCAGCACCGCTGTACTGGCTTCGAACGTCGGGGGCCAAGCAAACGGCTACCGAACAGTCACGGGTGATAGCGTGGATAGAAGGGCGGCGACCACCAAAGAGTGGGTTTTCGTCCGGTAGACGGTTCGAGAGGGTCGTCGAAACCCGACTCGAATCTGAAACGCTAAAGCAGTATCTAACCGAACTCGCGTAGGTAGAACGGAAGTCATCGGGGCGTGAGCCATTACCTCGCGCCCCTCACCGGAACACACCCCGCGGTTTGCAAGGGTCTGTTCCGCTTCCTCACGTGTGAATTGCGGACTAAACGTCTAAAAGGTTACGTCTATTTCGAACGCTATCTGACTACACTTCCGCCTTCGCCGCCCGCAGTTGGCCTTCCATCTCCTCGGCCAACTCCTCGGCGCGGGCCTCCTCGCGGGCCTCGGCGTAGATTCGGACCATCGGTTCGGTGCCGCTCGGTCGGGCCAGCACCCACGCATCGCCGTAGTCGATGCGATAGCCGTCGAGGGTCGTGGTGTCGGCAGACGACTCGTCGGCCTCGCGCTCTGCGGCGGCTAACAGGGCCTCGCGCTCGGCGTCGTCGTCGTACTCGATGTTGATGCGGACGTTGTGGTAGCCGTCGTAGGGCGCGACGACTTCGCTGGCCGGGCGGTCCGCGAGCAGTTCGAGGAACTTCGCGGCGGTGTACGCGCCGTCGCGCGAGAGGCGGTAGTCGGGGAAGAAGATGCCGCCGTTGCCCTCGCCCGCGACCGGCACGGACTTGTCTTGGGCCTGTAGCTCCCGGATGCGGGTGATGATGTTGGTCGAACCGATGGGCGTGAGTTCGAGGTAGGCGTCCCGGTCGTCGGCCACGTCCACGAGTCGCTGGGAGACGTTGACCGCCGAGACCACCGAGTCGCCGGGTTCGAGTTGGGCGGCCGCCAGCGCCGCGAGCGTGGCGTCTCCCTCGACGTACTCGCCGTTCTCGTCGTAGAAGATGGCTCGGTCGGCGTCGCCGTCGTGGGCGATGCCAACGTCGGCGTCGCTGGCCTCTACGAGTCGGCCCAAGTCGCCGAGGTTCTGCGGGACGGGTTCGGGGTTCCGTCCGGGGAAGTGGCCGTCGGGTTGGCTGTTGGCGGTGACGACGCGACAGCCGAGTTTTCGGAAGAACTCGGGGCTGGTGAGCGACCCCGCGCCGTGGCCGGGGTCCAGCGCGACGGTGAGGTCGGCGTCCGAGATAGTCTCGCGGTCCACGGCGTCGAGCAGTCCCTCGACGTACGCCCGGCGCGCGCCCTCGACGCGGCGGGTCTCTCCGGTCTCGCTCCAGCGTACCGACTCGAACTTCTCGGCGAGGAACTTCTGTTCGATGCGCTCCAGTTGCTCGACGGCGAGTTCCACCCCGTCGTCGCCGATTAGCTTGACGCCGTTGTACTCCGGCGGGTTGTGCGAGGCGGTAATCATCACGACCGGGGTGCCCTCTCGCTCGGCGTACGCCTGCGCGCCCGGCGTGGGGACGATTCCGAGTCGGTCCACGTCCGCGCCGACGCTGGCGAGTCCGCTGGCGGCGGCGTCGGCGAGCATCTTTCCGGTCGCGCGGGTGTCCCGGGCGACCGCTACTCGGTCGGCCCGCCACACCGTCCCCGCGGCCTCGGCGACTTTGAGTGCGAACTCGGGGGTCAACTCCTCGTTGGCGACCCCGCGAGTGCCACTCGACCCGAACACTTTCATGTCCCCGAGTCAGTACCCGCGGGCAAAAGTTATTCCGAAGCGCGACGCGGTGAGGGCCGGAGCGAGTCGGTCACGAGTCGCGGACGAGAGTCGATTGCGTTCGGTGACACTGACCACGAGGTTGCGCGCAGGGGGTCTCGGTCCACGGACTCCGCTCGGCGTCACAGACCATGGGACGCGCCGCGTTCGCGCGGAACCGCGCGAACGCGGCGGGGAGGAACGGGGCGCGGTGTCGTGCGGTGCTGTGCAGTGCGGTCTTCGTCGGTTCAAGCCTGCCGTTCGCTTCTCGCTGTCGGGGTCGTCGCGGTGTTCTGTCACCGGTGACCGCGACAGCTATCCGTCGGTGACAACGAAATACATTCGTAAAACAATCGAAAAACTGTCTTTAAAGATTGTAGAAGAGTCTGAGAGACGTACAAGGGTGTCCGTCCACGACGCGCGCGTCGAAAAAGAACGCTTACTTGCCGATGTCGATTTTCTTCCCGCCGTCGGCGTCCGCCTCGGGTTCGACACGCGGCAGGTGGACCTCCAGCACGCCGTTGCGGTACGAGGCCGTAATCTCGTCCTCGACGATTGCCTCGGGAATCGTCACGCGCTCTGCGACCCGGCGCGAGCGGGCGATTTCGCCGCGGAGGGCGATGTCGCCTTCCTCGTCGCTGGTCTCCTCGCGCATCTCGCTGGCGGCGTCGAGGGTCAACACGCCTTCCTCGAACGTGAGGTCGATGTCTTCGCGTTCGAATCCCGGCAGGTCGGCGACGAAGACGAACTTCTCGCCGTGCTTCTTGAGGTCCATGCTGACGCCCCCGCGCTCGCGGGCGGGCGTCCCGAGTTCGCCGCCGAGCGACCGACCAGCGTTGAGCGACCGGTCAGTGCCGAGCGACCGGTCAGTGCCGAGCGACCGTTCGGGGGCCCATACGCGGGTGCGGAGTTGTTCGAACATTCGGTCCATCTCTTCGAAGGGGTCGTATCGAGCCATTCTACTTCACCATCTTCCTATAGGCTCGGTGAAGAGATAAAGATAGTAGGATACGTGCTATCACGCGGCCGAAATCGGGCGTTTTGGAAGATGGATTCTGTGGTCGCTCGCTTCGAATAGCCTCCACAGGAACTAGAACTACGGTGACTTCCTCGAAAGCCCCCGCCCGCTCGCTACGCACCGCAGGAACGAGAACTACGATGACTTTCTCGAAAGCCCCCACCCGCTCGCGGTCGCTCAGCGACATATCCTCGACTCGCTTCGCTCGTCTCGGATAGGGGTCGCTGAGACGACCACAGGCCTGCGGCCGCGAGCGGGCGGCCCCTTTATCCACCCCTGTCGGTTGGTGGGCCGAGCGCGTCCTGTCGGTTGGTGGGTCGGGCGCGTCCTGTCGGTTGGTGGGTCGGGCGCGGCGTCAGTCCAGCAGTCCCTCTTCCTCGAACAGGTCGCGGAGTTTCTCCATCGTGGCGACTACCGTGTCGCAGGCGGGCCGGACCGCGGACTTCGGGAGGAAACCGACCGCGAGACCCGCGACTTCCAGCATCGGGAGGTCGTTCGCGCCGTCGCCGACCGCGATGGTGTCGCTCATGGCGATTTCGCGCTCCCCGGCGAGTCGTTCGAGCGCGTCGTCTTTCGTCCCCTCGATGAGCGGACCCTCGACTTCGCCGGTGAGTTCGCCGTCCTCGACCGGGAGGCGGTTGGCGACGATGGTGTCCACCGAGACGCCCTCGCGTTCCAGCGCCACCTCGACGCCGCGCTCGAACCCGCCGGTCAGGACCGCCGTGGTCACGCCCGCCTCGTTGAGTTCCCGAATCACCGTCGCGGCGTCGGGTCGGAGGTACACGTCGTCGAAGGCTTCCTCGGCCTTCGCGTCCGGCAGACCTTCCAGCAGAGCGGCCCGGTCCCGGAGGCTCTTGGCGTAGCTAATCTCGTCGTTCATCGCTCGCTCGGTGATGTCGGCCATCTCGTCGGCGACTCCCCGTCGCTCGCCGAGCAGAACCGTCATCTCCGAGTCCGAGAGCGTCCCGTCGAAGTCGAACGCTACCAGCGTCATGGCAGGGGATTCGGATGCCGGGGGCTTGAAACGACCGATAGATGCGGGTGTTGCGGGAGCGAGTGCGAGCGAGAGCGCAAGTGCGGGCGAGAGCGCAAGTGCGGGCGAGCGCGAGACGGGACAACGCTTATCTCGTACGCAAACACAAACACAAACGAAATGGCGACGAAGAACATCGGCATCCGAGAAGAGGTCTACAAACACCTCAAAGCCCACAAGCAGGGCGACGAGAGCTTCTCGGACACTATCGAGCGACTCCTCGAAGACGCCGAGGGCGACTGGCGGACGAACTTCGGATTCCTCGACGGCGAAGTCGGCGAGGAGTTCGCCGAGGCCGTCGAAGCCGAACGCGAGCGGTTCGACGCCGACGCGACAGCACGCCAGCGCGAAATCTTCGACGCTTTCGACGGGGACGCCGACGGATGAAACTGCTCGACGCCTCGGTTCTCGTCGGCTATGCGCAGGGAGAACGAGCCGCCGCGGACTACCTCGGTCGAAACGATGACACGATTTTCGGCGCACCGACTGTCGTTCTCTCGGAGATGTACACTGGACTGTTTCGGACGACGGACCTGACCCGCGAAGAAGCGAAAGCGAAGTACGGATGGGTCCGTGCGGTCCCGTTCACCGACGAGGCCGCGGTCGAAACCGCCGAGATTCGCGCCACGCTCAGCGCGCGCGGAGAGAAAATCAACGCGACCGACACCTACATCGCGGGGACTGCGAGAGCGTTCGACGTACCGCTCGTCACCGCCGACGGTGACTTCGAGAAGGTCGATGGTCTCGACGTAGAGAACTACCGCGACCACTAACTGGGCGGACGATTCCTACCGACCTACGACGGTCTCTACGTCCGGTTCGACCTCGAAGTGTTCGCCGCCCCGAACCACGTCGTACCCGTAGAACAGTAACGAGAGCGCACCGACCGACGCGACGGCGAACAGCGCGAGTTCCGCCCGACTCGCGGTGCCCGAAACCACGCTCGACAGGTAGCTACCGGGCAGGAGCAGGCCGAAGAGCGCGTACGTCGCGCCGACGAAGTGACGCCACGAGAGCGCCAGCGGACCGACCGACACTTCAGCGACGCTTCCCGCGACGATTGCGGAGACGCCAGCGAGCGCCATCGCTGGGACGACGACGCTCGCCGTGAGCGCACGGACGCCGAAGACGGCGACGAACGCCGCGACGAGGAGCAAGTCGAACGCGCCGAGGTACCGGAAGCGGGACTGTTTCACGTCGGTTCGTTCGCCGGAAAGGCACTAAAAGAGTGGGCCTTTAACGCTACTCGTCCTACGACCGTCCGATGACACACTTCCCCGAGTTCGAAGTCGTCCCCGCGGTGGACATGCAGGACGGCGAAGTCGTCCAGTTGGTCGCGGGCGAACGCGGCACCGAGAAGACCTACGGCGACCCCGTGGCGGCGGCCGAGCAGTGGGTCGAACAGGGCGCCGAGACTCTCCATCTCGTGGACTTGGACGGCGCGTTCGAGGGCGAACGCGCCAACGCCGAGGCCGTGGACGCCATCCTCGACGCGGTGGACGTGGACGTGCAGTTAGGGGGAGGCATCCGGACCGTCGCGGACGCGACGGACCTGCTCGACCGCGGCGTGGACCGCGTGATTCTCGGGACCGCGGCGGTCGAGAATCCCGAAATCGTCGAAGAGATTTCGGCGGAGTACCCCGGTTCCGTGACGGTCAGTCTCGACGCCAAGGACGGCGAAGTCGTCGTCTCGGGATGGACCGAAGGCACGGGACTCGACCCGGCGGAGGCCGCCGCGCGCTACGAGGAGTTGGGCGCTGGCGCGATTCTGTTCACCGACGTTGACGTGGAGGGCCAACTCGCGGGCGTTCAAACTGACCGCGTGCGCGAGGTGGTCAAGGCCGTCGATATTCCGGTCGTGGCGTCGGGCGGCGTCGCCACGCTCGCGGACGTGCGCGCGCTCCGCGAGGCGGGGGCCGCGGCGGTGGTCGTCGGCACCGCGCTCTACGAAGGCGAGTTCACGCTCGAAGAAGCGAAGTCGATTTAGTTGGCGAGGTTTCCGACCACTGCGGTCAGATTATCCCGAGTCGGTCTCGTTCTCGTCGCCGCGAACACGTACGCGCCGACGGCGACCAGCGCCACGCCGAGTATCGCTCCCTTACCGACCGACAGCAGTCCTCCCGTAAGTGCGGCGAGCGCACCCAAAACGTCCTTCTTCGACATGACTCCCGACTTCGGATACAACGAAGTCGGTGATATAACTTCATCAGACGACTGTCGGATGTCCGCCGACGCCGCGCTCGGGGAGGACAACGGCCTTGTATCTCCGGGCCAATCCTCGGACATGAGCGACCGAACCGCCGCGGTGACGCGCGAAACCGCGGAGACGGACATCGACGTGACCCTCGACGTGGACGGCGACGGCGACGCCACCGTCGAGACGGGCGTGGGATTCTTCGACCACATGCTCGAAAGCTTCGCCAAACACGGCCTGTTCGACCTGACGGTCCGGTGCGACGGGGACCTCGAAATCGACGACCACCACACCGTAGAGGACGTGGCCATCACCCTCGGCGAGGCCCTCGAAGAGGCGCTGGGCGACAAGCGGGGCATCGTGCGCTTCGCCGACCGGAAAGTTCCGCTGGACGAGGCAGTCGCGGGCGTCGTCGTGGACGTGAGCGGGCGGCCCCTCTTCGAGTTCGACGGCGAGTTTTCCCAAGCCACCGTCGGCGACATGACCAGCCACATGGCCAAGCACTTCATGCGCTCGCTGGCGACGAACGCGGGCCTGACCCTTCACGTCGAGGTTTCCGGCGAGAACGCTCACCACGAAATCGAGGCGATGTTCAAGTCGCTGGCGCGGGCGCTAGATGATGCTACTCGGATTGACGAGCGGCGGAGCGACGTTGCGAGTACGAAGGGGCAGTTATAGGCTGACGGTGCGATAGCGAGGTCAGTCGTCGTCTTTTCCGAAGTAACGAACGATGCGAGCGAATATTTTCGGTCCTTTCCGGCCTCGTTGCGGTTCCAACTCCCGACCCGTTTTCGGCGACTTTCCCATATCTAATCTAGATTCGCTATCTCACTTAAGCGTAAGTGCGTTCGCTACGTCGGTGTCGCCACTCCGAAAGCGGTGATAGGGTCAGTAAAGCCGACGATTCCCGATGCGACGCCCAACATGAGCAGGACCAGTCCCGCTCCGAGCAGAGCTTTCGCGTAAAACAGAACCCGTGTTTCACCGCGGACCATCTCGTTTGCCTCCGAAAGCCAATTGCTGTACTCACGCAACATCCATTCGTTCCACTCGCGCTCGGTCCACGACGCTCGTTGGAACTCCGCCACGTACTCCTCGCTCACGCTCACGCCGGGAACTGGTTCCGGTTCCACTCCGGACTGTCTCGCCGGGCGTCGTTCGAGGGGTCTCGGTCCATTCGTTCGCTCCTCGTGGTCGTCGGTTCCTTCGTTATCCGATTTAAACGTTCGTCCGGCGAACGCAAGGCTCTACCTTCGCAGTCGGCGCGCGCTGGCGCGAGTTCATCTCGCGCCATCCTCGTGCGAGGGATGAGCATCACAGACCGGAGCGAAGCGGAGGCCGAGAAGCGCAATCGGTTGGGGAGGGGATGGTTCGCGGTGATGTGCGGTGCGGGTTGACCGCTCCGAGGGAGGGGTCATTTATGACCGGCGACAGACTTGAGCCGTTCCTGTGGCGTACGTCGAGGTGGAGGAGAGCTGTTACGCACGTAACGTCGGCCAAACGCCGAACAACAACACCACTAAACCCTTCGCCGTCCCATACCGAGCCAATAGATGTTCGACGAGATTATGCAGAAGTTCGAGGGGAGTCCCTCCCAGCAGGCCGTCATCAGACTCCTGCTCGAACGGGGCTTCTCGGTCAGCGACGAGGGGCGGGTCGTCTCCGGGGGCATCGAGATTCCGAACACCCAAATCGCTCGGGAAATCGACGTTGACCGCCGGGTCGTGGACTCGACCACCGACGCCATCCTCGCCGACGAGGACCTCCGGCGCATCTTCCAGAACATCTCCTCGATTCCGAGTCTGATGGACCTCGCGCCCGTCCTCGATTTGAACGTCCTGACCATCGACGTGAGCGACGCCGACCAACCCGGCATCGTGGCGACGGTGACGGGACTGCTCGCGGAGAACGACATCTCGATTCGCCAGACCGTCAGCGAGGACCCGGAGTTCACCGACGAACCGCGACTGTATCTCGTCACCGACGACGACGTGCCCGGCGACGTGCTGAACGAACTCAAGAACCTCGACTTCGTGCGGAAACTCGAACTGAAGTAGCTACTCGCCGAGCGACTTCCGGTAGGTCAGCACCTCGAACCGGCCGCGCTCGCGGGCGTCGGTGCGCTCGTAGCCGTGTTTCTCGTAGAGTCCCTGCGCGGCCTGCTGGCGGGCGGTGGTTTCGAGCGCGAGTTCGTCGTAGTCGAGCGTCTTGGCGGCCGCTTCGAGTTCGACCAGCACGGCTTGCCCGAACCCCCGGCGGTGGTGGTCGGGGTCCACCCGCATCCGGGTGATTTCCGCGGTGTCGGCGTCGATGCGCTTCAGGCCGCCCGTGGCGACGATTTCGCCGTCGAGTTCGCCGACGAGGAACTCGCCGCCCGCGTCGAGATACGTCGTTTCGATGGCGCGTAGGTCGTCGGTCCAGTCCTCGTCGTCGGGTCGGGCGTCCACTGCTTCGAGTGCTTCGCGCTCCAGCGTCAGTATTCTGTCATCGTCGCCGGGTTCGTACCGGCGCAGTCGGAGGTCCGCAGGCATGTCCGACGCGAGGACCGGCACGGGCAAAAGCGGTCGGGGGTCGTTCCGCCTCGGTCGTCCCTCGTCGCTTCCTCGTCTGCTCTCGTCTCCCGTGTAGAACTCTTCAACGAACTCGGCTACGCGGATTCGAGGGTACATGAGGCTTCGCGTCGTGTGAGAGACGCGTGTCACGTCGTCGGGTCGGTGTCGGTCTCCTGTTGGTCGTGCTGGTCGTCGCGGCGATACCCGTCGCGCCGGTCGTTGCGCAGGGGACCGACGAGAATCGCGGAGTAGTGAACGGTCACGCCGGAGATGACGGCGGCGAGGAAGCGAGCGAGGGCGGTGTAGAGGGGCTGATTACGGGGTTCGCAGAGGGTCACGGGATGGTCGGCGCGATACTGCTCCTCGTCGCTGGCGGACTCCTGTTGACGGCTTGCGTCGAGCGACTCGTCGGCTACCTCACGCGGGCGGCGCTCGGTCTCCGCCTCTCGCTGTTCGCGCTCGCCATTCTCTTCACGGGCGTCGAGTTCGACGATACCGTTCTCGCGCTGGTCCTCTCGGCGGGGGACCTCGAAGGAGCGGCACTCGGGACCGCGCTCGGGACGAGTCTGGCAATCGTCGGCGTCACGCTCGCTCTCGCCGCAATCGTCCGACCGTTCGCGGTCGATTTGCCGACCGACTACGTTGTGTTGTTCGCGCTCGCACCGGTCGCGCTGGTCCCGTTCGTCCTCGTCGGGACGCTGACGTTCGTCCACGGTCTCGCGCTGGTCGGGGTGTTCGCCCTCTCGTTCGGCTACCTCCTCGTCCGCGAATCCCAGCGCGACACGCCCGTCTTCCGGAACACCGACCTCGGCGCGACGGTGCGCTCGGACGGCGGCCTCGACGTTCCCGCGACGGTCGGCGAAATCCCCGAGGACCGCTTCGTCGCGGGTCGCCGCGCGGCGGGGTGGATTTGGGTCGCGCTCGCGGTCCTCGCGCTGGCCGGTGTCGTCGTCGCGTCGATGTTACTGGAGGCGGGCGCGGAAGTCGCCGTCGGGGAGTTCGGCATCGGGGGAACCGTCTTCGGCGCGACGGTGCTGACCGCGATTCTCACCTTCGAGGACGTGCTGTTGACCCTCGAACCGGTCCGGCGCGGCGTCCCCGAAATCGGCGTCGGCAACGTCGTCGGGAGCGTCCTCTTCTCGCTGACGGGCAACGTCGGGGTCATCGTGTTCCTGAGCGACCTCCGAATCTCCCGGTCGGTCCTCGCGTTTCACCTCCCGGCGGTGGTCGCCCTGACCGCGCTCGCGGCGTACTTCCTCCACGGCGGCCGACTAAAGCGGTGGCACGGCGTCCTGCTCGCCGGGTGCTACGTCGTCTACTGGGTGGTCGCGCTGGTCGCGTTCGGCGGCGTTCCGCTCGGCGGGTAGCCGAGAACACTGATTTCCTGCCCTAAAGCAATCTTTTTATTTTTCTATGAATTGTATTTCTATTCTTAGGGCATCTATATACTGCTTACGTCACGGGAGACGGGAGCGCCACTGTGCCGCCACCGCACCCGTAACCGCCACCGAACTCGCCGACTGCCCCCACAACTACCACCACCGCACCCGCAACGACCACCGCACCCGCAACTACCACCACCGGACCCACAACGACCACTGTACCCGCAACGACCACCGCACCCGCAACGACCACCACCACCGCACCGCCACCGCGCCCCGAACCTCCCCGCCGGGGGCGCGCGATTCCGCGCGCCCCCGGCGCGTCCCGTGGACTGTGAGGACTTCGCTACGCGCCGACCGGTCGACTGCGCCACCGCCCGGCGGATTTTCCGGGCGTCCGGGAGCGAAGCTCGCCGTCCCGAGGCAAGTACCCTTTTCCCGTCGGACTCCCACGGTTCCACCATGACCCGAATCGCCGTCGTGGGCGCGGGCGTGGCCGGACTCGGGACTGCGTACGCGCTCCGCGAGGCAGACGCCGAAGTCACCGTCTTCGAGCGCCGCGAGTCGGTCGGCGGCCGGGCCGCGACCCGCCGACACGACGGGTGCGTCTACGACGCGGGCGCGAACTACCTCAAGGACGACGACCCGCGAGTCGCCGCTCTCGTCGGCGAGGAACTCGCCGACGGACTCGTAGACACCGAGGGTCCGGTCTGGACCTTCGACGCCGACGGCGAGATTTCGGAGGGCAAAGGCGACGACGCGCGCAAATGGACCTACCGCGAGGGACTGGCGACCCTCGGCCAGCGACTCCGCGAGGCCAGCGGCGCGTCCGTCAGGACCGATGCCGAAGTCGAGACCCTCGCCCGCGAGAGCGCCACCGAGTCCCGAGACGCTCGGTGGCGCGTCGGGACCGCTTCCGACGACTTCCACGCGGACGCCCTCGTCCTGACGCCGCCCGCGCCGACGACGGCCTACCTCCTCGACGGGAGCGACTGGGACGACCCGCTCTGCGGGGACCTCGTGGACGCCGCGGCCAGCGTGCCCTACCGGACCCTGCTGTCGGTCGCGCTCCACTACCCCTACCGCGCGGACCCGCCCTACTACGCCCTCGTGAACGCCGACAAGGACCACGACATCGGGTGGGTCTCCCGCGAGGAGTGCAAGCCCGGCCACGTCCCCGACGGCGAGAGTCTACTCGTCGTCCAACCCTCGCCCGACTGGTCACGAGAACGCTACGAGGAGGGAAACGACGAAATCGCAGTCGCGGCCGCCGACCGCGCCGCCGAACTGCTGGACGACCCGGACCGCTACCAGTTCGACTGGGCCGACGTGATTCGCTGGCGGGACGCGCTCCCGGACGCCGGGGCCGACCGCGAGACCCTACGCAGGGGTACCGAGGCCGACCTCTTCTTCGCGGGCGACTGGGTGGTCGGCGAGGGCCGGATTCACGCCGCGCTTCGGTCGGGGCTAGAGACCGGCGAGCGAGTCGCCGACGCGCTCTGAGGCTCAGGACCGTCGGAGCAGGAGCATCGACGCCCCCGAGACCAGCGTCACCGCCGCGACGTGGCCGACGATGGCCGCGACCAACAGCGTCCGACCCCAGACGAACGGCACCAACACGAGTTGGACCACCGCGAACCCGACGGTCAGCAGGTCGATGCGGAGCAGTCGCGCCCGGGCCTGCGCGTCGAACCGGTCGCCGTACCGGAGGGTCCGCCAGAGTCCCGTCAGACTCGCCCACCACCCCGTGCCGATGCGGTAGCAGAGGTCCCACAGCACCAGCAGGGTGAGGTAGACCGCGGGCGCTGGCGGCGACTCGCCGAGCAGAAGCGCGAGCAGTGCCACCCGGCCGCTCCGGGTATCGACCGCGAACAGGTAGGTCAACAACGCGACGAACGACAGCACCCCAAGGACCACCTCGATGCTCGACGAGAAGAGCAGTCGCCGGTACGCCCGAGGGGTCCGAAGCCGTCGAATCTCCTCGCCAAGCGCCAGCATCAGATAGCTTCCGGCGGCCGCGACCCCCACCGCGGCGGTCCCGGCGGGCACCGCGCTCCAGAGGTCGTACACCACCGCGAACGCCAGAATCAACCCTTCGAACAGCGCGAACTGGACGCCGACCGCGACCGGTTGGGAAAGCGACAGGCCGGGAATCGCGCCGACGATGCTCTCGTAGACCCACGTCTCGCCGTACTTCGAGTCGCCCGGAGGCGAGCCACCTCGGTTCACGTCGCCGCCGGTCATTCCTCACCCGCCAGCGCGCGCTCTACGGCCACGTCGAACGGCGTCAACTCGACCGCCACTAACTCGCGGATGCGCTCGTCGTCGGCGACGACGGGATTCTTCAGGCCCGCGATGAGCGGATGCGCGATTGACTTGGGAACGTCGGTCACCAAATCCACCCAGTACGCCGAGAGATTCGGCGTCAGGACCGGAACCGAGAGGATAGTCGGCTCGCTCCCCATCACCCGACCGGTCCGGCGCATCATCTCGGCGTAGGTCAGCACCTCGGGACCGCCGATTTCGTAGGTCTCGCCCGCCGTCTCCGGAACGTCGAGGACGCCGACGAGGTAGCCAACCACGTCGGCGATGGCGATTGGCTGGCACTCGTTGTCAACCCACCGCGGCGCGACCATCACGGGGAGTTTCGACACTAACTCGCGTACCATCCGGAAACTCGCACTCCCGTCGCCGACGACGATTGCGGCCCGGAGCGTCGTCAACTCGAACTCCGCACCCTCCGTCAGAATCGTCTCGACTTCCCGCCGGGACTGGAGGTGTTCGGACAGCACGTCGCCGGTCTCGCCGAGTCCGCCGAGGTAGACCACCCGCCCGAGGTCGGACCCGCGTGCCGCCGCCACGAAGTTCCGGGCCGCGAGTCGGTCGCGTTGCGCGAAGTCCCCGTCGGTCTGCATCGAGTGGACGAGGTAGTACGCCGCGTCCACGCCCTCGAAGACTCCCTCCATACTCTCGCGGTCCAACAGGTCGGCCTCCACGACGGACACGCCGTCGGGGGCGTCGTACCGGCTCGCGTCCCTGACGAGCGCGACCACTTCGTGGCCCGCTTCCACCAGTGCCGGGACGAGGTGGCCGCCGACGAACCCGGTCGCACCAGTTACCAACACGCGCATTTTCCACTATTTCGGACCGAGCGACCATAACTGTCGGCGGCCGAAAAGAACGGGTTCTCGGATTACAACTCCTCGCCCGGCGGCGGTCGCTCGTCGAGTTCGACTTCGACGCGTCTGCGCTCGCCGTTCCGGAGAACCGTCAGCGTCACCGTCTCGCCGGGTCGGGTCCGGGTGAGGTAGCTAGAGAGGTCCTCGCCCGAACTGACGTTCTCGCCGTCGATAGCCAGAATCACGTCGCCGCCGACCGGAACCTCGATTCCGCGGACGCGCTCGGTCCCCCGGTCGCCGCGGAGCACCCCGTCGGCGGGCGAATCCGGGACGACCTGCCGGACGAGGACGCCGCGGGTGACGTTCAGGCCGTTGGCGTCCGCGACGATGGGCGACACGTCGACCGACGTGATGCCGAGGAACGAGTGTGCGAACGACCCGTTTGCTATCAGCGACGGGACCACGCGCTCGACCTGACTCGCCGGGACCGCGAACCCGGTGTTCTCGCTCCCCGAGAGAGTCGCGGTGTTGACCGCGACGACCCGTCCCTCGCAATCGACCAGCGGTCCGCCGCTATTGCCCGGATTGATGGCCGCGGTCGTCTGGATGGAGTTCGGGATGGCGAACTGGGGTCCCTGCGGGCCGCCCGCCGGGAGCGACCGGTTCGTCCCGCTGACGATGCCGTTCGTGATGGTCCCAGACAGGCCCAGCGGACTCCCGAACGCCGCGACCGGTTGACCGGGGTCGGGAACCACCGGTTCGAGGTTCAACGGGTCGGCGTAGTCGGGCGTGTCGTTCACGTCCAGCACCGCGAGGTCACTGTAGGCGTCCCGGCCGACGACTTCGGCCGTGCGCCACTCGCCGCGGTTGAACTGGATTTCGACGGTCGAGGCGTTGGCGACGACGTGTTGGTTCGTGACGACGTGGCCCTCGTCGTCGTAGACGAACCCCGACCCGAGTCCTTGCCCGTTCGCGGTCAGCACCTGCACCGTGACGACCGACCGTATCGTCTCGTCGTACAGCGACTCGTAGTCGCAGGCGTCCTGCATCGCCGCGGGCGTCTCGGCGCTTGGTTCTCCGCTTTCGACCGGTTTCGTCGGCCCCGCTTGGACCGCCCCCACCGGTCCCGTTCCGAGGAGTGCGAGTACCAACACTCCCACGAGCAAGCGTGTCTGTCGGCGCATCGAACACCGAAACGGGCGGAACGGCCAAGAAAGTGGGGGCCTGTCGGTGCGACTCGCTCCGAATAGCGACCCTTTTTGTGACGGCCCGTCAACCGCCTCCCATGTCCGAATCGAGCGTCTTGGAGTCGCTACCGGACCGAGCGATGAAGCGGTCGGAGATGGAGGACCTCGGCGACAGCGAGTCCGTCGAGTGGGTCCACGCCCTCCGAACCGGCAAGAAGGAGCGGCGCAACATGGTGAACGCGTGGATGCTCCAGACCGACGGCACCGCTCACGTCCTGCTGTACGAACTCGACGGGTGGGTCCCGCAGGGGTCGTTCGACGCCGAGGGGATGACCGACGCCGAGAAGCGCGAACGCGGCGAGGAGATTCTGGACTTCTGACTCGGTGCGCTTCACTCCGCGGTCGTCTTCGCTTCGAGGCCGTAGCTCACGCCCGTCGACTCCTCGGAGACCGACCAGAGTCGCTCGGCGCGCGCCCGGTCGTAGGACGAGTCGCTCGACTGCTGGACCGCCGGAGACCCACGCATGTTCAACAGACCGCCGGGACCGACGTACTCCCCGCCCTCGATTTCCGGTGCGGTCGCGGCGTACAGCATCGGGAGCGCGCCGTCCTCGGCCGACTGAGCGAGTAGCGCGTTCGCGGCCTTCATCGCCCAGAGCCGGACGGTCGAACCCCGCATTTCGGGACCCCGGCGCTGGAGGTTCGTGGCGGCGTAGCCGGGGTGACACGCCACGCTCGCAACCCCGGCGTCCGCGCTCGCGGCGTCGAGGCGGCGCTGGAGTTCGTAGGCGAACAGCACGTTCGCCAGTTTGCTCTGGGCGTAGGCCTCCCACTCGTCGTAGGACTGTTCGTGCTGGAGGTCCGCGAAGTCGATGTCTCCTCGCTCGTGGACGCCACTGCTCTGGGTCACGACCCGCGTCTCGCCCGGCGTCTCGCGCAGGGGTTCGAGGAGCAGGCCCGTCAGCGCGAAGTGGCCGAGGTGGTTGACGCCGAACTGCATCTCGAAGCCGTCTGCGGTCTCGCGCCGGGGAATCGCCATCACGCCAGCGTTGTTACAGAGGACGTGAAGTTCGTCGTGGGTCTCTCGGAACTCGTCGGCGAACGACCGGACCGAATCGAGGTCAGCGAGGTCGAGTTCGGCCACTTCGAGCGACCCGCGGTGGCCCCCGCGAGTCTCCTCGTTGCGGATTCGTCGTTTGGCGTCCTCGCCGCGCTCGTCGCTCCGGCAGGCCATGACGACGTGCGCGCCTTTCCGGGCGAACGCGCGGGTCGCCTCGTAGCCGAGACCGCTGTTCGCGCCCGTGACGACGACGGTTCGGTCGTCCATCTCGGGCATCGCCGTCGCCGACCACTCGCCGGTCCGGGTTCGAGCCATGGGGCTTCCTTCGCACGCGAGACACTGAAAGCCATCGCCGGTCGCAATGCCGCTCGCGGTTCCGGGTCTAGTCGTCCTGTGTCACGACGAACCCGCGGCACTTCGGACACACGACCACCGCACGCTCGTCGAACGTCGCGCCACAGAGCGTGCAGACGTACTTTTTCCCGTCGTTCTCTCGGCGCCGCTCGACGAGTCGGCTGAAGATTCTCACTGGAGTCACGACGCTGGCGACGTGGAAAGCAGTTATCGCCGAGGTCTGACCTATTCGCCGTCTGGCGATTTCGCCCGAACGGAGCGCCGAGTTCTCGGCGGCTCACTCGCCCGAAATCGGACCCGCGGCTTTTTGACCACCGAGACCCACCGTTCGACCGATGAGCGAAGAGCGAGGGGACGAGGCACCGCCGACCGACCGCGAGTCGCCGGTCGGCCAACCAGTCGTTCGCGGCGATGCGACCGTCACCGGGCAGGACGCCCAGCAAGCCAAGGCGTTCGACCCGAACGACCCCGAGAGCGTCGCGGAGGCCGCCGATGTCGTCGCGCGGTTCGCCGACAACACCGCGGGCGGCGAGGACAACGTGTTCATGCTCCGAGGCGCGGCCGCGTGCGCGGCGCTCGTGCGCGGCGAAGGCTCGTACAAGGCCGCCGCCGAGCGTGCGGGAGGGAACGTGACGGTGGCGTTCATCCGGAAGTGGGCGCGGGTCCACGACCTGCCCCAGTCCATCCGGCGGTACGTCGCCATGGGTCACGTCGCACCGACCGCCGCCAAGCACATCGCCCGGGTCAGCGGGGAGGACAGGTTCCAACTCGCGTGGGCCGTGCTGGACGGCGACCTGACGGTCCGGGAAGTCCGGTCGGTCGCCAGCACGGTCAACGGCGGCACGCCCGTCGAGGAGGCGCTGGCCGACCACGGCGTGACGCCGGGCGAACTCACCCTGTCGCTCCCGACCGACGTGTACCGGGAACTCCGGCGCACCGCGGCGATGGAGGGCAAACCGCCCGAACAGGTCGTCACCGAGGCGCTGGACGAGCAGTTCTCCTGAGCGACTGCGCGCTCGCTACGCCAAAAACTCCCTCGCGGCGTCCGAAAGCACCTCGCCAGCGGTCAGCACCTCCGACCACACAATCGTCTCGTCCGGGAAGTGGGCCTGTTCGATGCTCCCCGGCCCGAACATCACCGTCGGGACTCCGGCGTCGATGTAGTGGCGGGCGTCTGCGCCGTAGGTCGCGCCGCGGGGGTCGGTCTCGGCGAGTCCGTTGGCCTCCATCGCGCGCTGGACCGCCGTCACGACCGGTTCGTCGGCGTCGATTTCCGACGGCTCGAACTGGACCGAGAACCGCTCGAACTCCGGCGGGTGGTCGGCCAACCACTCGTCGTCGGCGACGAGCTGGGCGAGTCGCCGGTCGAAGACTTCCTCGACTTCCGCGACCGTCTCGCCCGGCGCGACCCCGATTCGAAGCTCCGCGGTCAACTCCGCGGGGACCGACGACGCCCAGTCGCCCGCCTCGACGCGCCCGACGACCACGGGCCACGGCACCGGAAACCGGTCGTAGAGGGGGTGAGTCACCGACTCGCCGCGCTCGGTTTCGAGGTCCCTGAACGCCCGGCGAATCTGCTCGAAGGAGGGGAGTACGTCCACGCCGCGCCACCGCGTGGCGGCGTGGGCCGACCGCCCCGTGAGTCGCAGGCGCTTCATCAGACTCCCCTCGGAGGCCGTGATTGGCCGGAGTTCGGTGGGTTCGGCGATTATCGCGGCGTCTCGCTCGAACGGGTAGGGGTTCGAGCGGGCGGCGGCGGCCGCGCCGACGCCGCCCGCCTCCTCGCCGACGACGCTCTCGACCACGACCCGCCCGTCGAGTCCCCGGACCTCCGGAACCGAACCGTCGGCCGCGCTCTCGTGGAGGTGCTTCGCCGCGAAGACGCAGGCCGCGAGTCCGGACTTCATGTCGGCCGCGCCGCGGGCCGTGAGGGTCTCCTCGTCGCCCTCGTCGCGCCACGTCGGGTCGAAGGGGTCGCTCGACCACGACTCGCGGGCGACCGGCACCACGTCTACGTGGCCGTTCAACACGAGCGTCGGCCCGGCGTCCGGGTCGCCGAATTCGAGGACGCCGCCGACGCTCGGCCGGTCTTCGACCGGAATCTCGCCGGGGTCGTCGGGAAACGAGGGGTGGTCGGCCAACTCCTCGGCGTCGGCGACCCACTCGTAGGTCTCGAAGCCGAGTTCGTCCAATCGCTCCCGGACGAAGGCTTGGGCGGGCGCTTCGTTCTCTTCGGTGGTGTCGAATCGCAGGAGACCCTCCGCGAACTCCCGGAGGTCGGCGTCGCGTTCGCTGGCGAAGTCGTTCATGACCGTTTCGACTGAGGACGCGACGGTAAAACTTGCGTCACTCGTCGAGGGGTAGGCTGTGGTGTCGAGACATAATTAGATGTTCTAAACGTGTCTTATTATTTGCCTAAATAGTGTTCTATTGTTCTAGACAAGGTATTTTATTTGTATTAGCTCTTCTACACGGACCGAGTTGTTCCTCGACGACGGGAACACAACGACGGGACGCCGTCCGAGAAATAGTAAACGTTTAACTACGCCCGGTGCTATCTGTGAATCGAGGGCTGGTAGCTCAGTTAGGCAGAGCGTCTGGCTTTTAGCACGACACACCCGGAGATTCCGGATGGTCGTGGAAGACACCAGACGGCCAGGGGTTCAAATCCCTTCCAGCCCGCTATCTTTTGCGACGAGCAACACGGCGAGCGCCTCGTGCGCTCGCCACTCCGCGAGTCGCAAAGTACGATGCTAAAAGGATTCGAACCCTGCAAGTCGCACGCCCGCGTGGTTCGAGAGCAACGCTCTCGTCATCCCGAAAATCTCCGATTTTCGGCGACAACGAAGTGAGCAGGAACGTCTTGCTCCGGTTCAAATCCCTTCCAGCCCGCTTCTGCGACGAACGAAGGTGAGGAGCGAAGCGACGACTCGATAGACGAGTCTGTGTTTTCTAGTCCGTCAGTTACGAGTTGAACCATTCGGGACACTACTGCGCCGACGAAAAGGAACAACGAAGCTAGCTACTCCCGACGCCAATCAGGACCGCAACTGCACGGCCCTCGTCCTCCCCACCCTCCTCGTTCGCTCCCTGCGGTCGCTCTACTTCGTCCCTCGCGCGCGTTGCTCGCGCGCGCCGGGTCGAAAGTCGAGACTGGCGCGCTGTTCCGTCGAAAGAGGTGGCTCTCACCTCGGTTTCAGGAGAAGAGTCGGGAAGGAGGGCGCCTCAGACGCTCTCGAAGTCGGTGTTCACGTCGCCGTCGCGGTCCAAATCGACGATGGCGTCGAACAGGCCCATGAACTTCTCGACGTGTTCCTCGTCGTGGACGCCCTTCGAGAGGTGGAACAGGCCAACCGCGTCGTGTTCACGCAGGAGGCCCAGAATCTGGCGCACCACGTCCCGAACGCGGGACTCGTCGGCGTAGTAGGCCATCTCGGTGATGGAGTCGAGACTGATTCGGCGCTTGCCGTCGGTATCTTCGAGGAAGTTCCGCGTCACGTCCAGAATGCCCTCCAAGTCGTCGGGCGAGGAGACGTAGTGGACGTTCTCGGTGCTTCGGCGCGAGTAGCCGCGTTCGATGCTCAGGGTGTCCAGAATCTCGGCCTTGCTCTCGTCTACGTCGTAGTGGCTGAGTTTCTGTTTGACTTCTCGCGCGGTGGTTCGGGTCGAGATGACGAGGAAGTGGTCGGTGTCGGTCTTCAGAAAGTCGGTGTCGATTCGGTCTGTCTCACCGGTACTCGGATGCAGCAGCAGGATACCCGTGCCACCGGGTACCGTCTCGGGGGCGTTTTCGATGGCAAGTCGATAATCCATATCCACTGGTAATACGTGGCGACGACTTAAGAATGCGGGTCAGACGCGTGTGAGAAACACACCCGTCGCGGAACCCCTGACTCAGAACACGCTGTCGGCGGTGGCCGCCCCGACCACGCTGAAGATGGCCCCGACGCTGATGGCCCGGAGCGTGATGGCGACGGTCTCCATCGTGGGTTCGCCGCCGACGTACGTCGTCTCCGCGAGGAACGTCTCCGGTGCGTCGAACACCAGCGCCAGAATCGCCACGGACCCGAACGAGACCACCATCAGCGAGATGAACCGCGAGGGGACTCCGGCCACCTCCGACTCGCGGTCGGGGTCCCGGTCGTCGTCAGCCTTGTAGAGCGCCCCGTAACCGATGAGGAAGACGATGAGAACCGTCAACACCCCCTGAAAGAGTTCCATGTGACTCGCCAGCACCCACACCTCCTCGGTGACGACGAACGGTCCCGCGAGCAGGAACCCGCCGACCACCTGCTGGGCGGTGTCAGCGAGCGCGAAGCGCTTCTTCGGTCCGACCATAGGCGACGTGACACACCGCGAGGGTAAAAGCCCCGTGCCCGCGGACCTGCCCGGAGACGCCACCCGGCGACGCCACCCGGAGTCGGACGGCGTTCCGAATCGGTTTTGTCCGTGGCACGACTCCCTCCGCGCATGAGCGTACGCGAGGAGTTCGACGACTGGGCGGCCGACGGCCGCGACAAGGGGATGGAAGACCGCCACTGGCACACCGCCAAGTACGTGCTGGCCCGGATGCCGGTCGAGGCGGGCGACACCGTGCTGGACCTCGGCACCGGGAGCGGGTACGCCGCTCGCGCGCTCCGGGACACCAAGGACGCGGGCCGGGCCTACGGACTCGACGGGTCGCCGGAGATGGCGCGCAACGCCACGGAGTACACCGACGACGGCGCGGGCGACGGCGACGTTGGCTTCCTCGTGGGGGACTTCGACCACCTGCCGTTCGCCGACGACAGCGTGGACCACGTGTTCACGATGGAGGCGTTCTACTACGCCAACGACCCTCACGAGACCCTGCGCGAAGTCGCCCGCGTCCTGCGGCCCGGCGGCACCTTCTTCTGCGCGGTCAACTACTACGAGGAGAACGTCCACTCGCACTCGTGGCAGGACAACATCGACGTGGAGATGACTCGGTGGTCGGCCGCGGAGTACCGCGAGGCCTTCCGGGACGCCGGTCTCTACGTCGCCGAACAGGACAACGTGCCCGACCGAGAGACCGAGATTCCCGACGAAAGCGAGTTCCCGACCGAGAGTTGGGACTCGCGGGAGGCGATGGTCGAACGCTACCGGGAGTTCGGCACCTTACTGACGGTGGGCGTCGCACCCTAACACCCTGCTCCCGGCCTGATTTCTCACTCCATCTCCCGAGCGAAGTCGTAAAACTCGTCGTTCGGGCGCATGTCCGCCATCGAGGCCATCCGGTTGCTCAGGTTGAAGAAGGCCGTCACGCTCCCCACGTCCCAGATTTCCTCGTCGGAGAGACCGGCGTCACGCAACGCCGCCAAGTCGTCGTCGGTCACGCGCCCCGGCTTCTCGGTCAGTTTCACGGCGAAGTCGAGCATCGCCCGGCGTCGCTCCGAGAGGTCGGCGGCGCGGTGGTTCGTGGCGAGTTGGTCGGCGAGTTTCGGGCGCTCGCTGTAGAACCGACAGAGCGCGCCGTGGGCGACGACGCAGTAGAGGCAGTCGTTGACGCCGCTGACGGTCACGACTATCATCTCGACCTCCTCGCGGTCGAGCGGCGTGTCCTCCACGAGGGCGTCGTGGTACTGGAAAAAGGGCCGGAAGTGACTCGGCTTGTAGCCGAACGCGCGGAAGACGTTGGGCGTGAACCCCGCGCGCTCGGTCTCTTCTTCGATTCGCTCGCGGAGGTCTTCCGGCAGGTCCTCGATGTCAGGGACCGGGAAGTTCGTCATCGGCGGGTCGCCGGTCCGGTCGCCACTCGTCCGGTCGTCGTCGGTTTCGGGGTCGTCGGACATGACGGTCGGCACTGACGCGGGGTCGCCAGTTAGTTCTCACTGCGTGGTAGGCGACTCGCGCGGCCCGAGGGCGCGCGAGTCGCCCAACGAGTCGCTCCTACGCCTTCTCCCCGGCGAGAATCTCGGTCTCCAGCCAGTTCTCCTCGGGCGGGAGCGGGCAGGCGAACGTCTCGCTGTAGGCGCAGAACGGCGAGTACGCGAGGTTGAAGTCCAGCGTTATCTCGTCGCCGTCTTCCAGTTCGCCCTCGGTCTCGAACTCCATGTACCGGCCGTTCTCGTAGCTCTGCTGTCCGGTCGTCTTGTCGCGGAACGGGACGAACAGGCCGTCGTCGTCGGCCTGCTGGCGGTAGCCCGCGAGTTCGTACGCCTCGCCGTCGAGTTCGAAGTGGAGCGTGGCGACCCGGAGGTAGCGCTGTGGTCGTCCGGCGCTCACGTCCATCTCCACGGGGTCGGGCCGGTCGTGGACCTCGACGGTCGCAGTCACGCGGTAGTCGGCGTCGGGGTCGAAGTAGTCGAGACCCGCGAAGTCGTCGCGCTCCTCGGGCGGAATCGGCGACTGGGGGTGGTCCCCGAAGAAGTCGTCCTTCTCTGCGCGGTGGGACTGGAGTTGCTCGCGCCACTGCGCGGCGTCGAAGTCGTCGGCGTCGGTCATGGTCGGTCGTACTCGTTCGCGCCGGGTAACGCTTCTTATCACTCTCTGAATTCGTCGGAAGGAGCGCGGAACGAGACGGGACGCGGAACGCAGATGACGACTGCCGACGCCTATCAGACCGCACCCGCACGGCACCGCGAGGGCCTCACGCCTCCCCAACCGATTGCGTTGCTCACTCCGTTGCGCTACTCATCCACCGTCAGAGGCACGCTCTGACGAGCCTGCGCTCACGTCCGTTCGCGCAGACCCCGCGCGGTTGGCGCGTCGCCATGGCGACGCGCCAGCACGCGCCGGGGTGACTGTTCAACCCTCTCACTCGTCCGGTCTGCTCGCGTGCCGTCGAGAACGCGGGTCTTTTCCCGTCGCCGTCCCTACCGGCGATATGGACAAACGCGAGCAGTTCCTCGCGGGCGAGCGACCCGAGGACGTGACGCTGTTTCTCGCCGACTCGTTCGTCGAGGGCGAGGGCGACGGACTGGCCAAGCACGGCGAAGCAGTAGACGGCGGCGTGGTGTTGGTAGTCGAGGGCGACCAAGGCCGGAGCGTGTTCAAGACCGCGACCGGCATGGACGCGATGGGGTTCGCGAAGCAGGCGATGGGTACCGACGGCGAGATTGCGCGGGACCTCGCGGGCGGCGACTGCCCCGACTGCGACGGTGGCAACGTCGAGTTCGTCTTCGCGTTCGCCGAGGAACAGAACGAGGAGGTCGGCGGTCTCTACGCCGAGGGCGAAGTCATCCACGCCTACGCCTACTGCGACTGCGGCACGGCGTACTCCGAGAAATGGGTCGCCGACGGGTCGGCGTAGACGGTTCTTCTGACGCGCGTGGCGGTCTTCGGGTCGTTGGAGAGTGAATCGACTAAGGCTCGGAAACACCTCGTTTGTTCACTTCGTCTCGTGATAGCGACGTAGAAACTGCTTTGACGAACGCTCAGAAAGCCCCCACCCGCTCGCGGTCGCTGGCCGACATATCCGTCGTTCGCTTCGCTCACTCCGGATAGAGGTCGGCCAGACGACCACGGTAAACGCGAGCGGGCGGCCCCTTTCATCCACCCAGACTGGTGGTTTGGTCGGCCGTGGCGTTCCGGCGGTTGATTCACCGGGCGCATCCCGGTGGAAGTTCCACCGAGCGCGTCCCGGCGGCCGTCGGCCGCCGGGGTCGCGTCGTCGTCGGGGTTCGCTGGCCCAAGCCGTTTTGCCGGTGACGATTGCACGGCCGTCATGGAAGACTACGAGCGCGTCCCCGTCGAGGACTGGAACGCCGTCGCGGACCACCTCCGGGAAATCGCCGCCGACGGCGAGGTGTCCGAGAGCGGCGAGGGCATCGAAATCACGGTCGGGAGCGCGACCTTCCTCGTCACGAAAGACGGCCGGGTCTCGGCCGGGATGCCCCTCCACGACTTCGAGGATGGCGGCGTCGAAGCCCTCTACTTCGACCACGACGCCGGTGCCATCCGCGTCGAGGGTGGCGACCTCTCTTACGAGTTCCGAACGCCGTCGTAAGGTGTTTCCTCCCGCAGTCCCTCCACCTCGGCGATGACCGACGCCGACGAACCAGCGCCGACTCGTCTCGACGCAATCGCGGTCGGAAGCGCCGTCGTGGACCGCGTGTACGGCCTGACCAACCTCCCCGAACCCGACGGGGGCGCGTTCGTCCGGGACGAATCGACCGCAATCGGCGGGGTCGCCGCGAACGTCGCCGCGGCACTCGCCAGACTCGGGCGCGAAACCGGGGTCGTCTCCCGCGTCGGCGACGACGACGCGGCCGACCGGATTCTGACCGACCTCCGAAATCGGGGCATCGACGCCCGGCGCGTCCGACGCGGAAATCCTGACGAACAGACCTCCTACTCGCTGATTCTGCGCGACCCCGACGGCAAGCGCATGATTGTCGCTGGCGGCGAGAGCGTCCCGAACCTCCGACTGACCGACGCCGACCGCGACTACCTCCGGCGGGCGGACCTCGCGTTCACCAGCGCGTACGCGCCCGACCCGGTGGTCTCGGACCTCGTGGCGGCCGCGAGCGACCCCGGCGACTTCCCGCCGCTGGTGTTCGACCTCGCCGGACCCCTCTCGGAACTCGAAGACCGGGCCACCCGCCCCGAGACCATCGACGCCCTCCTGCCGGTCTGCGACTGCTTCGTCGCCAACGAGGTGTCGGCCCGGTCGTACCTCGGCGCGGACCCCCGCGAGGCGGTCGCACAACTCCGCGAGCGAGGCGTCACCAGAGCCGCGCTCACCCGCGGAACAGACGGCGCGCTCCTGCTCACCGAGGACGACGAAATCCTCGACATTCCGGCGTTCGAGGTCGAGACGGCCGACACCACCGGCGCGGGCGACGCCTTCACCGCCGGACTGGTCCACGGGTGGCTCCTCGGCAATCGCTCCCCCGAGGAGGCCGGACGCTTCGCCGCGGCGACGGCGGCGCTCAACTGCACCGCCGAGAACGCCCGCGGGGGTCTGCCGACCGTGAGCAAAGTCCAGAGATTCCTCGAACAAAAATAAGGATTTCAAACAAACTCAATATAATGTTCCTACTTCTCTAATTTCTTCTGATATATATGAGTCTCTAGATGGAGACGTGATATAATTCGATACGAATACAAATAATCGAACTATAACCATGGCTGTTATTCCTCCGATGGAGAAAAGTAGATGATGTTCTGCTATCCGTCGGTCTATTAACGGGAAAAACACAGCTATCGGAATAACCAAAAGTGCAGAGCCACCCGTCAAAAATTGAGCCAATATAAGAACTGTACTCAGTTGTGCAGTCACCATTATGAAGGTGGAAAGAATCAGTAACGAAACGAAAAAGCCCCTCTTGTTCTCTGGTATTTCTTCAATCTCGGAGCCAACTTCTTCCTCTTGGTTCACACGCTGTGCAGAAACGTATAGTACCATTGCTACCGTGGATATCAACAGATACCCGACATCATTTGGAGAGAAATAGAAGGCTAGTCCGATTCCGGGAAGGGCAAACAACGCTCCGATTATTGTGTTAGTACGAACAGCACTAACAAACCGAAAGAGAGCGTTTTTCATGTGCATATCCCTCCTAGTGGCATATCGTACCTCAAACGTCTTGTACTTAAGGCCAGCATTTATATCTGTATGTTTTGCCGAAATTGCTCTCCCTGTTGCGCTGTGACTCTATCTAAATAAAACTCAAGGACTACATACGTTATCCAATCTTCTTCTATCTCACTTCTTATCTTTGTAAAGATTAATCCGGAAGACAGAACAACAATATCGGAAGCTAAAATTACTATTTCACTCCTTAAATCGTCCATATTTAGATTAACAAGCTCAAGTGATTGTGGAGAAATGTACTCAAACCGGATAGAGACCGTTAGGACAAGGAACCAAAGAAAGAGTAGCCACGAGCTTACCCATATTCCACGCGAGAACAGATATAATGCCTGCATTCGAAGGGCTCGTGAGCGTCCCGAATATTCAAGATACGCCAGAAGCAACTTAAAAAGCCGATAATAGTCGTTGAAATTTGACGGAAGTCTGAAGGTTGTACTGCAGAGTAGCAGAAATGTCTCATCAATACTTGATACTTCAAACCTTGATTTCGATTCTTCGTTCAGAATGTCTTTTATGAAGCGTGGAAATCCATGATCTCCATCTGCCCATCCTCCTATTGCTTGTAGAGTCTGGCCCAGAACGAATGAGAAGAGAATAAAAAGGAGAATATTTGTTATTGAGACTGTATTTCCACCGAGTATATTCTGTAGTTTAAAAGGAAACGTGAAGCCGATTAGAAATACAACCCCCGGTACAATATTAGCGAATATGTCGTAAATATTGAACGAGCTAAGTGGGTTCTTTGTCACAATCGACTATCTTTACTTATCAATAATAAAGGCATCTCTTCATCGCACTTCGTCGGCGGCCGCAACCAGTCGCTCGACTCGTTCCACAGAGACGGGGTTCGTCGTCTCGCCGCCCTCCTTGAGCGCGGTCCCCACGATAACGCCGTCGGCGACCCCGAGCAGGTCGCCGATGTTCTCGGGCGTCGTGCCGCTTCCGACGAAAATCGGCGCGTCGAGTCCCGCCTCGTCGCGGGCCGAGGCGACCGCCCGGAGGTGGTCGCCGCCGACCTCGTGGCCGGTTCCCGCGCCGGAGACGACGACGCCCTCGGCCAGTCCGCGCTCGACCGGTTCGGCGACCGCTTCGGCGTCGAGCGGTCGGTCCGCGAGCGCGGCCGAGTGTTTCACGTCCAAATCCGCGAGGATGGCGGCGTCGGAGTCGAGACGGTCGCGCAGGCGGACCGTCTCGTGGGCCTGCCCCTCCACGACTCCTTGGTCGGTCACGCGCGCGCCTACGTGAACGTTCACGCGTACGAACGCGCTCTCGGTCGCGGCCGCGACCGAGAGCGCGGCCGCGGCGTCGTTCCGAAGGACGTTGACGCCTATCGGGAGGTCCACTTCGTCCTCGATTTCGGCGACGACGCGGGTCATCGACGCGACGACGTGCTTGGGCACGTCGTCGGGGTAGAACGGCGCGTCCCCGAAGTTTTCGACCATCAGCGCGTCCACGCCGCCCGCCTCGAGTCGCCGGGCGTCTCGGAGGGCGGTCTCTCGGACCTCTTCGAGGTCACCCGAGAACTTCGGCGCGCCGGGCAGGGCCGGGAGGTGAACCATGCCGACGACGGGTTTCTCGGCGTCGATAGCGTTCATGGTTGGAGATGGGCCGGTCGGCGGTTAAGCGGTTCGTTCGTGCTGGGATGGTCGAGTCGTGCGGAGATTCAAACGTGATGAGGCAGAACGCCCGGTCCGTGAACGGTGGTCCGAATACGTCGGACGCACTCCCGCCGGACGCGTCGGCGACCGAGGCGCTGGAGAACGCGGTCGAGGAGTCCCGCCGGGAGTACGACAAGAGGGTCGAAACGATGGAGGAAATCGACGACAAGGCGATGCGAAGCGTCCGGACCGCGGTGATTCTGGTCGGGTTGGTCGTGTCGGGGGTCAGCGTCGGTGGTCCGGGTGCCATTAGTGGGTTTTCGTTACTTCCGGTTGTCCTCGGCGCACTCGGCGTCGTCTCGCTCGTCGTCTCGATACTCTTCGGAGTCGGTGCGTACTCTGCCACGCAGTATCCGACGGGAATCGGGGAAACTCATCGAAACGACGTGATTACCGGCGCGTACAGCCACGACGAATGGTTCGTCAACATGATAGACGAGTACGACGAGTGGTCGGAGGAACTCGCTGAAGAGACAGCAAAGAACCTCCGGTATCTCGAAGTCGTACAGCTCTTGCTTTCGATTGGAGTTGTCTCTCTCCTCGTTTCTGCAGGGATGATAGTAGTACATCGGGCATACGGAATTCGACCGTTAGGTACTTTCGTCGGTTCCCTCGTCATCGTGTTTGCCGCCCGAATCTATTTAGGTAATAATGACTAAAACCGGTACATGGGCAAATCACGGAAAACGGGAAACGAACTCGAACCGTCACGCATTCAAAAAGGAACGCCGCTCGCACGCAAACTGTTCGCCAAAATCGGAATCACGTCGGCCCAGTACGACCGCCAGCAGAGGGAAGAAGGGAAAGAGTCCGAAGACCGGTAGTCAGTTCTCGTCTTCGGTCTCGCCGTCGTCTTCTCCCGCCTCCTCGTCCCAGTCCAGATTGTAGAACGCCTCGATAATCACCTGCTTGGCCGTCGCGCCGCGGGTCGTCCAGTGGTGGGCGTAGTCGAGCATGTCGTCGTAGATGCAGGGCTTGCACCCCGCGGCCTTCGGGTGGCCGCCGCCGTTGACCTGCCGGGCGACCTCGTGGGCGCGTTCGAAGTTGTCGGTGCCGCGGATGGACGCGCTTCCGGAGGGCTTGACGACGACTGCGGCGTCGGTCCCCTGCTGGCGGAGTTCTTCGGCGACCTCGTTCTGGGAACACCGGCCGTAGGTCACGCCGACGGTCCACGGCCCGACTTCCTCGATGTCGGCGCGGGCGACCGCCTTCTCGATGAGTGCCTCCTTCTCGACGCGCATCTCGGCGAGGAACTCCTGTACGTCCTCGGGGAGGTCCGCGCCGTGTTCGGCGACGGCCTCGATGTACTCCTCGGGTTCGGCCCAGTAGGAGAAGTCCGCGAGGTCGTCGCTCCGCGGGTCGTCGCGTATCCAGAGGTCGTGGTCGCGGGTGACGGCCGCGAGTTCCGCGAGGTAGTCGGGGAAGTCGTAGTCGATGGCCCGGACCGCAACGTCGGCGGTACACTCCTCGTCGCTGTCGCCGACGACGAGGTTCACCCCGGCGTCCCGGACCGCCTCGGCCACGGGGTCGGTCCACTGGTGGTGGTCGAACCAGTGGAAGTCGCCCGCTTGGTCGGCCAGCACTTCCAGCGCTTCGCCCACTTCGTCGTAGGTGTCGGGACAGAGGTCGCAGACGAAGACGGTCGCGCCGGGTTCGCTGTAGTCGGCGACTCGCTCCAGCGCGTCTTCGAGGTCGTGGGGACCGGCGTCGATGAGGGCGGCCTCGCCGTAGACTTCCCGGACCAGCGCGGTGCAGGCGAGTCCGTCGGCGTCGGGGTCAGCGACGACCGCAACGTCCGCGCCCGTCAGTTCCGCTTCGGCCTCGGCCTCTTCTTTCGCTTCCTCTACGGAGTCGGGGACGAAGAATCCCTCTCCGGGGAGGATGGACTTTCGCTCGACGGAGAGGTTGTCGTCGTCGATGACCCAATCTTTCATACCCTTCCCTCGGGGTGGGTCGGGGAAGAATCCTCGGTTGTGCGACGGGGCGATGGGGACGCCGCGGCGGGCCGTCGGACCGCAGGGACGCGCCCGGCGACACCTCCGATTTCCGGCGCGTGGAGCGCGACCGAACGAGCGCCGATGTCACGATGCGTAGCGAGCAGTGTCACCGAAATAGAGTCAACTAAAAATTGCTCGAAGCAATAATTATATTGCTTAGATAAACTCGAATGTGTCTATAACCGGTTCATCTCTCGTCTTCCGCGAGCGACCGAATCGCGTCGTCCAACCGCTCGAACTGCTCGCGCCGCCGCTGGTCGTTCGAGTCGGAGATGCGTATCTGGGCGCGTTCGTCCACGTCGAACACCGCGTCCTCGTCGAGGTGGGTCTCCTCGACTGCTTCCCGGAGTTTCGACTTGTCGAAACTCCGAACAGACTCGGGGTCCACGCCCGCGGCGGCGAGCGCACGCTCGACGGTCGTCTCGTCGCGCAACTGTCGGTACTCGTAGGTTCGACGGCTGACGCTCCCCAAGTCGGCAGAGACGGTCGTGTCCCGCTGGAGTTCGTCCAAGAGCGCGTCCCGGACTTCCTTGCGGGCGTCCTCGGCGGAGTTCTTCAGGTCGGCCAGAAGCGAGTAGAGGTCGGCCAACTGGCCGACGCCGAGGTCCTCCAGCGACGACAGGTCGTACTGGCTGGCGATGCGCAGGAGGACCAGCGCGTCTCGCTCGAACCCGAGTTCGAAGTCGGTCTCTCCCTCGCTTCCCTCGAACTCGCCCGACTGCCGGGTGAACTCGCCCGCGTCGTCGCTCGCGCGGGTGGTCGGAGAGGTGTCAGTGGTCGGGTTCGCGCCGTCGGAGACAGTCGAACTGCCGGACTGCCCGCCGTCGTCGGCCTGTTGCTGGCGGCGCTTCTCGGTCTCCACGAAGTCGCGCGCCCCGCCGTACCCGAGTCGGTCCCACGAGTGGCCGTCGTCGTCCGACCGGCCGACGTGGGCGGCGACCGGGCGAATCGCGTCCCGGTAGGTGCAGTCGCTCACGGGGCACTCGACCGGTTCGTAGTCGCTCGCGTCGGTCATCTACTCTGCGTTGGTTCGTGACGCGGGATAAAGCTTCGTCGCTCGCTCCGCACCGTGACGGTGACCACCGGAGTCGCTCCGACGGGCGTCTCGAAAGCCCCCGCCCGCTCGCAGGACCGAGAGCGGGCGGGGGCTTTCTCCCATCCGGCGATTGGTCGGCCGAGCGTTCGCGGTGGTTCGGTCGGCCGAGCGTTCGCGGTGGCCTGTTCCGCCGAGTGCGTCCCCTCCGCGTCTCACCGGGCGACCGGTCCCCGATTCGGCGTCACGACGGCGACCGTCGGGAAATCAACAGGTATTTTTCCGACTCCGGACTTAGAGGCTCCGGGATGTTACTTCAGGGAACGGTCGTCGCCGACTCCGAGACGGTCATCGAAGACGGCGCGGTCGTCGTGGAGGGCGAGGAAATCGCCGCCGTCGGCGACCGCACCGAACTGGTCGAGTCCTACCCCGACCACGAGCGCAAAGAGTACGACCTGCTCACGCCGGGCGTGGTCGGCGGGCACGTCCACTCCGTCCAGTCGCTCGGCCGGGGCATCGCCGACGACACGGCCCTGCTGGACTGGTTGTTCGACTACGTGTTGCCGATGGAGTCGTCGCTCGACCCCGAAGGGATGGCCATCGCCGCGGAACTGGGCTACCTCGAACTGCTCGAATCCGGCGTCACCACCGCCATCGACCACCTGTCGGTCCGCCACGCGGACGAGGCGTTCGAGGCCGCGGGCGAGCTGGGCGTCCGCGCCCGGATGGGCAAGGTCCTGATGGACACCGAATCCCCCGACGGCTTGCTGGAGGACACCCGAGAGGGCTTGGACGAGACCGAGCGCCTGATTGAAAAGTACCACGACACTCACGGCGGGCGCATCCGGTACGCCGTGACGCCCCGATTCGCCGTGAGTTGCACCGAGGAGTGTCTCCGCGGTGCGCGCGAACTCGCGGACGCCTACGAGGGCGTGCGCATCCACACCCACGCGAGCGAGAACCGCGACGAGGTGGCCACCGTCGAGGAACGGACCGGCCAGCGCAACATCCACTGGTTGGACGAGGTGGGTCTGACCGGCGAGGACGTGGTGCTGGCTCACTGCATCTGGACCGACGAGGACGAGCGCGAAGTCCTCGAAGAGACCGGCACGCACGTCACCTACTGCCCCTCCTCGAACATGAAACTCGCCTCGGGTATCGCCCCAATCGTGGACTACGTGGACCGGGGCATCAACGTCGCACTCGGCAACGACGGCCCGCCGTGCAACAACACCCTCGACCCCTTCACCGAGATGCGCCAAGCCAGTCTCCTCCAGAAGGTCGAACACTTGGACCCGACGACGACACCCGCCCGACTCGTCTTCGAGATGGCGACCGAGAACGGCGCGAAGGCCGCGGGGTTCGAGAACGTCGGGCGACTCCGACCGGGATGGAAGGCCGACATCGTGGGCCTGACGACCGACGTGACCCGTGCGGTCCCCCTCCACGACGTGTTCTCTCACCTCGTGTTCTCCGCGCACGGCGACGACGTGGACTTCACGATGGTCGATGGCCGAGTCGTCTACGAGGACGGCGAGTTGCAGACGGCCGACGCCGACGAGATTCGCCGCCGCGCGCGAGAGTACGACCTGCCGGTCGCGCCGGAGTGAGTCGCCGGGGGCGGGCGGCGACCGTCGCCCGCACTCTAAAATTTCCACTTCTGTCAATTAATATCGCAATTAGACTAATTTTAACTACTCTATAGTGCTAAAAGACAAATAATGGTCGATATTCGGCGGCGATAGACAAGTAACGTTATATGCCGGTAGTTACTCCTACCCAGTATAATGCGACACGATGGCAAGGAGCAGGCGAATCGGCGGACGTTTCTCAAGTTCGCGGGCGCGGGTGGACTGGCGGCAACTGCTGGCTGTCTCGGACTCGGTGGTAGCGGTGGCGGCGGTGACGGTCCCGACAAGATAGTGTTCGGCCAGCCAGCGGCCCAGACCGGCCAGTGGGACTTCCTCCAACCGGGCGTCTCGCAGGCGACCGACGCCGCGGTCAAGCACATCAACGACGCTGGCGGACCGCTCGACGCGGACTTCGAAGTCGTCCGACGCGACACCGCCGTCAAGCCACAGGAGGCCCGGTCGGTCGTCACGCAACTCGTGGAGAACGACGACGCGCTGGCGCTGTTGGGTCTGTTCTCCAGCGAAATCAACCCCCTCTTCGACTTCCTGCAGGAACAGAAGACGCCCGTCGTAACGCCGTGGCCGGGGTCGAACTTCCTCGACACCCGCGGCGGCGACCACGGGACGCCCGAGAACCTCGACGACGACGAGTGGGTCTGGCGGACCGTCATCAGCGACACGGTTCACACCGCGGGCGCGGCCAAGCGCGCGCTCGACCAAGGCCACAGTAGGGTCGGCGTCATCAACGGCAACACCGAAGGCGCGCGCAGTTGGGCCGACGGCTTCGTCAACGCCTACGAGGAGGGCGGCGGCACCGTCGCCGAACAGGTCGAAGTCAGTCAGGGCAGTTCGAGCTACCAGTCGGCGCTCAGCCGCCTCTTCGAGGCAGACTTCGACGCGTTCGCGGTGAGCATCCCGCTCGAAGACGCCATCACCCTGTTGGGCGACTGGGCCGACGGCGGCTACGGCCGCCAGCCCATCCTCTCTGACCCCCTCGCGCAGGACGAACTCCCCAAGCAGGTCGGGAGCGCCCTCGACGGCGCGTGGGCCGCCAGCCCCGGCGACGCCGGACCGAGCTACGACACCTTCGAGAGCGAGTACAACAGCGTGGACGGGGACGCCGAGATAAACGGCTGGACCGCCCCGGCGTGGGACGCGACGCAGGTGGCCGCTCTCGCAATCGAGCGCGCCGGAGAAGCGAGCAGAGAGGCCGTCGAGAAGAATCTCGGGCCGGTCACGCGAGGCGAGGGCACGGAAGTCGCCTCGTTCGAGGAGGGCAAGGAGGCGCTGGCCGACGGCGACGAAATCGTCTACCGAGGCGCGGCGACGGCGGCGACGTTCACGAACTTCGGCAACGTCTTCGGTTCCGTGACCATCAACGAGGCGAACGGCGGGTCGTTCTCGACCATCGAGACCATCCCGGCCGAGGAACTGCGCCAGTTCGTCAGCGAAGACGAGTACTGAGATATGGGGTTGGCTCAGAACGTCGTCTTCGGTCTCGTCACGGGTTCGTACATCGCTATCGCCGCCATCGGGTTCACGCTCATCTACGGCATCGTGAACATGATAAACTTCGCGTACGGCGAGTATCTCACCATCGGCGCGTTCGTCGGCGTCCTCTCGGCCGGGATGCTCCCGTTGCCTCTGCCGGTCGCGGCGCTCGTGGCGATGGCCGGGGGCGGCGTCGCCAGTCTCGTCCTCGCGCGGGCGTTCTTCACGCCCATCAACGACACCGGTCCCGTGCCGATGCTCCTCACGTCCATCGGTCTCGGGTTAGCACTCCGGAACCTCATCCGACTCACCGGCGGGCGGAGCGCGCGCTACTTCGACACCGAGACAGCGACCTACCGATTCGACGGCCTGCCGGACCTCGCGGTCGGTCCGGTGGACCTGCTTGGCGACCTGTTCGTCACCTCCGAGCAACTCGTCGTCGTCGGGAGCGCGGTCGCGGTCTTCGTCGTCCTGCACGCGATGCTGACCCGGACCGACGTGGGCATCGCCATGCGCGCGATGGGCGACGACGAGAGTCTGGCCCGCGTCCGGGGCATCGACACGCAGTTCATCCGCGACAGCGTTTGGGTGGTGGCTGGCGTGTTGGCGGGACTCGCGGGCGTCCTCATCGGCATCCAGACGAACGTCAGTTCCAGCACCGGCTTCAGCCACATCCTACAGATTCTCGCCGCCGCCATCCTCGGCGGGGCCGGGAGTCCGTACGGGGCCATCGCGGGAGCCTACGTCATCGGTCTCGTGCTGGCGCTCTCGACGGCGTTCCTCCCCGCGGGGATGACGGGCATCTCGACGGCGGTGGCCTTTTTCATCCTCGTCGTCGTCCTGCTGGTCAAGCCGAGCGGTATCGCCGGACAGGAGGTGCGTGAGGCGTGAGCGTCGGCGACCGCCTCCCGGAGAGCATCGGCGACCGCCTCCCCGACCGGAGCGGCGACTCGGCGCTCGCCCTCGGCGGCGTGCTAGTCGTGCTGGCGGCGCTGTTTGTGCTGACTCCCATCAGTGCGACGCTCCCCGGCGCGCTCTACGTCTTCCTCGAAGTCGCCATCCTGTTCGCCGTCTACGGCATCCTCGTGTTGGGGTTGGACCTCCAGTACGGCCACACCGGGCTGGTCAACTTCGGCCACGTCGTCTTCTTCGCCGTCGGTGGCTACACCGTGGCGATGCTGTCGGCAGAAGACCCCTTCGCGGGTATCGGTCTCGGCCTGCCGTGGCCGCTGGCGCTCGTGGCCGGAATCGTCGTCGCCGGAGTCCTCGGTGCGGTCGTCGGCGCGACTTCGCTCCGCCTCCGGGACGACTTTCTGGCCATCGCTACGCTGGCGACCGCCGAAATCTTCCACTCGCTGTTCGTCAACTTCCGCGGCGTCTTCGGCGGGAACACCGGCATCCTCGGGGTGCCACAGCCGGTGAAGGCTCTCGCGGGCGACACCGACACCACGCTACTGGCGACTCTGTTGCTGTTCGGCGGTGCCTGCGCTATCACCTTCGCCGTCGTGACGCGCCTGACCGACTCGCCGTACGGCCGCGTCCTGCGGGCGATTCGGGCCGACGAACTCGTCACGCGGTCGGTCGGCAAGTCCACGTTCACCTACAAGATGCAGGCGTTCGTCTACGGCGCGGCGCTCGCCGGACTCGCTGGCGGTCTGTTCGCGCTGTACAACGGTGCGGTCGCGCCGGGCTACTTCACGATTCAGGTGACGGTGACGGTCTGGATAGGCATGTTGCTCGGCGGCGCGTCGAACCACCGCGCGGTGCTGGCGGGTCTCGCGGTCATCATGGGCCTGCGACTCCTGTCTCGGTTCGCGCTCGGGGTCGCACCGGTCTCGGCCGACGCGTTCGCGTCCATCCGACTCATCTTCGTCGGTCTGGTCCTCGTCGGCGTCATCCGGTACCGACCGGCGGGAATCTGGGGCGACGAGAAGGAACTGGGGGTGGACTCGTGAGCCTCCTCGACGTGGACGGCATCGTCAAGGAGTTCGGCGGTCTCCGGGCCATCGACAGGCTCTCGATGTCGGTCGAGAAGGGCGAACTCGTCGGCGTGATGGGTCCCAACGGCGCGGGTAAGTCCACGTTCTTCAACTGCGTCAGCGGCGTGCTGACGCCCGACGACGGGCAGGTCCGGTTCGACGGCCGCGACGTGACCGGCGACTCCCCCGAGGAGTTAGCCCGGACGGGACTGGTCCGGACGTTCCAGCGGACCCGCGAGCTGGAGACGATGACGGTCCGGGACAACGTGAGACTCGCCGCGCCCGACCAGCCCGGCGAGCGCACCCTGCCCGCGCTCCTGCGCACGGACGGGATGCAGACCACCGAGCGCGAGGTCCGCGAGCGCGCGGACGAACTCATCGAGGCGTTCGAGTTGGACCACCTCGAAGACGAGTACAGCAGTAACCTCTCGGGCGGCCAGCGCAAACTGTTGGAACTCGCGCGGGTGCTGATGCTCGAACCGGACCTACTGATGCTGGACGAACCGTTCGCGGGGGTCAACCCCTCGCTGACCCGCGACATCGCCGCGCGCATCCGCGAGTTGAACGACGACGGGATGACGGTCGTCATCATCGAACACGAGTTGGAGACGCTGACCGAACTCGTGGACCGCCTCGTCGTCCTCCAGCAGGGGAGCCTCCTCGTGGAGGGCGACCCAGAGGAGGTACTGGCGGACGAGCGCGTCATCGAGGCGTACCTCGGAGAGTGACCATGGACCAAGGACACAGCTACGAGCAGTTGGACGGAGACGAGACGGCCCGCGAGCGACTGGCGGTCTCCGGCGACGAGTCGCCGGAGACCGCCGACCGACCGACGGAGGTGGTCGCGTGAGCCTCCTCGACGTGTCGGCCCTCGACGCGGGCTACGGCGAGTTACAGGTCCTCTCGGACGTGGACCTCCACGTCGAAGCGGGCGAGTACGTCACCATCGTCGGCCCGAACGGGGCTGGCAAGTCCACGGCGATGAAGGCCGTGTTCGGCATCGCAGACCGACTGGGCGGCTCTATCACCTTCGACGGGAGCGACATCGGCGACTTACCCCCCGAGGAGGTCATCCACGAGGGACTGAGCTACGTCCCGCAGGTGGACAACGTTTTCCCGTCGCTGACGGTCGCGGAGAACCTGCGACTCGGCGCGTACATCCTCGACGAGACGCCCGACGAGCGCCGACGGGCCGTCTTCGAGCGATTCCCGGTCCTCGAAGAGCGACTCGACGCGAACGCCGGGACGCTCTCGGGCGGCCAGCAACAGATGCTGGCGATGGGCGCGGCGCTGATGCTCGACCCGGACTTGCTGTTGCTGGACGAACCGTCGGCCGGACTCGCGCCCGACCTCGTGACCGAGATGTTCGACCGCGTGGACGCGGTTAACGACTCGGGCACGGCCGTCCTGATGGTCGAACAGAACGCGAAGGAGGCCCTGCGGCGGTGTGACCGCGGCTACGTGCTGGCCCAAGGCGAGAACCGCTACGAGGGGTCGGGCGACGAACTACTGGGCGACGAGGAAGTCCGCAGGCAGTTCCTCGGCGGCTGACGAGTTCGAACCGACCGTCGGCGTCTGCCTGCGTATCTCTTCTCGTTTCGTGGTAACAGTACACTTATTTAGCCGTAGCGTCGAGTGTGTGTTCATATGGACGTTGTCGTGGTCGGCGGCGGAATCGTCGGACTCTCCTCGGCGTACTCGCTCGCAACAGCTGGTGCGAACGTCACGCTGGTCGAGAAGGGGTCGCTCGGGATGGGAAGCACCGCGCGGTCGGCGGGCGGCATCAGGATGCAGTTCTCGACGGAAGTCAACGTCAGGCTTTCGCTGGCGAGCGTGGAAGTCTGGGACGACTTCGCCGACGAGTTCGGCGTGGACATCGAACATCGGCGACCGGGCTACCTCTTTCTCGCGCGGAGCGACGAGACGGCCGACCGATTCCGGGCGGACGTGGCGATGCAGAACGACCTCGGGGTCGGAAGCGAGTTCCTCTCGCCCGAGGAGGCGCGCGACCACTGCCCCGGACTCCGAGACGAGCAGTTCGTCGCCGCCCAGTACAACGCCGAAGACGGCTTCGCCGACCCGAACCTCGCGGTGCAGGGCTACGCCGAGAGCGCCCGCGAAGCGGGAGTCGATATTCGGACGAAGACGGCCGTACGGGACGTGCTGACCGCCGAGTCCGCGGAGACCGCGGACTCGGCGGACGAGAGCGCCGACCTCGCCGTCACTGGCGTCGAGACAGACGACGAACGCCTCGACGCCGACTTCGTGGTGAACGCCGCCGGAGCGTGGGCGGGCCGGGTCGCCGAGATGGGGGGTCTCGACCTGCCGATACACCCCCGTCGACGCCAGATTGCGACGGTCGAACCGACGACGCCGGTCCCCGAGGACGTGCCCCTCACAATCGACCTCGACACTGGGTCGTACTTCCGACCCGAGCGCGACGGCGCGGCGCTCGTCGGCGGGAAGTTCGACGAGGCGGACCCCGACGTGGACCCCGACGCCTACTCGGAGTCGATGGACTTGGCGTGGGCGGCCACCGCCGTCGAACGCGCGGCCGACTGCGCGACCTACTTCGACGCCGACTCGCGCATCAAGCGCGGATGGGCCGGACTCTACGCCGTGACGCCCGACCACCACCCTATCATCGAGGAGACCGCGCCGGGGTTCGTCACCGCGGCGGGCTTCTCGGGCCACGGCTTCCAGCACGCCCCGGCGACCGGGGAAATCGTCGCAGAGCTGTGTCTCGACGGCGAGGCGTCTCTCGTGGACGTGAGCGCGCTGTCGAGCGGCCGATTCGACGAGGCGGGCGACGAGTTGGTCGAGCGGAACGTCGCCTGAACCGCCGACTCACGGGGACGACCTCTATCGCGGCCACGACTGACCCGAGTACGAGCGGGACCGACCGCGTTGGACCGCACCGAGGAGCGAGTTCGACGGTCACGCTCGCCCAACAACTCCGCTAGGACGTGGTTCGTCGCGAGCGAAACTATCGACCACTACCTCCACGAAATCGCTGTCTAGGTCCTATCTGTTCGATTTCCGCTCTTGGTCGGGGTGGTCACTGATGAATACGCTCGTGTCGTCCGGAACGTCGTCGGTCACCCACGAGTTCGCACCGATGCTTACGTGGTCGCCGATTTCGACCGTCCCGAGTACGTTGCTTCCAGCGCCGATGACGACGTTATCGCCGATGTCCGGATGGCGCTTGTACTCCTTCGCAAGCATGTGGTCTTCGCCTTCTTCCTCCTCGAAGTGGAGCGCGCCCAGCGTGACGTTCTGGTAGACCCGAACCCAGTCGCCGATTGTCGAGGTCTCGCCGACGACGACTCCGGTGCCGTGGTCGATGAAAAAATACTCGCCAATCTCTGCACCGGGATGGATGTCGATACCCGTCTCAGCCTTCGAGTACTCGGCGAGTTCGCGGGCGTACTCGAAGCAGTCCTCCTCGTAGAGGATGTGTGCTACCCGGTGAATCGTGATGGCGTGAAATCCGGGATACGACCGGATAATCTCACAGTAGCTCTTCGCGGCAGGGTCGCCCTTGTACGCGGCCTCGACATCCTTCTTGAGCGCGCGTCGAATCGCTGGCAACCGGTCGAGCGTCTCGTCGACGATTGCGGTCGGATTATCCGTGTCACTATCTGAATAGGACGTGATGCCCTTCTGCATACAGACGCCGAGTTCGGTCAGGCGTGCCCGAGTTTCGTCGGGGTCGTCTAACAGTTCCGTCGCGTTCCAGCACCGAGGGAACAGCAGTCGTTTGAGGAGGGGCGGTTCGTCACGCAGTGAATCGCGGCGAGGGTAGACCCGTGAGGTGTCCGTCGGGAACGGCGATTCGTCCGCTCGATACGACTCTACGAGTTCTCTGTGGGCGTCACCGGTGTACTCGTAATCCATATGTGTGAGTGTTACCGCTGTCGAGTGAAGTTTGTTCTTTTACTTCGTCACCCCCGACCGTTGCCGACTGATTCACAACGGCCCGCCACCAGTGTCACCTGAAGAGGTTATCCCGCTCGACCACCGAGAACCTATATGCAGTGGTGCGACAAGCCAACGAGTTCCTCCGAGAGCGAGGGTGTGAGGGCTCGGAATCGAAGCCCGAAGGGGGAAGTAGCGTGACCGACGACCCTCTCCCGGCAGAACACCTCACGCCGCTCGCCACGCTCGTCGACGAGGTTCTCGCGGGCGTCGGCTACGAGATGGCGGCCGCCACCGACGCCATCAACGAGGCCGTCCCCGGCTACGGCGGTCTGTTCGACCCCGCAACCTCCTCGGAGGAGTTGCGTCGCGCGCTCGAAAATCTGCTGGCGTCGGGACTCACTCGGCCACCCCTCACCGAGCCGACGGGCGACACGTTCGTCCTCTACGTCGATGGCAGTTCGCGCGGCAATCCCGGTCCCGCAGGTGCGGGGGCTGTCATCATGGACGCCGAAGAGAACGAACTCGCGCGTCTCGGCCGACCCGTCGGCTCCCGGACGGGGAACAACACCGCCGAGTACGTCGCTCTCCAACTCGGACTTTCAGAACTGGTGGCTCGCTACGAGCCACGCGGACTAGAAGTCCGCATCGATTCGATGACCGTCATCCGAGACGTTTGGGGTGGCGACGACCCCACCGAGCCGGGCGTCGAAACGTACAGCGAGGGCGTCACGGCGGCACTGTCGAGCATCCCGGACCACCGCTATACGCATCTGGCCGACAGCGACCCGAACCCCGCCGACGCGCTAGCGACAGTTGGAGCCGATATTGCGGCCTTCGGACCCGGATAGTCGCTCTACGAAGTATCAGGCAGTAACGCGCTCCCCGAGTTTGGGGGCACTTGCATCGAAGCCCTCGTCCCGCAACTCTTCAGCGAAGTCTCTACATCGGTCGCCGTGGTTCACCAGAACCTCGGCGTCCCGGTACGAATCGAGAAACTCGAACAGACCGTCGCGGTCAGCGTGAGCCGAGAAATCGTACGACTCTACTCGCGCGCTCACAGGCACGATACGACCGTCAATCTCAGCACGGCCTCTATCCAGTAACTCTCTGCCGGGCGTCCCCTCCACCTGATACCCCGTCATCGTAATCTTGTTCGTCGGGTTCATCCGAATCTCTGGAATATACGACATCACCGGCCCGCCACTCAGCATCCCCGAGGTCGTCACGACGACCGTGTTCTTCTCGGCGATGCGCCTGCGCTGGCCGTCGCGTCCGGTCACGAATCGCGCGTTGGACTTCGCTCGCTGGAGCGCGTCCGCATCCCGAACGAACTCGGGATACTGGCGCGCAATCTGCGTTACTTTCTGGCCCATTCCGTCCACGTAGCAGTCGATGTCGTGGGCCTCACAGACCATCAGCATCTCCTGCGTTCGACCGATGGCGAAGGCGGGGACCACCACAGTCCCGCCCTCCCAAATGGTGGTCCGGACACTCTCGGCGAATCGCTCCTCGACCTGCTCGCGGGGGTCGTGGTCCACGTCGGAGTAGGTCGATTCGGTAATCACCACGTCCGCCTCGGGTCGCGCCGTGGTGCCCGACAGCAGTTGCGTGTCCTCGGTGTGGAAGTCGCCGGTGTAGAGCAGTTTGGTCTCGCCGTCGTCCACCAGCACGTGGGCGCTCCCCGGAATGTGTCCCGCGTCGTAGAAGGTGACTTCGTAGCCTGCCGCGGTGAAGGTCTCAGCGTAGCCGTGGGCTTCGGAGACCTGACTCATACGTTTGACCTCGGTGTGGGTGAAGGGGCAGTCGTAGCTCCCGCCGTGGAGTTTGAGCGTGTCCTCGGCCAGCACGCGGGTCAGGTCGCGGGTCGGGGGCGTCCAGTGGATGGGCGGCCGGGCGTCGCCCGACAGCAGGGAGGGGACCGCCCCCACGTGGTCTAAGTGGCCGTGGCTGACGACCACGGCGTCGGGGTCGGGGTCGCCGACCGGGAACGACGGCGGGTTGCCCGTCGCCATCCCGTAGTCGAGCAACAGGGAGTCGTCCACGAGAAGGGCGCTCCGCCCGATTTCGCGGGCACCGCCGAGAAATTCGACGTTCATTAGCTCACCGTAGACGGTTCGGCCCTTTTCGTCCGTCGATTCAGTAGTCGGGGTCGGCGATAGGTCGGCGGGTCGCGTCGAACTCCGACGCGACCCGCCGACCCCGCCGAGTCGTCCGCACTCACCGAACCAGCGCGCCGAACACCCGTTCCTCGATTTTTCGGAGGTGTTCGCCCGCCGTCGTCGGCGCGATGCCGACGGCTCGGGCCACGTCCTCGTGGGTCGCTCGCCGCGGCGCGCTGTAGTAGCCTTCCTCGACTGCCGCTTCGAGGACTTCCTGCTGGCGGATGGTCAGCAGTCGCGCGAACGCGCTCTCGTCGGGGTCGTAGTCGCCGGTTTCGACCACCTCGAACGCGAGGGCGGTTTCGTCGGCCACGTCCCGAAACAGGTTCCGGAGGTCCGACTCGCTCCCCAAGTATGTCACGCGAAGCGACCCGTCGCCCTCGACGCGAATCGGCGTCTCTACCACCACGTCGGACTCGCGGGCGCGTTCGAGTACCCGCCGGGTCGTGTCCGTCGGTTCGAACTGGCTGACGGCCATCCAGCGGTCCCCCCCCGAGACGAGGTAATCGACGACCGACGGCGACTCCTCCATAATCTCTTCGTAGCGGTGCCTGTCGCCGCTCGCCTCGGCGAACGACAGCACCGTCCCGTCGGCGAGGAGTTCGACGCGGTGAATGGCTTCCCGCGTAATCGACGGTTCCGCCGAGAGTCGCTTGCCAAGCGGATGGAACGCACCGCCCTCGCCCGGACGCGCGAGAACCGTGAGATACCTCATACCCGTGATGGAAATCCGAGGGGACTTCAAAGGGCGTGGATGACCGGCGAACGACGATTCGTCGTCGCATCCGAACGAACGGATATGAGAGACACACGAGAGACGCCCGACATCGCAGTGGTCGGCGGCGGAATCTGCGGCCTGACGACGGCGCTCGCGCTCGAACAGCGAGGCTTCGAACCCACCGTCTTCGAGGCGGCGTCGGAGTACCGACCCGTCGGTGCCGGAATCCTGCTCCAGACGAACGCACTGCTCGTCTTCGACCGACTTGGGGTCGCAAACCGACTCCGGGAGGCGGGGGTCGCGCTCGGCGGGAGCGCGATTCACGCCCCGTCCGGGAGAGTCCTGAAGCGCCTCGACCTGAGCTTCGAGCGCGAGGCATTCGGCTACGGGTTCGTCTCGATACACCGCGCGGACCTCCTCCGGATACTGCTGGACGAACTCGACGCCGAAGTCCGGACCGGAAAGCGGTGCGTCGAGGTGAGGGACGCCGAGACGCCGACCGTCCGGTTCGAGGACGGCACGCGGGTTCACCCGGACGTTCTCGTCGGCGCGGACGGCATCGACTCCACGGTTCGAAATCTCGTCGCGCCGAGTGTCGAACCGCGTGCGATGGACGCCATCGTCTATCGGGCCATCGCCGACGTAGAACTCCCCGAGCAGTACCGCACGCGGGGAGTCGAGGTGTGGGGCGAGGGAACCTACACCGGCGGGGCACCTCTCGGTCCCGACCGGTTCTACTGGTTCGGGACGGCACCCGACCGACTGGAGAACGACCCGTCGGACCCGCGGGAACCCGCCGCGACGCTCCGCCAGCGGTTCGGCGACTTTCCCGACCCGATTCCGTCCGTCGCGGAGGCGCTGGACCCCGACGCGGTTTTCGTCACCGGCTTGGACGACGTGCCGGAACTCGAACGGTGGCACCGCGGGTCGGTCGTCCTCGCGGGCGACGCGGCCCACGCGATGCTCCCGTTCGGCGGGCAAGGCGCGGCGCAGGGCGTCGAGGACGCCCTCGCGTTGGCCCACGCCATCGACACTCACGGCGACTCGTCGTCGGCCTTCCGTGCGTACGAGACCGACCGGAAGCCCAGAGCCGACAGAATCCGGGACGAGTCCCGTAGGCTCGGGACCGTCGGCACGATAGAGTCGTCGCTCGGCGCTCGGGCGCGGAACCTCGCGGTCGGACTGGTCCCGTCTGCGCTCGTCCGGCGGTTCCGGCGACGACGAGCGTCCGGAACCTCGCTCCCCGAGACGCCAGTCTCGGGGAGCGGTTCGGGCGCGTGAGGTCCGAAGCTAAACCCGACACGTGCGACCGCCGCACTCTGCGGGCGTGACACTTGCTGACCGAACCCTCAAAAGGTCACGCGCCGTAGTTCGACCCGACCGAATGGCCCGGACTCTCGAACTCCCCAACGGCGAAACCGTCACGCCAGACGACGTGTTTCTCTACAACAACTACCCCTACCGCGTCGTGTTCCCGGACGAGGAGGCTTCGGCGGGCGACGAAGCGTCCGCGAGCGACGGGACCCCAGACGACGCCGAGTACGAGTTCTGGCTCTCGCCGCTCTACTGGGGCGGCGGCGAGATGGACATCCCGTTCCGCGACCGGGAGACGCTGGCCGAGCAGTGGGGGTCTCAGTCCCGCGGGACGCTGGCGGCCGAGGAGTGGGAACAGTGGTTGCGGGAGGCCCGTCACGACGACCGATTCGACGACGAGGAACTCGACGCCCTCGCCCGCGAACTGCCGGGGTCGGGCGGCGGGTTGGTAGACCGGATTCGGCGAACGCTGGGGCTTTAGTTTTCGAGCAGTTCCTGCGTCCGCGCCGCGACCGCCGACCGGAACGCGCTCACGTCGATGGACCGGTCGCCGTCGAACAGTCGGTGGTGTTCCTCGCGGGCGAGGGTTTCGACCGTGCGGTCGTACACCGCGTCGAACGTGACTGGGCGTCCACGGTCTTCGAGTTCGCGGGCGATATTTTCGACGCGCTGGCGGGTGGTGTAGCGCCGTGCGAGTTCGTCGGCGGACGCTTCGACCGGCGCGGCGTCGTCTTCCGCCCGGAAGTCGGGGTGGAGAATCGTCGCGCGCTGGCCGGTCTTGTTCCGGACGACGACGCCCGCGGCGGGACCGTCGTACCACGCCGAGTCGGGCACCTCGTAGCTCTCGGGGTCGAAGTCGGCGGCGCGGACCTCCTTCCGGAGGGTGTTGACCGACCGGAGTCCGAGGCGGTCGTAAATCTGCTCCACGGCGTCGGGCGGCAGGAATCCCTTTTCGTCGGCGTTCCACACGTCGAACCCGAGAAACGGGGGGAGTCGGTCCCAGTCGTAGTCGATGGCGCGACGGTGGGTCGCCACGCCGAAGAAGACGACCGACGACACGTCTCCGACCGAGTTCCGAAGCGCCTCGCGGTCGAATCGCTCGCGGACGTGCCGGACCGCGTGGTGGTACGGGACGGGAATCGCGTCGGCGTCGCCGGACTCCCGACGACCGTTCGGCGACGGGAGTCGGTCGGCGTCGTAGGTCCGCATCCGGTCGCCGAACTGGAGCATGCCCGACTCGCGGAGTCGAAACCGGAAGTGCGACCCGTCCACCTTCTCCTGTATCCAGAGGTGTCCGGAGTCGAAGAGACCGGGCGGAGCGTCCGCGGCACGCGGGACGGGCGGGTACTGCTTCATGCCGGGGAGTTGTCGGCGCGCGGAAGTAAGACTTCGGCCGTAATAAGTGATGTTTGAGCATTGTTTTTGTTTAATAAAGGTAGTTCTGTGTTTGTCCGGGTCGTCTCGTCCGCGACAGCAGTGGAGACGACTGCGACGGCGGACGAGACGACTGCGACGGCGGACGAGACGACTGCGACGGCGAGACGGTAGCTTCAGGCTTGAGCCAATCAGACCGCACAGCACCGCCACCGCCGACCGCACTGTCGCCGACGCCGATGAAGACCGCTACCGCACCGCGCCCCGTGCCTCCCCGCCGCGTTCGCGCGCTTCCGCGCGAACGCGGCGCGTCCCGTGGTCTGTGACGGAAAGCGCGTTCCGCAGTCCGTGGAGAAAAGCGCACCCGGCGGTTCAGAGACCGAGCGCGAGCCACTTCAGCGTCCAGAGCGCCGCCATCCCCGCCACGATGGTCCAGAGCATGCTCTCGGTCCGCCACGCGACCACCGCCGCGAGCGCGCCCGCGAGCAGTCGGTCGTTGCCGACTCCGAGCGCGAGCGTCCCGTCGAGGTAGACCAGTCGCGGCGCGACCAGCGCGGTCAGCACCGCCGCGGGCACGAACTTCAGCGCGCGCTCCAGACCCGGCGGCACCTCTTCGAGTCGCCCGAACAGGGCGACGAACGAGAGGCGGATGGCGAAGGTGCCGACGCTCGCCGCGAGGACGACCAGCCAAATCGAGGTGTCGGCCAGCGACTGGGCGCTCATCGCTCGGCCGCCCCCTCGCGGCGCGCGCCGACGCCCTCCGCGAGGACGCCCGCGACGATACCCCCGAGCGCGGCCACCAGAATTCCGACGTTGAACGGCAGGCCGAACCCCGCGACTGCGAGGACGGCCGCGGCACCCGCCGCGAGGTACGACGGCCGACCGTCCAACGCCGGGAAGAGCAGACCCATGAACAGAAGCGGGATGGCGAAATCGAGGTGCCATCCCTCGGGGACGCGCGCGCCGAAGACGATGCCCACGACGCTCGACCCGACCCACGCCGCCCACAGCGGAATCGCCGTCCCGAGGTAGTACCACCGGCCGTCGCCCGCGGGGTCGAGTCGGTCGCGGCCCTCGAACTGGGCCACCGAGAGCGCGTAGGTCACGTCCAGCAGGAAGAACGCGACCACCACCTTCCACCGCGCCGAGAGGTCACGGAAGTGCGCGCCGAGCGACGCGCTGTACATCAGATACCGCAAGTTGACGACGAGCGCGGTCAGGACGACCACGGCAATCGGCGCGTTCTGGCCGAGCAGTTCGACCGCGGCCACCTGCGCGGCCCCGGCGAACAGCATCCCGGCGAACGCGGTGGCCTGCACCGGGTCGAACCCCGCGCCCACCGTGGCGACTCCCGCGATGACGCCGAACGGGACGTTGGCCGGGAGTGCGGGCAGTACGTCGCGGACGCCCGACCGGAACGCCGCGCGAGAATCCGACGAGAGACGCGACGACCCGGAGCGAGACATGCCAGTGGCTACGCGCGAGCGACGATAAAGAGGTTCGTAAAGCGGTCAGACCTGACGTGTCCGGCAGGTACCAATCACCCGCCGACTCGCGGGCGCGCGACCGACCCGCAAGCGGACGCCCCGCTACTCACCGGGCGTTACGCGCGTAGAGGAGAGGACGGTATCGACGCTGGCGTTACCGATACCGACGCTTGCGAGAACTTTTTTCGTGGTTCCGACCGACACCACACATCCGGACGTACTGCATCTTTGGGCGCGTGCCTCCGCCGACGAACGGCGAGGCGAAACAGGTATATTTTCTTTTATATTTAGGAAGTAAGTTGGAGAACGAATTGATATTCGATATTATATCGAAAAAGTGAAACAGGGACGTAGTAAAGTAGGTCGTAGAATGTCCGGGTTCTGGAACGAAGCGGCGGAGTCGATAGCCGAGAGACCGAAACTGATGAAGGCCGCGTGGTTGCTCACGCTTCTCCTCATCGAAGTCGGGAGCGTCGTCGCCGACGGTGGGTCGAGCGGACCGTAGCGGACTACGAACAGTTCGTCCACTCGCGGCCCAACACGAGATTTCCGTCGATTATGAGCGGCGTGTGAGGCATGTCCGCGAGAATCTCGCGCATCTGTTCGCGCTCGGTTAGCACGTTGTGGGGACCGGTCGAGAGGAACTGCGGACCGTCTTCGAGATACGACTTGGAGACGCTCCCTATCGAGTGTTCCCGCGTCGGATAGCCGTGGATGGTCAGCGCCATCTGGTTGGCGCTCTCGTCGTCCACGACGTAGGTGAGCGGAATCACGTCGTCGCTCTGGGCGAGGGTCAGACCGGGGTCGCCCAGCGAGATGTAGTGGGTCCCGATGGCGGTGTACTTCCGAGCGATTTCCAGTGCGCTCCCGACGCTGAACCCGTTGTGAACGAGTTTCGCCAGCGTCTCGCCGAACTCCACTGCGATGCGGTTGCCGACGTTTTCGAGACTCACGATACCGGCCCGACTTCCGGCGTCTATCAGCGCGATGCCTTGGTCGTGGGACCGACAGGCGTTGAGAACGAACGCCTCGATTTCCACGCCGTCCAGCGCCTCGGCGTCGAAGATTCCGTCGGGACACTCGAACCCGCGTCCGTCGATGTGGCCGATGTAGTGGAACAGGTCGGTCGGCGTCTGCAACAGACGCTGGAGTTCGGCCATCGACGCGTCGAAGTGAACGTCCACGTCGAAGTTGACCGTCTCGCGGTTGGCGTACACCTCCGCCACCGCGTCCCACTCCTCGCGCATCTCGTCGTCGTTGCAGACCACCGTGATGTCGATGATGTCCTCGCTCGTGTCGGACTTGCTGTTTCGGAACGCCTGTGGCAGGACTTTGGTCCCGCGTATCGGCGTCCCGTCGCCGACCCACGCGAGTTCGAGTGCGTCCGCGTCGGGCATGTGGACGTACTCTTCGATGGGCGGCACGCCCCGCCGTCGCCCGTTTTCGACCGCCCAGTCGGACTCGTCCGTCCAGTCGGACCCGTCGGCCTCGTCGGGCCGACGGGAGGACCTGACCGTCGAGGGAGCGGTGCGCTTGAAGTCGTCGATGGCGCTCCGGGTCTCGCGCATCTTTTCGGTTTCCTCGTAAGACGGTTGGGGCGGCGTCCGCAGGACCGTGAGGTCGTTGACCAGATACGGGAGCGTCTCGACGTTCTCCGGGTCGGGGCGGACGTAGGCGACCCGGTGCCACGTCGGCATCGTGTCGGCCAGCGTCGAGTAGGGAACCGAGAAGTACGCCGACAGTTGCTCGTCGAGTGGCGCGTCATACAGGTCGGCGAAGTCGAGGTCCACCACCGACTCGACGTGATTTCGGTCGGCTAACTCGACCTGATAGTGGCCCTCGGTACGAGTCACGCAGTCGAGGAAGAACGCCTGTTCGAGCGTCCGAACCACCTCGTCTTCGAATCCCTCCGCGCCGTCGAACCGGCGTTCGAATTCCCCCACTGTCAGTCGCGGGGTGTCACCGGACACGACTTCCGCGCCGAAGTAGTAGGCCAGCGGTGCGACCGAGTAGATGGCGTCGTAGTTCGGAGGCACCTCGACGGTGACGCCGGTGTCGGGGACCTCGATGCCGTCGGGAACCGACAGTTCGTCGCCGCGTTCGACTCGCGGCGGATGTTCGCGCAGGGTGGGCCACGACCGCTCGCAGGTCGTCGTCTCCAGTGCCGACCCGAGCGTCGAGACGGCCGCCATCACGTCTACCGGGTCGTCGGTGGTCGTGACCGTCCCCGTCGGGTCCTCGGAGAACGACCGCGCGCCGACCGTCACCGGGGTCTCGGATTCGAACACGAGGCGCATCGAGTCGGTGTCGGACTCGATGCGGACACCCGACTCGACGCGGAGGTAGAGTTTGATTGGGACGTTGAGTTCGATGAGGTACTCGTCGCGGGGGAACTCGGCCGACTCGTCGTGTGCGAGTTCCGAGAGAACTTCACCGTCGGCGTCCCAGACGTACGCCAGCACGGTGTACGGGAGGGTGAGCGCGCTGGTCTCGATGGTGCAGGCGGACGTGACCGGGAACCGAAACGAGTCGGGGTCGGCGGGGGTCGGTTCGACCGCACTCGGCGTCGAGAGGGGAAACCTGCGGGTCTCGATGGGGTCTACCACCTCGAATCCGGGTGTCTCGTCGAGCGTGTCGAACCTCGGCACCATCTGCGACCTCCGCGAGTACGACTGCTATCGAAGCGTAACGGTCACACTACAAAACACCTGTGGCACTATAACGCCGCGTCTCAAAGCGGAATCCACGGCATCGTGGTATCGGACTGCGGGAGGTGCCAGCGCTCTTCGGCGTAGTGTGACCGCGTTCCGGTGTTCGACTGGTCGGTCTCGTCGTGAGACGATTCTTCGGGCGCGGGGTCCTCGGGTGCGGTCCGGAGCTCGACCACGGCGTCGAACTCCGGACGGAGGCGACGACACCACTCGCTGTCGTAGGACCGCGGCAGGACGTAGTGTGCCATGGCGTCGCAGTCGTAGACGCGTTCGCCGACCGCCCGGAGGAATCGCCGTACGACATCGAACTCGTAGTGGTCTAGCAACGGCGCGAGCGAATCGACCGTCACGCGGACCTCCGCGGGTCGGTAGCTCTGCGAACAGAACTCCCGCATCGCCTCGCCGAGTTCGGTCCGGAGTCCGGTGAGGTTCGCGTCTCCGACCGACACCTCGGGGACCGACGACGCGGGCGTGTCCGCGAGGTCGGCTATCGGTCTCGGGGGCAGGGCGTGGTTGACGATTTTCGTCGTCTCCGAGAGGGGGCGCGGTGCGGCCGACGCCGCCGGGAGACGGTCGTAGACGCTCTCGGGACTCGCGTCGGTCAGCGCGAACACCCGCCAGCGGCGCGCGTCGGGGTCGCCGAGCATGCTCGCGCTGGCGCGCGTGAACACCTCTCGCGGTGCGTCGCCGACGACGAGCAGGTTACAGCCCTCGCTCTTGAGTTGCCGGAGTTTCGACTGAAATCGCGCCAGACTGTCGTCGGGCGGGCCGTCGCCGCGTTCGTTTCTTAGTTCTACCTTGCTCATTTAAAACGAAGCTTTATCGCCGTCGGTTATAAATTTTCGTCAATCGTCGCCGGTCGGCCGAGCAATCACAATACTCCAGCTTCGAGCGGTTGTCGGGCGCTGAGGCGGGCGTCCCGTCGTCATCCGACCCTGTTTTCACGCTCGAACTCCAAGGTCGAGTCGTGACTGACCGAGGCTTCACCACCGACGGCGAGTGGAATGCACTGTACGTAGATGGCGAGTGGGTCGAAGCGAGCGGCGACGAGACAATCGGAGTCGAGAACCCGGCGACGCGCGAGCAGGTCGCCGAAGTTCCGGCCGCAACCGAGTCGGACGTAGACCGGGCCTACGAAGCGGCGGCCGCGGCCCAAGCGTCGTGGAGCGACCGGTCGGCCGACGAGCGTGCCGAAATCGTCGGGAACGCCATCGACCTGTTAGACGACCACCGCGACGAGATTCTGGAGTCGCTGGCGGTCGAATCGGGGAGCGCGAACGCGAAGGCGTTCGCCGAGTGGCAGACCGCCCAAGGGATGTGTCACCACGCGACCGGTCTCGCGGGGAAGTTGGGGAGCGAGACTTCGGACTCGATGATTCCCGGCAAGGAGAACGAGGTAGAGCGCGTGCCCGAGGGCGTCGTGGGAGTCATCTCGCCGTGGAACTTCCCGTTCAACCTCTCGATGCGGGCGGTCGCGCCCGCAATCGCGCTCGGGAACAGCGTCGTCCTCAAACCCGCCTCGGCGACCCCCATCACGGGCGGTCTGCTCATCGCGCGACTCTTCGAGGAGGCGGGCCTGCCCGAGGGCGTCCTGAACGTCGTGACGGGACGCGGGTCCGACGTGGGCGACCGGATGGCCTCCCACCCGGAACTCGACGTGATGGCGTTCACGGGTTCGACCGAGGTCGGCAAGCACGTCGCGGCGACGGCCGCCGAAAACCTCGCGCTCCCGGCGATGGAACTCGGCGGCAACAACCCGTTCGTCGTGACCGAGGACGCCGACGTTGACGCCGCCGTCGATAGCGCGGTGTTCGGCTCGTTCCTCCATCAGGGCCAGATTTGCATCTCCATCAACCGCCATCTGGTCCACGAATCGGTGTACGACGAGTACGTAGAGCAGTTGGCCGACCGCGCAGAGAGTCTGCCAATCGGCGACCCGCGCGAACGCGAGAACGTCGTCGGTCCCGTCATCGACGAGGGCCAACGAGACCAGATTCTGGAGTACGTCGAACAGACCGTAGAGGCCGGTGCGACCCTCGAAACCGGCGGCGACCACGACGACCTCTACGTCGAACCGACGGTCCTCTCGGACGCCACGAACGACATGGCCGCGGCCTGCAACGAACACTTCGGCCCGGTCGCGCCCGTGATTCCGTTCGCCGACGACGAGGAAGCGGTCGAACTCGCCAACGACACCGAGTACGGTCTCGCGGCGGCGATTCACGCGGGCGACCTCGATTACGCGCGGGACCTCGCCGACCGAATCGAGGCGGGTATGGTCCACCTCAACGACCAACCGGTCAACGAGGAACCGGCGATTCCGTTCGGCGGGATGAAGCAGTCGGGCATGGGCCGGTACGACGGCGACGAGATTCTGAACGAGTTCACCCAGACCAAGTGGATTTCGACCCAGACCGAGAAGCGCGAGTACCCCTTCTAACCGCCGCGAGTACTCTTTTCGTTGCGAACGCAGTCGCCAGCGGCGACTGCGTTCGCTAACCGCTCGCGTTGCCGTTCCGTCTCCATCTTTCTTTCAGTCTCCTATTTAATTTTCTCAAGTGTTAGTCACGCGCGTAACGCGCGCGCGTGCGCCCGCAAACCGGGACGGGTTGGACCCGGAATCGGGACGAGACGGACGCGAGCGACCGCGATAATCGAAAGCGGGCGCGCGAGGCACCCGCTTTCGGCCGACGCTCGACGCCTCAAAGACGGGAAATGTTGCTCTAAGACAGATAAATAATTGCTAGAAGATGGAAAATGTTTACTTTCGGTCGGTCGCTACGAGGTTCGACTCACTGGTGCGGGACGACCCCGCGCCAGACCGGACCACCGGTGGTCTCGCGGAGCGACCGGTGGTGAACTCGAATCCGAGTTCGAGCGACCGTCGCTCGCGCGCTCTCGACCGACCCAATTCTGGGCGGCGCGCGTCGGCGCGCGCGAGATGGTCGCGGTCGGCGGTCAGATTTTCGCGCGAAGTACTGTATATTTAGCACTCCTCCTCGAATTGAACCGATATTTCCCTGTGAGCTACCCTTTTTATACTGTATTCTAAATAAATTAACTGAATGGGGGGATAATTCCGTTACAATCGTGCTTTCTATCGAACTAACCTTTAATTCAGCAAAACGCTTAAATAAAGATAGATATATATCGCGAGATATGGCAAACAAGTTCGCAGGCGAAGTGGAGCAGATGAAGAAGACGCGCTCGCAACCCGGCACGCCGGAGATTGGCGGTAGCCAGAGTGCCAGTACAGTCAACGTTCCAACCATGTCAACGGTCGAAGAGATGGCGACTGTGGACGACCTCGGAATTCTGTTCGACGACCGGGTCGAGAAACGAGTGCTAAACGAAATCAAAACGACGGAACTTCCCGAGGACATCGAAGACATCATTCTCGACGACGGCGTGCTTGGTGACCGAGAAGAACTATCCTGGAAGTGGGTGTGGCACGTCTGTACCGAACTGCTGACTCTCGATTGTGTCGGCGACGAGTATCGGCAAGAAGCGTACGAGGCGAAGGCGTTGATGGCGATTTACGTTACGCTGGTAGACGACATCGGCGAGCAACTCAACGACAAGGCGACGTTCTGGGAACTGGCCAAGACCGCATACCCCGAGGCCGAACCAGACTGGGAACGCGAAGACATCAACTCGGACTACGCTCACAGCATCCGCCGAGTGTGGACTGAACTCATGGACCGACTCGAGTCCGCGCCGCGGTTCGACGAGTTCGAAGACCCGTTCATGTTCAACCTGCGCGAGACGGTCCAAGCCATGGAGTACACACAGATGTCGGACGAGTACTCCGCGTTCATGAACCCCGAGGAGATGTGGCATTTCGACACGCAGGGAATCGGGTCGTTCCTCTACTGGACCGTGGACCTGATGTACTCGCCGTCGTTCGAGATGGACGACTTCCGGGAGTTCCGCCAACTCGTCCACGAACTCCAGCACATGTGGAGACTCGGCAACTGGATTACCACGTGGGAAGAAGAGGTCTACGAACAGGACTTCTCGGCCGGAGTCTTCGTGGAAGCCCTCAACAACGGCGTTATCGACGAGACGGACATCGAACGCCTCGAATCCGGGGAGACGAACCCCGAGCGACTCATCGGCCGCATCAAGGCGTCGGGAATCGTCGAGCAGTTCATCGCCGATTGGAAACGCCGACGTGACCGGTTGCACGAGCGGGACTTCGAGATGCAGTCGCTCGACGCCGACCAGATGGTCGTGATGATGGAGCGGATGATGCGCAACCATCTCGCAACTAGCGAGTACCGATGACCGTCAGTATCCTAGAAGCGGTGTGATAGAGTTCTCTGACCCGGAGGGTCCATGAAAGAGCGTCTCGCACTGCAGTGGCGACGCAAGTGAGGTTGACTGTTCTGTCTGGGGACCGGAAGTTACGAAACGGTTCTGGAACGGTAGTTCTCGGAAAAGTAGCTTCGGCGGTAGTCCTCGGGAAGTACCGGTAGGAGCGTCCGCGATAGCGAAGTAACCTACCAAGTCACTTCCCACACGAACTTCTCGTCTCCCTCCGGTTCCGACTCTTCGAGATGCGGGTTCGCATCGGTCGGTCCAAAGCGGTTTATCATCCGAGTGTGGACTCCCTTCACGAATGGCTTCGGAAGCGCCCAGTTTTTGTCTGCTCCGAGTCGGGCCTCACGTGCGGCGGTGTCTAAGTCGTACGTGTAGCGGCCACCGGGGTACTTCATGTCGGAATCTTGGTAGACCTCCTGAACCGTCTTGTCCAGTTTATCGTATGCTTCTTCGAGACTGATGTCGTCGGAGTAGGGAAGCGTTTGTGCCGATGCTTCGCCACCTTGCTTCATCGTCTGGACACCTACTTCGTCAGTGAGTCTGCTGTACGCTTCGGCGACATCCCCTAGCCGGTACCATTCGTCGGCGTCGATGTCACCGAGGACCTCTTTGAACATCTCGCGCGTCTTTTTCTCGAAGATAGGGGAAACTTCTCCCATGGTTTCGATTACGGCATTAATGTACTGTCCGTCCGCCAGTGCATCTTCGTCGTAACGGGACATATTAGATAAGAAATTCTATCATGCTATAAATATTGGGGAAGATACCTTTGTTTTAAATCGATAGTAGAAATATCGCCGATATATTCTAGAAGGTAAATGGTACAAATATAAAAGAATATCGGCGGTGTGGGCCAGATATATCTCGGAAAAATCTCATTTTGAGTAGAAATTTTGAACCCGTTATCATGAAAGATAATCCGGTAGATAAATATAAGATAGGCTAAAATGGCGTCACTCACGCGCGTACGCTGTCAGATTGATTGGTCGGTCGGGGGCGGCAGTGAGACTGGGATACATGTCGAACTGCTCCGTTTCGCGGTCGAACGTGAACCGGTCGAAAAACGCGGCGAGCGCCATTTTAACTTCCGTTCTAGTGAACTGCTCGCCGATGCACTGTCGCGGTCCGCTTCCGAACGGGAAATACGCGAACGAGTGACGGTCGGAGCTTCCTGCAAATCGACTCGGCCGGAACTCGTCGGGTGCGTCCCACCAGCGTTCGTCTCGGTGAATCACCCACTCGGGGAGTTGGACCACGTTGCCCTCCGGAATCAAGTAATCTCCGAGAGTCGTGTCGGTGGCCGTTTCTCGGAAGATAGCGTGAGCAGGTGGACAGTATCGCATCGTTTCGTCTATCACCTGCTCTGTGTACGTCAAGTCGTCCAAATGTCGTGCGCGCGGGTCGTCACCGTTGAGCACCTCGTCGATTTCGGCCACGAGACGTTCCTCCACTTTCGGTTTGTTTGCGACGAAGTAGAGAACGTACGTCAGTAGAATTGCGCTCGTCTCGTGGCCGCCGAACAGGAACGTTATCATCTCGTCACGAACTCGTTCGTCGGTGTAGTCCGCTTCGCTGTCTGACCCAACCGTAACCAGCGTCGACAACAAATCGTCGCCACTCCCGTTCTGTTTTCTGTCTTCTATCATCTCCTCGACCCGATTGACTAACTGCTTTCTCCCGCTCTCGTACTCTTTTTCGACGTTTTCCGGTATCTCCCCTGCACTTGCCGACTCCCTGAACCAGTGGGTAATCGTATCGGTAGCTTCGGTGATTGCTCTGTCTTCTTCCATCTCGCCGAACAGTGCCCGAAGCATCACCCGAAGGGTTACGTCCGTCATCACCTCGTGGGCGTCGAACGTCTCGCCGTCCGTCAAACCATCTGCGATTTCGGTTACGATTTCGCTAATCGAGTCACAGTACGAACGTACTTGTGACGCTCGGAAGAACGGTTGTAGTTCGCCGCGTTGCGCTCGCCACTGTTCTCCTTCCACCGCGACCACACCGCCGCCGAAAATCTGTTTGTAGGGGTCGAACTTGTAGTAGTCTTCATTGTTTTTAATCAACACTCCCTCCACGAAATCCGGGTGAGAAACCATGTAATGGTCTTTTTCGGGGCCGGTAATCCGAACTACGTCACCCTCTTTTGCCCATTCGGTACGGGTTTCGAATGGGGCTTGCTGGTACTCGGCGAGCGTCCCGACAATGGGAGGCCGTTTATTTTTTGAATTCATGCCTCTCAATTTATCTCTGCCATTATAAAACCTTTATATAATAGGTAATATAAAAGAGGGCGTCTTCAGACTGCTCTCACGGATACGCTAAACGTGAGAACGTTCGGAGCGCGTCTCCTCCGTAGAGTCCGTCTCGAAGCGACTTACCAAGTCACTTCCCACGCGAACTGCTCGCGGTCTTTCGGTTCCACTTCCTCGAACTCGGGGATGGCGTCTTCCGGCCCGTACTCCTCAATCATCGCAGTGTGGACGCCCTTTGCGAACGGTTTCGGAAGTAGAAACGCCTCGTCTGCTCCGAGTCGCGCCGAACGTCCGTCGAGTTCGTACAGGTACTTACCACCGGGGTACTCCATGTCCGAACCTTTGAACACCTCTTTGTGGGCTCCGAGTATTGCCCCGTACGCTTCTTCGAGGGTCGCGTCGTCCGGAATTGGCACTTCCTTCCCAGACGCTTCTCCACCCACCTTCATCGTCTGAGCACCCACGTCGTCTAGGATACGCTGGAACACCTCGGCAACCTCGCCCGTTTTGTACCATCCTTCCGGGTCAACGTCGCCAATGACCTCCTGAAACATCTCGCGGGTCTTCTTTTCGAAGATACTCGAAATCTCTCCCGTAGAGTTGATGAACGCGTGAATGTATCTACCAGTTACCTCGGCGTTTTCGTCGTACTTTGCCATACTATCTGCAAGCAACTGATGAGTTATAAATATTCTGAAATATATAAACTGTTTTATATTTTGGGTAGTATTTCGAAACATCTCCGGAGTTTGGTCTTAAGTATAAAAATAACTACACCGCTCGACGGACGAAGTCCTTCTCCCGACGCTGTCAGGGCCGTTTCGAAACTCCCTCCAGACCGATACGCTTGCATCTTCAGATTGAAATACCGCGCGCGACCAGTCGTCCGTAATGAACTTCGACGCCGAGTCGTTCACCGTCGCGGTCAAAGACAGCGCGCGCGAGGTCAACGAGGCGGCGCGACGGGTGGCAATCACCGAGGGCGACCGTCTCGAGTTCGACTCCGAGACGGCCGCTCACCGGCGCGCCAGAGAACTCTCCGAGGGCGGCGAGACTCCGGTGAAGGTCCAGCGAGCGGCACCGCAGGACCCCGACGACGTGGACGGCTATCTCGTGGCGTGGCCCGAGCGCCGGACGCAGAACCCCGAGGGGTCGCCCACCGAGGGACTGACGTTCGACACCGAGGCCAACCAGTACGGTGCGCTCGGGGAAGCAGTCGCCTTCACGCCAGAGGTGAATCCGCCGCTGTTGACCCACTTCGCGCGGGTAGACGCCGACCTTCCCGACGTTGACTTCTCGGACCGCGAGCGAGACGAACTCCGCGTCGAACTCGACACCGACCCGGCCCCGGTCGTCGTCGGGTCCGACAGACGGTGGGAACCTGACTGCCGTGCAGTCGTCCGGTTGGGTCCCGACCGGCCGGTTCTCACCGAGTACTGGTGCGAGGTCAAAACCGGCGACGGGTCGTTCGAGCGGAGTCAACGCGAAGCGATGCGGGCGAAAGCACGCGAAGCGTCCGTCCTCAAGATTCGCGTCGAGTTGGACGACTTGCCCGACAGATACACGGCGTGGGTTCGGACCGTCGAACCGGACAGCGGTGACGCGAACGGCGGTGAAACGACCAAGCTCGGGGTCGAGGAGAGAGACGACGACCAGCAGGTGTATCGAGTCAACGCATCGCTACGGGACTTTTGAGACGCTTCTCGCAAGTGGGGCGTGTCCGATTCAGACAGAAGTCTATCTCCACCCTTCAAGCATTCGTAAATTACTCTTACCACCGTCGTAAATCGGATATTACATAATTTTGAATTGTTTAAATTATATCCTAATTATAACATAGGATACCAAATGATTGATTAAACATATACAAAATTATTTGACACGATGACGGAGAACGCATCTAGGCCGATAAAGAGCGGTGAAACCCACACACAGTTCAACAAGCCGATAGCGAACCATGGCCGGAACACCGGGAGAATCACCGTCCCAACGATGTCACCCGTTAACGATACGACGACGGTAGACGACCTCAGTCTCGAGTACGACGAGGAAGTCGAACAGCGGATTCTCGGCGAGGTCGAATCGGCGACGTTACCGCCCAAAATAAACGACATTGTGCAAGACGATGGCGTTCTCGGGGACCGAAAGCTGTTCACGTGGAAGTGGATGTGGTACGTCTGCGGCGATATGCTGACGTTGGATTGCGTCGGTGACAAACACAGACAGGACGCCGCCGAGGCGAAGACGCTGATGGCTCTGTACACGACGTTGATGGACGACATTGCCGAGAAACTGGGCGACGAGGCGACCTTCTGGGAACTCGCTAAGACGGCCTATCCCGAGTCCGAACCGGACTGGGAGCGCGAAGACATCGATTCGAACTACGCCGACAGCATCCGCCGAGTGTGGACCGAGCTCATCGACCATCTCGAATCCGCGCCGCGGTTCGAAGAGTTCGAGGACCCGTTCACGTTCAACCTGCGCGAGACGGTCCAAGCCATGGAGTACACGCAGATGTCGGACGAGTACTCCGCGTTTATGAACTCCGAAGAGATGTGGTACTTCGACACGCAGGGTATCGGGTCGTTCCTGTTCTGGACTATCGATTTGATGTACTCGCCATCGTTCGAGATGGACGACTTCCGGGAGTTCCGCCAAATCGTCTACGAACTCCAGCACATGTGGCGACTCGGCAACTGGGTCACGACGTGGGAGCTAGAAATATACGAAGGCGACTACAGTACGGGTATCATCGTGGAAGCACTCAATCGGGGAATTATCGACGGGGCAGAGCTCGAACAACTCGAAACTGGAGAGATGAGTCCCGAACGGGTGATTGGTCGCGTCGAGGCGTCGGGAATCGTCGAGCAGTTCGTCGCCGACTGGAAGCGCCGCCGGGACGCGCTGTACCAACGTGACTTCGGGATGCGTTCGCTCGAAAGCGACGAGATGGTCAGAATGATGGAACAGTTCATGCAGAGTCATCTCGCTATCGAGAAACAACGCTGATGGCAGACTACGGTTGAATCGGCGTCTTTTTGCAGTGAGAAACACCTACCGCCGCGACTCCGGCCACACCGTCACCACCGCGACGGCGAGCGTCCCGACCAACCACAGCAGGAGGCCGAGGACGCTCGCCACGGGTGAGGCGGCGGGAGCGCCCGATTCGACACCGCCGACGACAGTCTCCAGCACGAGACCCCGGAAGGCGCTGTTCGGACTCAGCGCGAGGACCAGCTCGAGCGCACCCTCGGGGACGACGCCGCCAGCGAGTCCGGCGACGATGCCCGCGTCGAACCCGACCACGAGCGCCACCCCGAGCGCGACCGCGACCACGATGCCCGCGCGGGTCGTCCCCGCAGTCGTGGAAATCGCCAGTGCCGCGCCCATCAGAACCAGTGCGAACGCGGCCGTGAGGACGACGAACCGGAGGTAGAGCAGTGGCGAGTCCATCGCGGCGTGGGAGGCGATGACCGTCGTCCCGACGCCGCCGAAGGCGGGTACTAGCAGGGCGACCCCCAGAAGCGGGACGACGAGTGCGACCAGCAACGCCGCCGCGCGCCCGAGGTAGACCCCGAGGACGAATGTCGCCCGCGAGACGGGGTAGGTCCGAATCACGTCGAGTTCGCCGCGCTCGTCGTCGCCGAGGACCGACCGATAGCCGAACGCCAGCGCCAGCGCGGGCACCAGCACCTCGACGGGCGTGAGCAGGTCGAGGACCAGCGGAACGTAGCCGACAGCGCCAGCGGTCCACGCCAGCACCGCCACGACTGCGGCGAATCCTCCGGCGAGCGCGAGGAACGCCCGGGTCCGGACGACCGTCGTCAACTCCCGGCCCACGACCGCGAAGAGTCGGTTGACCGACTGGCGGCTCATTCGTCACCCTGCGTCCGGACGCTGACGGTCGGCGCGGTCGTCTCGTCGGCCGCGTCGGGGCGCGTGCCGCCCGTGAGTTCGAGGAACGCCCCCCGAAAGGTGTCGGCGTCGGTCCGGGCCACGAAGTCGTCGGGCGACCCGTCGGCCACCACGTCGCCGTGGTCGAGCAGGAGAACGGTGTCTGCTTCCTCGGCCCCCGAGAGGTTGTGAGTCGCAAGCAGGACCGCCATTCCGTCGTCTGCGAGGTCGGCCACGAGGTCGAAGATGTACTCGGTCATCCGGGGGTCCAAGTCGCCGGTGGGTTCGTCCAAGACGACTATCGGCGGGTCGCCCAGAATCGCCTGTCCGACTCCGAGAAGCCGCGTCATCCCGCCCGAGAGGGTTTCTACCCGGCGGTCGCTCGCCTCCGACAGGCCGACGCGCTCCACGACGGCCGACACGTCTACCTCGCGGTCCAGCAGGTCGGCGTAGAACCGGAGGGTCTCGGCGACGGTGAACGCCGGGCGGAACGTCGGACTCTGCGGGAGGTAGCCGACCTCGCGGCCGGTCGTCTCGTTCGTCTTCCCCCCAGTCTCGGCGGTCGGCTTCTCGCCGGTCGTCTCGTTCGTCTTCCCACCCGTCCCGTCGTCGCTCGCGGCCGGGGCCGCGAGCGACACCGACCCCTCGTCGGGTTCCAACAGGCCGAGAACGGCCCGTAGGAGCGTCGTCTTCCCAGACCCGTTCGGGCCGACCAGCGCGGTGACGGTGCCCGACTCGACCGAGAACGTCAGGTCCGAGAACACGTCTACCTCGCCGAACGAGTGGCCGAGACCCGCCACGTCGAGGACCGTCGTCCGCTCGCTCGATTCGGCAGTCTCTCTGTCGTCCGACTCGTCGGTCTCTCGGTCGCTCGGTCGTTCGGAGTGAGTTCTGTCCGTCATGGGATACCTCCCGTCCGGTTCGACTCGACCGCCTCACAGAGGCGGTCGGGTCGAACTGGCTCGGCAGCGGTGCCTCGTCCACGACGCCCGTGGGTCGCAGGCCGGGGACGAGACCCTGAAGCGCCCGGAGCGACGCCAGCGCGGGCGACTCGGCCAGCGTCGTCGCTCCGTCCACGTCGTCCACCCGGCTATCGACCGGACCGCTCGGGTGGAAGGGTCGTTCCAGCACGCCGTCGTCGTCGGTGTCCGCGCCGGGCGCGTCGGCCCAGTAGTTGCCCCGGCCGTCGCCGGTCCAGACCCGGAGCGGACCGAGCGACGCCGAGACGTACCGGTCGTTGTCCACGAAGTCGTTCGCCACGACCCGGTTGGTCGAGATGAGCGACGACGCGCGGAATCCCACGTCGTTGCCGACCACGACGTTGCGCTCGTAGAGGGAGGTCCGCGAGGGCGCTTCGAGACCGTAGTGGTTGTCAACGACCACGTTCTCGGCGACGTAGGACGCCCGACCGCCGACGTTGACGCCCGAGTAGCTATCGCGGACCTCGTTTCCGACGATTAGGTTACCGGTCGGCCGAGTCATCACGACCACGCCCATGTCGGTTCCCGTCGCGGTGTTGTTGGCGACCAGCGCGCCGGAGGTGTACATCTCGTGGACGCCAAAGCGCATCCCGTCGCGGCCGACCATCCGGTTGTCCCTGACGACGAGTCCGTCCGCGAGGTGGGTGTACACCCCGTCGCGGCCCCCGACGAACGTCGAGTCCTGCACGACGACCCGCGAGCGCATCACCATCACGCCCATGAAGCCGTCGGTCCACTCCTCGCTTCCGACGACGGTGACGTTCTCCACGACGGCGTTTTGGCTCCAGCGCACGACGACGCCGTTCGCGGGGGTATCGACGGAGACGTTCCGGACCAGCGACCCGTTGGCCGAGTCGAGTGTGACGCCAGCGTCACCGTATCCGTAGCCGAGTTGGACCCGGTAGTCCCACTGGTCGGCCCGGTCGGTCGAGACGTTCTCGGCCGAGAGCGTGCCGCCGACGCCCGAGATTCGGAGGTCCGCGACTGCCACGCGCGGCGCTGTCGCGGTCACGACGGTCCCGGTTCCGTCGCCTCGGAGGTGGGTCGCGTTCCCGGCACCGCGGAGCGTCAGGGGCTTGTCGATGGTGAGGGGGTCGTCGGTCGTGCGGTCGGCGTCGTAGGTGCCGGGCGGGACCCGAACCGCGGTGTTCGGCGGGGCCGCATCGACCGCCGCCGCGAGGGTCGGCGCGTCCTCGCCGACGACCACCGAGACCGGCCGGTCGAGAAGTCGGTCGGCGTCGGCGACTCGCTGGTCGGCCCACTGATGTCGCTCGCGGACCGCGGTCCGGAACGACTCGCGGGTCGCGGCCCCGGTTCCGAAGTCGGTCGCTCGAACCGCCTCCCACCGGCGGAGTTCGCCGCCGTACTCGGCGGCGAACTCCGCGGCGGCCGACCGGGTAGAGAAGGGGACGACCGCTTCGCCCGCCGGGGTTCGCGCTCTGCTCCCGACGACGAAGTAGGCGTCCTCGGCCGCGACCCACCCGACGTACGCCGATGGGGTGTCGGGTTTCCGGAGGTAGCCGTCGTCGCCGACTTCCAACCGGGCGTCGGCGTAGTCGCTGACGTACACCGTCAGCGGGACGCCGAACTGTCGGGCGTGGCCCTCGCGCGCGAGTTCGTCAACCAGCGAGGTGACGCCGTGGTAGCCCACGACGTAGCGATACTGGGAGTAGAACACTTCGGCGCGCGGAATCTCGACGCCGCGCTCGCGGGCCTCGACGGTGGTGGCGGCGGTCATCCCCATGTCGATGGTGTCCTCGAAGGGGACCGGTTCGGGGCGGCGCGCGCCCACGTCCACCGCGAACGCGGCGCTACTCACCAGCAGGAAGGCGAACAGGACCGCGAGGACGTGTTTCGGATTCATCTCGTCGGGGACCTCCGCGGGGAGGGTACTGCCGGAATCGTAAGCGACGCTCACGTTTACCCCCTTTCCCCGGTTTTCACTTTCCGAGAAACGGACGAGGAGGTATAGATCCTCCCGGTCTAGAGTAGGTATCATGTGTTCGCCGGACCGAGAGCAACGTTCCCCGTCCCACGACTCACACCACCGTTGCACGCGCGACCACCGCGGCGACGCGACCGGGAGACGCCGTGACCCGACCGACGGGCGCAGGCGCTCGGTTCTCCGGGCGGGTGCGCTCGGGATTGGGGCGTCTCTCGCGGGGTGTCTCGGTGGCTTGACCGGCGACGGCGGCGAGGTCCCGGCCGCGATTTCGGTCGCGGGGGGTCTCGACTGCGACGCGTGCGGGATGGTCGTCGAGAAGCATCCGGGTCCCAACGGCCAACTCTTCTACGAGGGCGACAGTCCCGAGGGCCACGACAACCCCGCGCGATTCGACTCGCTGAAGCAGTGTTTCTTCCCGTACAAACTCGAACACGAGCAGATGGGGTGGAACCTCGACGCGGCCTACGTCACCGACTACTCGTCGGTGGACTACGACGTTTCGACGCAGGGCGGGACGACGACTATCTCCTCGCACACCGCTCCGGAGTCGTTCGCGCGGGCGAAGGACGTTCAGTACGTCGTGGACAGCGAAGTAGAAGGCGCGATGGGACCGGACTTCGTTCCGTTCTCGACGCAGGGCGACGCCCAGTCGTTCGCCGACGAGTACGGCGGCGAAGTCGTCTCCTACGGCGACATCGGCGAAGGGCTACTCGGGAGGTGACCTCGTTCGCGGTCGGACTAGTCGGAGCGGTTCGGGCCGTCGGTCTCGACTTCGACCGCGACCTCGTTGCGGCGCATGAACGGCGGCGTCCACGGGTCGTCGTACTGGAGGACGACCGGACGGCCGAGCGGTTCGAGGTCCCGCGTTTCGAGTTCGTCTCGCAGGTCCCGGAGGTTTCGCTCGATTCGGTCGTCGGTCGCGTACCACGAGAACCGCTGGACGGCGAGCGTCCGCGGGGGTTCGACCACGAGTCTGACTCTCGGGTCGGTCGGCGTCGGCGCGGTGCCGGGCGTGTACTCCTCGGGCAGGTAGAACGCCATGGTGACGCCGCCGTCCCGCGTGGCGGACTTGGCCGTGGTGCGGACCGGCGCGGTCATCGGGACGCTCTCGCCGTCGGTCCACGCGGTCCGGACCGGCGTCGTCATCGAAACCTCGGTTCCCCCGGCGTCGGTCGCCACGGGTGCGGTCATCGAGAGTTCCTCGTCGGCGGCGTTCTCGCCGGAGATGTACCGGAAGAGGCGGCCGAAGGCGGTTCGCTGGTCGTCTGCGGTGGTCTCCACGAGGACGGTCCGGGTGTAGCGCCGGAGTTCCACGCCGTCGAAGGTCTCTACGGTCTCGTAGGGGACTGTCTCGGTCGTTCGGTCCACGTAGGTTCCCCACCCGACCCACGCCGCGAGGAGTCCGCCCACCCCGGCGAGTAGTGCCTTGGTTCGAGTGCGCATAGGTCGGGTACGCCGGGCGACGTGAAAAGTTCGCGCGACGGATTCAGCGGGACCGGCGCGTAAATCTACGCCGGGCCAGCGTGTGACCGAACGGAGACGCCGGGGGACGCGGCGTCGAACTCGCACCGGTAAGAGGTACTTCGACGTATTTTTAGGGAACGTCCTCTTTCTCACCCGTATGGCAGACTTTCAGGTCGTCGTCGCGGACCCCGAATCCGGGGCGACCCACCAGCGCGACGTAGACGGACAGGACGCGAACCGATTCCTCGGCAAATCCATCGGCGAGGAAGCAGACGGCGGTGCGGTCGGTCTCGACGGCTACACGGTCGAGATTACCGGCGGTTCCGACGACGCCGGTCGCCCGATGCGCGGCGACGTGGCAGGCCCGAACCTCAAGGAAGTCCTCCTCGACGGCGGCACGGGCTACAAGCCCTCCCGCGACGGCGAGCGCAAGCGCGTGACCGTCCGCGGCGGCGAGGTCAGCGAGGCCACCGCCCAACTCAACGTCAAAATCAGCGAACGCGGCGACGAGTCCGTCGAGGACCTCCTCGGCGGCGGCGAAGACGACGAGTAGCGCCGCGACCACAGAGGTTTTCTCTCTCACGTCCCTACTGGCGGCCAGCACCCGCTATGGCCGACCGCATCTCAAGCGACCACTCCTCGCTGACGACCGTCCGCTCGACGCTCGCCCGAAGCGGGGGTCTCGACCGCCCGAAAGTCGAGATTCCCGCCGACGAGTCCGACCGATTCCCCGACGGCGAGGTCGTGCGCGTCGTCGCCGGGGACCACGAGTACCGCGCCCGCATCGAGTCGCCGCTGACCGGCGACGGCCGCGAGATTCGGGGTCTCTACGAGACGCCCTCGGCCGCGCGCAACCCCGGCGACGGCGAAAACCACCTCTCGTCGTGGCTGGCCGACACCACCGTCGAGTTCGGCCAGTCGGTCCTCGTGGACGTAATCGAGGCGGGATTCAAGTACGGCCTGCGCGAACCCGGCCAGCGCGTCTTCTACGAGGCCACCGAATCGCCCGACGACAGTCTGGCGAGCATTGCGGAGCAACTGGACGAATAGTTCTCGACGGCGTTTAGAATCGTATAGCTGTCTTTGAGCAATAATTTCATCCGTTAGAGAAAGTCTTTTGTTTCTCCTCGGCGCGTGCGGGCACGGCGTCGTCGGGAGCGGAGCGACCGACGGCTCGGGGGACGCGGGTTGTCCCCCGGCGCTCGCGAGCGCCGCGGCTCGCACGCGAGGGACGACACCGACCGAGCGAAGCGACGGGAGTGAGGAGGTTGGGGGGGACGAGGGCGGTGCCGTGCGGTCGCGGTATGATTGGCTCACGCCTGTCGCTGGCGTCTCGTCGTCCGTTTCGTCGGTCTCTCTTTCACCGTCATTTTCGTCGGTCTCTCTTTCACCGTCATTTTCGTCGGTCTCTCTTTCACCGTCATTTTCGTCGGTCTCTCGTTTCCTCCCGCGCCGCGCATCGCTCGCCCGGACACCCGGACCGTGGTCCAGTCGGCCGAGCGTTCGCTGGCGGTCGGTCGGGCGAGCGCATCCCGTGGTCGGTGTCGCCGAGCGCACCCCGTGGCCGAGTACCAAGACTTTTACCCCGGAAAGTCGCGTTCGAAACCATGAGCGACGACGCCGAGCGCGACGAGTTGGTGGACGACGAGACGATTCCCGAGGACGTGGACGAAGCGGAACTCGAAGAGATGGCCGAGGAGGACCCGGCCGCCGCCTTCGAACACGTCGGGGAGATTCCCGGCACGCACCTCCGGGCCGCGGAGTTCTGGGACGACATCCTCGCCGACATGGAGGCGACCGCCGAGGAGTACGAGACCGACGGGTGGGACACCCTCCAACTCCACCCCGGCGACGTGACCGCGCTCGTCCCCGACGAACACGACGACCGGTTCGGTCTCGACGTGCTGGCACCCGACGACGAGTTCGAGGAACTCCAAGGCCTGCTGGAAGGTGACGCCTCCTTCGACGCCTACGAGGTGTTCCGCGCGATGGCCGACGGTCTGGTGCTGTTCGTGGTCGCCATGGAGGACCGCGACCGGGAGATTGCGGTCCTCTACCCCGCCTACTACGACGCCCAGAACGCCCAAGCGATGCTCACGGCCGCCGAGAGCGCCGGGGAGATGCGGACCTACGTCCGGACGCTGACCGAAGAACAAATCGAGTTCACCCACGACGAACCCGAGAACTTCGGCCCGCCGTCTAGCGAGGGCGACGAGGGCGAGTAAGCCGACGGCGAGTGAGTCGCCGAGCGTAGCGCCGGACTGCGACCGACCGAGGTCGGCCGACGGACCGATACGGGCGGACGCCGAACTCCTCGTCGGATGACCGGAGCGGACATCGACTCGCCGACAGAAATCACCGACACCATCGAGCAACCCGACCGGGGCGCACTTCGACGCGCGCTGTTCGACTTCAAGCGATGGTTCCTGATAGACGCCAACCGCTGGTTCGTCGTCGGCCTGCTCGCCGGAGCGACGTTCGTCCTGACCGTCGTCGTCGGGACGTTCGGGCCGGTGTCGGTCCAGCGATTCCTCTCGGAAGGCGTCTCACCCGGCACGACGCTGGTGGAACTGCTCAAGACCATCGTCTCGGTCGTCACCATCGTTCTCTCCATCAATCAACTCGTCCTGTCGCCGGAACTCGGTCCCGTCAGCGACCAGCGCGGTCGGTTAGAAGACACGATGGAACTCCGCCGCCGGAGCGAGGGCCTGCTCGACGACACCGTGAGTCCGCTCTCGCCGGGCCAGTATCTCGACGACCTCGTGTCGGCGCTCCGCGACCGAGCGACCGACCTCCGGGCGGACGTGACGGGCGGTCCCGAGTTGGAGAGCGAAGTGGACGACTTCGCCGAGAACCTCGCGGCCGACGCCGAGAGCGTGAACGAGGAACTCGCCGACGCCAAGTTCGGCGACTTCGAGGCGGTCGCGGCCGTGATGGACTTCGACACCTCCGGGAAGATACGCCACCTGCGCCGGATTCGCAAGGAGTACGCCGACCAGTTGGACGACGACGAGCGCGAGGCGCTGGTCGAGACGGTCAACGCCTTGGAGTTGTTCGTCATCGCCCGAAGCTATCTGAAGACGACCTACATCCGCACGGAGTTCATCAACTTCTCGCGGGCGCTCCTCTACGTCGGTCTCCCGTCGCTCCTGCTGGCGTTCTGGGCCGCACAGACGTACGACCCCGGCGTGTTCCCCGGCCAGACGCTCGGCGTCGAGAACCGCCTCTGGTTCGTCAGCGGCGCGGCCACCGTCTCGCTGGTGCCGTTCGTCACGCTCATTTCGTACATCTCGCGGCTGGCGACCGTCTCCCAATCGACGCTGTTCATCGGTCCGTTCGTCGCCGGGAGCGAACAGCACGAAGAAGAGTAGTCCCTGCGTTGGTTATCCGACCAACGGTTTTATAGCGTTGGCTATAGAACCAACGAACGATGGATGGTCGTGACGGACGACGATTTCGACGGATACGAACGGACGAAGGTGTACGACGACGGGACGCTGGTTCGCATTTCGGTTCGTCGGACCGAGGACGGTTCGTATCCCTCGGGATGGCGGTATACGCTCCACTATGGCGCACTCACACCCGACTCGAAAACACTCGAAGACGGGACAATCAGGCGGTACGACAACGCACACGAGGATACGAAAGGTCACGAACGACACGTCGCACCCGACCCAGAACCAGAACACGTCGACTTCCCCGGAATGGCGGAACTCTACGAACGGTTTTGGGACGAAATACCGATAACGCGATTCGGACCATCTGACCACAATAAGTGATACACATGACCGAACCTAAGAACATACTCTTAGTTACAGTCGGCCGCGGTGAGGAGACGTACGAAGAGGGACTGAAAGCGATTCGACGACTCGACCGTGGCGAGTCGGTTGAAAAACCGACGACAGTGACGTTTGCGAACGAGAAACAACTCGGAAGCGTCTTCGACGAGCGCACTTACGCGCTTCTTCGGGTCGTTCGAGAGAACTCTCCCGACAGTATCCGAGAGACGGCACGGCTCGTCGGACGGGACGTGAAAAACGTCCATCGAGAACTGACGAAACTGGAAGCTCTCGGAATCATCCGCTTCGAGAAAGACGGTCAGTCGAAGCGACCCGTGTTTCCGTACGACGACCTCTTTATTAGTCCGTTCGCGCACGACGCGGGCGATACCGCCGCGCCGGTCTGATTTCGGACTACATCCGCCTCGGCCGTCAGTCGTCGGTCTCGGCGGCGTCCCCGGTCTCCATCTCGTGGCCGCAGTTCGGACACTCCAGTTCGTCGTGGCGCAACTGCTCGCTGGCCGACCGGACCTCGCGCATCACGCCCGAGATGCGGTCTTCGGCCTCCAACTCCTCTTCGACCGACAAGTCCACGCCCTCGACTTCGAGCAGGAACTTCGCCACCTCGGTCACTTCGTACATCATGTCGTCCAACTCCTCGGCGGTGAAGAAGCCGGACATCGCGCCGTAGAGGAACGTCGCACCGGACTGTCGGACCTTATCCTCGAACGACGAGCGGGCCTGATTGACCGCCTGCGGGGTGTAGGTGTCGGTCATGAACGGCACGAGGCCGGGGAGGTTCTCGCCGATTTTTGTCATCTCGACCCCGGTCTCGGTCCGGAAGTCGGCACAGAGCCGCGCGATGGCCCACTCGCGGGCCGTGATGTAGGTCCGGTCGCGCAGAAACTCGTTGACCCGCTCGTACTGCGCGCCGTCCATCTTCTTGAAGCGTTCGTACTTCCGCACGTCCGCCGGAACGTCTTCGGTTTGGGTGGCTTGCTCTTCGCTTTCGACCGCTCGCTCGTCGCGTTCGTCGGCGTCGTCGGCGGACCGTTCGGCGTCCTGCTTGTCGTTCTCGGGCGGACGCGGTGGGTCGTCTGCCATGAATCCGGGTAGCGGTGGAAGGTGGAAAAGCGTATCGTCTGGTGGTAAGGGTGGCGGGCTACACAATTGTTTTGTCGGAGGCGGCGGTTGGGTGAGGTATGAACGTCCTGCTCGGAATCGGCGGAAGCGACGACTCGCTCCGCGCGCTCGAAGAGACCATCGAACGCGCGCAGGCCGCAGGCGACGACCTCACGGTAGCTATACTCGAAAACCCCGAGAGCGAACGCGAGACCCGCGACATCGAGACGCGGGTGTTCGAGGCGCTCGAAACGGCGGAGTTCGCGGCCGGTGTCAGACACCTCTCGGGCGACCCCGGAAGCCGACTCGTGGACCTCGCCGAACGCGAAGAGTTCGACCAAATCGTTCTCGGCGGCGGCCAGCGCAGTCCGATGGGGAAAATCAAACTCGGCCACATCGCGGAGTTCGTCCTCCTCAACTCCCCGGTCAGCGTCAAACTGGTACGATGAGTCGAAGCGAGCGTAGCTATCCGGACGAAGCGGCGGGGTCGTTCCCGAAGCCGCCGCTGTCGTTCGCCGACAAGGAAGGTCGGGAACTGGAGATTCGGCCCTACGAGGACGACGAGTTCGAAGCCGTCGTGGAGATGTACGCCGATTTCGAACCCGCCGACCGCGCGCAGGGCATCCCTCCGGCCACCGAGTCGCGGGTCCGCGATTGGTTCGAGAACCTGCTGGACGGTCTCAACGTGGTCGCGTGGCACGACGACCGGGCGGTCGGTCACGCCACGCTGGTCCCCGACGAGGACGCCTACGAACTCGCCATCTTCGTCCATCAGGAGTACCAGCGCGCGGGCATCGGGTCGAACCTCATCCGGGCGTTGCTCGGCCACGGGCAGGCCAACGGCGTCGAGAAGGTGTGGCTGACGGTCGAACGCTGGAACCACGCCGCGGTGAATCTCTACGAGTCCGTCGGGTTCGAGACCCACGGCACCGAGAGCTTCGAGATAGAGATGGTCCTCAGGCTCTGAATCGGGTCGAAGCGGACGCCGACGGGAACAAAGTCCCGAACGCCCGCGGAAAACGGCCAGCGCAGTCACGAAGGTCCGACACTGCTCACGAAGTCGTTCCTCCGGCGAAACGGGTACGACGACGCGGACGAGGGGGGTGACGGCGAAAAAAGCGCGTAGGCGACTTCACACCGACAGCACGGGTTGGCTGGCGTACAGAAGGACGTACTCGGCGGCCTTCTCCAGCACTTCGCCGGGTTCCCCGCTGAGCGGTTCGCGCGGAATCACGAGGAAGTCGGCGTCGATGTCCTCGGCGGTGTCGAGAACCGCGCTTCCGGGATGTTGGGTCTTTCTGGTGGTCGAGAAGCCGAAGGCGTTCGAGGTAGAGACGGTCACGCCGTAGTCGGACGCGAGTTCGCGCACCTCCTCGATGAACGTCTCGGTGTCCGAGAGAACGTCCTCCTTGGCGACGGCCCCGCGTTCGATGCCCCGGACGAGTTCCTCACCGAGGACGTACATCGCATGGACCGACGCGCCGTACTGTTCGGCGACGGCGACGGCGTACTCGACGGCTTCGACCGACTCGTCGCTCCCATCGACCGGAACGAGGACGGTATCAACTTCGAGCGGCGGCGCGGTCATGTGCGTACGTGGACGGGCATCGGGCAAAAATCCTCGCTTCGAGTGGGGGCGTGACTGTGTTGTTCTTGTCGGGAGTAGAGGGGGTCGTGACGCCAGCAGGAACCACTCCGAAGAAGGCGAGCCGGTAGCGTCAGGGTCAAGCAACGGAGTCCCGCGACGGCAATCTATCGCCGACTCCGAGGAGTCACCGCACCGCCCCGCACAGCACCGCGACGGCCTCACGCCTCCCCAGCCTCGTCGTTCGCTCCCTGCGGTCGCTCACTCCTCCCTCGCGCGGATGGGCGCGGCGCACGAGCGCCGGGGGACAACCCGCATCCCCCGAGCCGTCGGTCGCTCGTTCGCGGTTGTACCGCTCTCAGTCGCGCCGCGTTGCGGCGCGCACCGCTCCCGACGACGCCGCGCCCGCACGCGCCGACAGAGGGAAATAAAATCCTAACTCTAAGAATTGTTTTTCTTTCCTTCGCATATCTTTACCAGTTCGAACACGCACCTCGTCGGCGTCCGACGGCGCGACGGCCGGTGGCCGCGTTCGCGCCGGATACCCCGATTCCAAACGTTCAAACCCGAAGCCGACCAACCCCGGCCCAGTGACCGCAAGCGATTCGTGGCGCGAGGTGTTCGGCCACGCCGACCCGTACGACGAGCAGGTGGACGGCATCGAAACCGCCATCGACACCGCCGAAGACGGCGGATTCGCGGTGGTCGAGGGTGCCTGCGGGACCGGCAAGACCATGCTAGCGCTGACGGCGGGCATCCACCTCGTCCGCGACCCCGACAGCCACTACGAGCGGGTGGTCGTCCTCACCAGCGTCAAACAGCAACTCCGCCAGTTCGAAGAAGACCTCCGGACCGTCAATTCGAATCTCCCCGACGACTGGGACCCCGTGACGGCGCTCACCCTCGTCGGGAAGGCCGACGTGTGCCCGTACAACCGCGAGAACGCCGGTGGCATCGACGACTCGAACGTCTACGAGCGATGCGAGTCGCTCCGCGAGGACACTCGCGCCATCACCGGCGAGGCCGGAGCGACGACCGGTCGAAATCTCGTCTCGCGCGCGCGAAGCCAGCAGACCGGACTGGCCGACTCGGGGTCCCAAGGCCGGGCCGCCGCGAGTTATCTCGAAACCGCCGACGAACCGACGCCCTACCCGCCGGAGATGCCCGAGTACGACGACGTGGAGTACTGTCCGTTCTACGCGCAGTTCTTGGAGGAACTACCGGAGGACGGCGACCCCGTGGAGGCGGTCCCGTTCGACTTCGATAGCATGGGTCTCATCGACCCCGAAGAGTTGGTCTCGCTGTCGGTCCAGCACGGCACCTGCCCGCACTCGATGATGGGCGCAATCTTGGCCCACGCCGAAGTCGTCGTCGGCAACTACTACCACGCCTTCGACCCCGTGACGACCGGCGGGTTCACCGGCGCGCTACTGGACGACTCGACCTTCGTCGTCTGCGACGAGGCACACATGCTCGAACCCCGCGTCCGTGACCTCGTGAGCGACGCGGTGGGCGACAAGACCCTGCGCGACGCCGAGTCGGAACTCACCCGCGTCGTCCAACCCCTGAAGTTCGACGGCGACAAGGAGACCCATACCACCGCGGACGCCGACCTCGTGCGCGGCGAACTCGAAGACAGCGACGTGACCCTCTCGGACGTGGAAGCGACCCGCGACTTCTTCCGCGATTTGCGAGAGGAACTGGACCGCCGGGTCACGGCCCACCTCGAACGCGAACACCGCGGATGGAAGTCGAACCTCCACGACCTGCCCGACGACGAGATTCCCCTGCGGGACCCGACCCATCCCCAACCCGACGAAATCTCGGAGTGGGCCGAGTCGGAGGGCTACCACGACGGCATCTGGGTCAAGTCCGAGGCGGTCGGCGCAGTCGTTGCCCGCATCCTGAACGAGGCCGAGGACGACGAGAAAGAGCGGGCGGCCCCGGCCGCGGGCCGGGTCCTCGGCGAGTGGTACCGCAACGACCACGAACACTACTTCCGGGAGATAGAACTCGAACGGACGTGGAACGAGAAGGAACCCGACACTTCGTGGCGGCGCGCGTACAACGCCCGCCTCGCCATGCAGAACTGCGTGCCCAGCGACGCCATCGGCGAGCGACTCGCGGAGTTCGGCGGCGGCGTCCTGATGAGCGCGACTCTCGAACCGTTGGACGTGTTCGAGGAGGTGACGGGCCTGAACCACCTCGCCGAGGAGCAGGGCCGTCCGGTCGAGGAACGGACCTACGGCCTGAACTTCCCCGAGGAGCGCCGCGAGAGCTTCGCCGTGGACGCCCCAAAGTTCACCTACGACAACCGGGGTGCGCCGGGCGAGCAGACCCAAGCACGGCAGATGTACGCCGACGCGCTCCGCGACGTTGCGACCGAGACGCCCGGCAACGTCCTCGTGGGGATGCCCAACTACGCCGAGGCGGAGTGGGCGGCCGAGACCCTGCGGGAGAACCCCAAAGTCGGGAAGTCGGTCCTGCTGGACGAGAGTAGCGCCGACGACGTGACCGAGGACCTGAAAGCCGAGTTCTTCGGCGGCGACTCGAAGGTCCTCGTGACCAGTCTCCGGGGCACCCTCACCGAGGGCGTCGATTACGAGGGTGACCGACTCAGCGCCGCGGTGGTCTGTGGCGTCCCCATCATCAACACCGCGAGTCCCCGGACCAAAGCCGTCAGGACCGCCTACGAGCGAGCGTTCGGCGACGGCTTCGAGTACGCGCTGACGGTCCCCGCGGTCCGGAAGGCGCGCCAAGCCCTCGGCCGCGTGATTCGCGGTCCCGAGGAGGTCGGAGTCCGCGTGCTGGTGGACTCGCGGTACGCCCGCGACTCGTGGGACAGCGTGCGCGAGTACTTCCCCGAGACCGAACGCGAGGAGTTCCAGCCGGTGAGTCCGGACATGCTGTCGCTCGGAGTAGAGCGATTCTGGCGCGGGACGGAGTAGTCGGTCTACGTCCCGTTGCCCTCAACTAACTCGTCGAGTTCCCGGTTCACGTCGGTTATCTGGTCGGTCTGGTCGTCCAGTTCCACGGAGATTTCGTCGGTTCGCTCGGCGATTTCGTCGGCGTTCTCGGTCGTCTGGTCTATCATCGCGGCGACCTCTTCGGTACTCGCGGCCTGTTGGTCGGTCGCCGACGCCACCTCTTCGATGCCCTGATTGACCTCGTGGACCGACTCGGCGATGTCGTCTAAACTCCCGACCGCCGTGTCTACCGTCTTTATCCCCTCGTCTATCCGCGAATTGCTCTCTTCGAGACTCTCGACGGCGTTCTCGGTGTCGGCTTGGATGCGACTGACTTTCTGTTCGATTTCGCTCGCCTGCGTCTGGGACTCTTCGGCCAGAGTCTTGATTTCGTCGGCGACCACCGCGAAGCCGTCGCCGCCTTCGCTGGCGCGTGCGGCCTCGATGTTGGCGTTGAGCGCGAGCAGGTTGGTCTGTTCGGCGATGTCGTTGATGACGCCGACGATGTTGTCGATGTCCTGAACGCTCTCACGAATCGTCTGCACGTCGCTGGCGACGCTATCGGCCGCGTCCTGTATCTCGGTCATCGTCTCTTGGGCTTCTTCGGCGGCGTCCTGCCCTCGTTCGGCCTCTTGGCGGGCTTTCTCGCTGGCCGACGCGACTTCTTCCGACGACGAGGCGATTTCCTCGACTGCGGCGCTCAGGTCCGAAACCTCCTCGGACACCTGCGACATCCCGTCGGACTGTTCGCGTGCGAGCGCGGTGATTTCGTGAACTTGGTCGGCGATGCCTTCCGAGGACTCCTGTAGTTCCGCGAGCGAGGTCTGTATCTCGCTGGCGGCCTCGCGGTCGTAGTCGGCGTCGTCGTCTATGTCCTGTTCTATCTCTTCGACTTCCGTCTCCAGTTCGACTTCTCCCGCGTATTCGATGTCGTCTCGTTCCGCTTCGTCACCGCTATCGGAGCGTTCTACTCCGTTTTCGAACGCTTCCCCCGATTCATCCATATTTGAACATGTTTACTGCTCTTTGAAAAATACATGGGTTATCGAAATTTTCACATAATCTCCCCTATTCCCTCGGCCAAAAATGGTAATTTATTTATTTTCCGAAGCGTGCCGGGCCACCGCACGAGCAATAGACCGGTCCGACGAGTCAGCGACGAACTACTTCCCGCCCTCGCCGCCAGTGGCGACGACGTGTGCGTCCGCGGGGTCGAACCCGACCAGCAGTCGCTCGGCGTCCGGACGCTCCGGCACCCGGAGAGTCACGCCCCGGCCGTCCCAGTCCAGATGCACGCGGAACGACTCGCCGAGAAACTCGACTGCCTCGACGCTCGCTTCGAAGGCGTTCTCGCCCCCGTCTCGGACCAGATACTCCGGGCGGACACAGAAGACGACTTCGCTCCCCTCGGGCGCGTCGAGACCCGCGAGTCTGAAGGAAGTCGCGCCGACGCGGACCTCCCCGCCATCGACTTCGCCCTCGAAGACGTTGTTCTCGCCGAGGAATTCCGCGACGAACCGGGTCTCGGGCCGCCGGTACACGTCCTCTGGCTTGCCGACCTGTTCGACCCGGCCGTCGTTTATGACGGCCACCCGGTCGCTGACCGCGAGGGCTTCCTCTTGGTCGTGGGTGACGTAGACCGTGGTAATCCCGAGTTCCGACTGAATCCGCTTGACCTGCGTCCGGAGGTTCTGGCGGAGGCGAGCGTCGAGGGCGCTCATGGGTTCGTCTAGCAGGAGTACGTCCGGGCCGGGCGCGAGCGCCCGCGCCAGCGCGACGCGCTGGCGCTGACCGCCCGAGAGTTCGTCGGGACTGCGTTCCTCGAACCCCGAGAGGTCAACGAGGTCCAGCAGGTCGGCCACGCGCCCCTCCTTCGACCGGCCGCCGGGCGTCCCGCGGAACCGGAGACCGTAGGCGACGTTCTCGCCGACCGTCATGTGGGGAAACAGTGCGTAGTTCTGGAAGACGATGCCCACGTCGCGGTCCTCGGGGGCGACCCCGGCCATCTCCCGGTCGCCGAACCTGACCGACCCGGAGTCGGGCGACTCGAACCCGGCGATGGCCCTGAGCGTGGTGGTCTTCCCGCATCCCGAGGGACCGACGAGCGTGAAGAACTCGCCGTCTTCCACGTCGAGGGTCACGTCGCTTAGGGCGGTCACGCCCTCGAAGGACTTCGAGATTCCCCGAAGCGAGAGGTCGGTCACGCCTCCCACCTCCACGGCGGCGCGAGTCGCGCGCGGTTCCGCGCGCGACTCACGCTTCCCACCTCCCGCCGAGTCTGTCCACCACGACGAAACTGACGCTGGTGACGGCCAGCAGGACCGTCCCCATCGCGGTGGCCGGGCCGAGCGTGCGGTTGCCGATGTATCGCTCGACGGCGACTGGCATCGTGTAGCTACTGCTCCCGGTCGCCAAAATCACCGTCGAATCGAACTCGCCGATGCTGATGGCGAACGCGAACGCGGCTCCGGCCGCGACCCCCGAGGCGACCAGCGGGAGTTCCACGTCGAGGAGTGCCCTGACCCGAGTCGCGCCGAGCGCACGCGCCGACTCCACGACCGAGCGGTCCACGCCGCCGAGCAGTGGCGCGACGTTCCGGACCACGAAGGGGTAGGCCGCGACGGCGTGGGCGAGGGCGATGGCGACCGGACCGGTCACCTGCACGCGGTGACCGAGGAGTTCGACGCCGAAGACGAGACCCCGGAGCATCCCGAGACCGACGACGACGCCGCTGACCGCGAGCGGAGCCATCGCCAGCGCGTCGGCGAGTCGGCGACCCCGGCCCCCGCGGGTCGTGAGGACCGAAATCGTCACCCCCATCGGGAGCGCCACGAGGAGAGTCGCCGCGCCGAAGACCAGCGAGTTGCGGACCGCGACCCCCGGTTTCGTCTGGAAGGAAGCTCCCTCGGCCTGTCGCTGGACGAGGAACTGGTAGTACCGGAGGGTGAGACCGTTGGGTCCGGTCACGCTCTCGGCGACCATGCTGACGACGGGACCGACGAAGACCACGACGACCACGAGCGCGTAGGCGACCACGCCCGCGCGTTCGAGCGCGGCGACCGGCGAGAAGCTCTCGGGCAGGAGGCGCTTGCGCGGCGGCGGGTTCGCGGCCCGCCCCGCGTCGGACTGGCGGGCCTCGTACCGGAGGTAGGCGTAGGTCAGCGCGAGCGAGACGGCGGTCTCTGCCACCGCGAGGGTCGCGGCCTCGGCGTACTCCAGTTCCTGAACCAGCGAGTAGACCCACACCTCGACGGTGGCCAACTGAAAGCCGCCCAGCGCGAGGACGATGGGGAACGACATGAAGGTGAAGACGAAGGTGAGGAGCGCGCCCGTCAGCACCGCCGGGAGGAGTTGGGGAGCAAGCACGTCCCGGAACGCCCGCCACGGGTTCGCGCCGAGCGACCGAGCGGTCTCGACCATCCGGGCGTCCACGCTCTCCCACGCCGCCGTCGTGACGCGGGCGACCAGCGGCGCGTTGTAGAAGGCGTGGGCGACCACGATGGCTTCGAGCGTGAACAGCAAGTTGACGGGACCGAGACCGAAGACGGCCAGCAGGTCGTTCAGCGGGCCGTTCGTCCCGAAGAAGGCGACGAAGCCGATGGCGACCATGATGGACGGCATCACGAACGGGAGGATGGTCAGCGAGCGCACGGTCCGCCTGCCGGGGAACTCGTAGCGCGAGAGGACGTAGGCCCCCGGCAGGCCGAGCAAGACGCTGGCGACGGTCGAGAGGAACGCTTGGTACGCGGTGAACCCGAACAGGCCCAGCGGCGACTCCGCGGCGACTTCGGCGACTGCGCCGAAGTCGCCGCCGAAGAGCGGGGCGAGGACGCCGAAGTAGAACGGGTCGGTCAGGACCTCGCGGACGACTTCGAGCGTCCACGCGCCGCCGACCCGAATCGCGTCGGCGAACACCGTGAGGACGGGGTAGTAGAAGACGACGGCGAGGACGAGCGCAGTCGCTACGCCGAGGGTCGAGACTGCGTGGCGTTCGAGCCATCGGCCCACCGCTCGGGCCGGGTCGTCACCGGGCCGAGCCACGCGTCTACTTGCCGCCCGCTATCTGGCGCGCCCACGCGTCCACCCAGTCGTCCACGTTGCCCTGCAACTCCTCGTAGGTGAACGTGACTGGGTTCTCGGGCGTCTTGGCGTACTTCTGGAACTCGGCGCTGAGGGGTGCCCAGTCGGTGGCGGGGAACTGGACGTTGAGTTGGGCTATCTTCTGCTGGGCCTGTTTGCTGAGCAGGAAGTCCATGAACGCCGCGGCGAGTTCGGGATTGTCGGTGTCGGCGAACTTCGCCATCCCCTCGGGGTTGGCGTAGCCTTGGTCGTTGAGGAAGCCGACCTGATGCTTCGAGAGGTCCTTGTCCTGCCGGTTGGCATACACTTGGTCGGTGGAGTACGAGACCACCATCGGGGCCTCGCCGTTCTCGTAGGCGGTGTAGGCGTCGCTCCACGACCCCAGAATCTTGATGCCGTTCTGCTCCAACTTCGTCCAGTAGTCGAGGTACTGGTCCTCGCCGAGGGTGTTGACGGTCCACAGAAGGAACGCCCGGCCGGTGGCGGCGGTCTTGGCGTTCTGGACGATGAGTTTGCCCTCGTAGCGGTCTTTCAGCAGGTCTTGGAAGGTCTCGGGGGCCTGCTGGATTTCGTTCTCGTCGTAGACGAGACTGATGTAGCCCGTGTCGTAGGGAATCGCGCGCCGTTTCGGGTCGAACTTGAGACCCTCTTTGACGTGGCCGTAGTTCGAGAGTTGGTCGGCCATCGGCGCGAACAGGCGCTTCTCGCCGAGTTTCTCGTCGATTCGGATGAGGTGGTCCACGTTGAGTCCGACGTACACGTCGGCGTCCACGTCCACGCCCTGCGTGGCGCGCTGGACGTAGTAGTTGAGTTCGTTCTCGGGCGTCTTCCACTCGACTGTCACGTCGGGGTGGCGCTTCTCGAACTCGTTTTTGAGCCACGCGCCCGGCGAGGAACTCGGCGCGTCCACGAACGAACTGTAGGTAGCGACCTTCAGCGTCCCGCTGAGGCTTTCTTCGGTCGTGGTTTCGGCGGTGGTCTCTTCGGTGGTCGTGCGCATTCCGGTATCGGTCGTCGTCTCGTCGGTGGTCGTCTCCTGCCCGCCCTCGCCGCCGGTACAACCGGCGAGGCCGACGAGCGTGGCCGTCGCGCCGTGCTTCAGAACGGTTCGTCGTCTCATTACTTGGTGGTTACATCCAGTGATACTTAGTTTGCGTCATCTGGACCCGGGGATTCGAGGTGCGAGCGCGCGTCTCGATGCGAGACCGCTCGGAAATGCGAAAGCAGGCCGACCGGACCGGCAAACGCTCGGCGGACCAACCGACACGGACGCGCTCGGCGGACCAACCGACACGGACGCGCTCGGCGGACCAACCGACGGAAGAAGAGACCGCCCGCTCGCGGTCCCACGAGCGGGCGGGGGCGTTCTGAACCCACTTCACAGCAGTTCCTGCGGTCGCCGCTCTTCCGGTCACGGTGACGACGCGTAGCGACCCAGAGCCTAAGTGGACCGAAACGTTTTGCTCCGCGGGTTCGATTGACACGGTATGTCCGCGGCGCGACAGCGGGTGCTGGTGGGGGTGCTGGCACTGCTCGGTCTGCTCGCGGCCGCGGTGCTGTTCGACGTACTCGGCACCGTCTTCTTCGCGGTTACGGTGGCGTACGTCCTCGTGCCGCTTCACGAGCGGTTCGTCCGGCGCGGAGTTCCGTCGTGGTGGGCCAGCGCCGCCGCGACGACGGTGGCGTTCGTCAGCGTGCTGTTGTTCTTCGCGTCGTTCGGGTTTCTGGTCTACCGGCGGCGGAGCGAGTTGGTGGGGTTCCTCCTCGACCTGCCCGAGAGCGTGACCGTCGAACTCTTCGGGACGGCGTTCACCGTCGATGCCGGAGTCGTGACCGAGGTCACGCGCGAGTACCTCGGCGTCGTCGCGCTAGCTATGGCCCGCCTCGCGCCGGTCCTCGCGCTCAAGGGCACGCTGTTCGTGCTGTTGGTGTTCGCGCTGTTGATTCGGCGGGGCGAGACCCGCCGCGCTCTGCTCGCGCCGGTGCCCCACGCCTACCGGGACGTGGCCGCGGCGTTCCACGAGCGCACGCGAGAGACTCTCTTCGCCATCTACGTCCTGCAAGCGGCGACGGCGGCGGCGACGTTCCTCGTCGCGCTCCCGGTGTTCTATCTGTTGGACTACCAGTTCTACCTCACGCTCGCGCTCGTGGCCGGTTTCCTCCAGTTCCTCCCCATCGTTGGCCCGTCGTTTCTGGTCGCTCTGCTGGCGGTCTCCCGACTGGCGGCCGACGAGGTGGTCGCGGCGCTACTGGTCCTCACGGTCGGCGGAGTGGTCGTCGGATGGCTCCCGGACGCGGTTATCCGGACGCGGTTGGCCCGCGAGACGGCCCACCTGCCGGGAAGCCTCTACTTCGTGGGCTTTACCGGCGGCCTGCTCAGCGTCGGGCCGATAGGGTTCATCGCCGGACCGCTGGTCGTCGCGTTGCTCGTGGAGGCGGCGGAGTTGCTCGCGGCCGAGGTGAACGGCGACGGCGGTGGGTAGACCGATTCTAAGAATGGCTTTTATTTGCTATACAATTCTATTTCATTCCAAAAGGAATAGTTATATGTCTGTCGGCGCGCTTCTCACGGCAACTACCTCGACCGAAGGACTCCGACGAACCAGAACACGACGAACACCCCGACGACTAACCTGCGACCAAGACGGCCGACCCACGACGAAGACGACTCGAACGAGAAAAACCGAGAAATCAGACGCTCACGAACCCGTCTCGATGGGACCGCCGACCGCCTCCCACTCGGTCAGACTGCCCTCGTAGAACGCCAAGTCGTCGTACCCGAGCGACGAGAGGACGACGTAGGTGTGGCTGATTCGCCGGGCGGTGTTGCAGTAGAGAACCACGCGCTTGTCGGGCGTGACGCCGTGAGCCTCCAGAATCTCGTCTAACTCCTCGCGGGGTTTCAGTCCGCGGGTCTCGTCGTCCACCAGTTCGCGCCAGTCGAGGTTGACCGCGCCGGGGACGTGGCCCTCCTCGTACTCCCAGTCGTCGCGGGTGTCCACGACGACGGTTTCGGGGTCCTCGATGGCTTCTTCGACTTCTTCGTGGCCCACCAGCGGCGAGTCGTCGGGGTCGCCGACTTCGTACTCCGCGCGTTCGGTGTCCGGCGCGGCGCTACTCGTCTCGAACTCCTGCATCCACGCGCTGAAGTCGCCGTCGAGCAGGCGGAGGTCCTCGTGGCCGTAGCACTCGGCGGTCACGAGGAATCGCGCGGCGAACACGCCGTGGGTGTCGTCGTACGCGACCAGCGTGTCGTCGTCCGAGACGCCCGCTTCGGCCATCAGGTCGGCCCACGCCTCGGCACCCGGCAACATGCCTTCGTCGCCGTCCTCGCTCCGGAACTCGTCGAACGGGACGCTGACCGCGCCGGGGAGGTGGCCGATGCCGTCGTACTCCCACGCCTCGCGCACGTCTACGACCGCGACTTCGCCGAGGTGGTCGGCGACCCACTCGGCACTGACTACGACGTTCTCGTTCATCGGACGAGCGTAGGCGCGCCGGGGGTAAATGCCTCCGGTTCCGAGCAGTCTCTCGCAACGTCTCACAGCTATCAGCGAGAATTGCCGATTTCCGACTCACGGTCACTGTCACTTCGAGTATACTTATATCGCCGGGGTTCGAATCCGGCAATCGTTTCCGGTAGAGGGGACACAAGGCGTTACCTACCGTAAGTAAAGGGGATATAACGAGAGAACGTGAACCACTAGACGCTCATGAGCGACACCGAGTACGCCAACGACGTTCTCGTCTCCGCCGACTGGGTGGAGAATCACCTAGACGAGTTCCAAAGCGACGACCCCGAGTACCGACTGGTAGAGGTCGACGTAGACACCGAAGCATACGAAGAGTCCCACGCGCCGGGCGCAATCGGCTTCAACTGGGAGACCCAACTGCAGGACCAGACTCAGCGCGACATCCTCGAAAAGGCCGACTTCGAGGACCTCCTCGGCTCTCACGGTATCACCGAGGACTCCACCGTGGTCCTCTACGGCGACAACTCCAACTGGTTCGCCGCCTACGCCTACTGGCAGTTCAAGTACTACGGCCACGACGACGTGCGACTGCTCGACGGCGGCCGAGACTACTGGCTCGAAAACGACTACTCGACCACCGACGAGGTGCCGGAGTTCTCCGAACAGACCTACGACGCTGGCGGCCCGCGCGAGTCCATCCGCGCGTACCGCGACGACGTGGAGAAGGCCATCGACCGCGGCGTTCCGCTGGTGGACGTGCGCTCGCCCGAGGAGTACAGCGGCGAAGTGCTGGCCCCGCCGGGACTCCAAGAGACCGCCCAGCGCGGCGGCCACATCCCCGGCGCGCGAAACATCTCGTGGGCCGCCGTCACCAACGCCGACGGCACCTTCAAGACCCGCGACGAACTCGAAGAACTCTACGCCGACGAGGGCATCGACGGCGACGGTACGACCGTCGCGTACTGCCGCATCGGTGAGCGCTCCTCCGTCGCGTGGTTCGCGCTCCACGAACTGCTCGGCTACGACGATACCGTCAACTACGACGGGTCGTGGACCGAGTGGGGCAACCTCGTGGACGCGCCCATCGAGACGGGTAGCGGCGAGTAAGTCGGGACGTTTTCGTAGCGACTTTACTTCTTTACCCGGTGGCCGTCGTGTGGGAATATACACATATTTGTGAGTCCGATTGATTCGTTTGTGACACGATGCGAAAAACGACACTAGCAGTTTGTCTGTTCGCCGCTCTCGTCCTGTCGGGATGTACCGGAGGACTGAGCGGAACGACGGACACCGGTACGTCGGTCCCTCTCGAAGAGGTATCGTTCCCAAACGGGACGAACGAGTCTGGAGTCACGGACCCTCAAGCACTCGTCAACGCTCACGATGAATTTATCGCTGACAAGAACTACGAAGCGACGTTCGAGATTCGAAGGGACCGAGGCGGAAACATTACCCGTATTCGTTCGGTCACAGAGAGCAATCTCGATAGGAGACGGCTCAGAGTTCGCATGGAACGAGGAGATGGGACCGCACCCGCCCTCTTTGCCAACGAAACGACCGTGGTCCGGAAACGAGACATGGGCGGGATATCTCCGTTGTACATCGTCAAACCTCGGAAGGAAGTCGGTTTTAACGACACGAGCCACCGCAAGTGGCACCGGGAAAATACGTGGTCTAACGACACCGCCTCCATCTTGCCGACTTCCGCGATAGAACTCCTTCGAACCGTGAACTACACGGAAACAGAAGCCTACCGCCGGGATGGCCGAACGTTCATTAAGTACCGATTCCGCCAAGATAACTACACTTGGTTCCCGGTGAACGCGATGAACTTCACCAGTACGGCGGTAATCGACGAGCGAGGACTCATTCATCGAATCACCCACCGATACACCTTATCAAAGGGGAACAAGACGGTGAGAGTTCGCCGGGAATACCGAGTCGAGGTCGGCGGTAACGTGACGGTGGAACAACCGGACTGGCTCGGGGAGGCATACGAGCAGTCGAAGAGCAGGTCGTAGAGAACCTCGATTTTTAAACCAGTCCGAACCGTCGAAGCTCCGTCCCTAATTTCCCAATCGCCCAGCGACCCTTGTTCTGAAGCGAGTCGGGAAGAAACCGCAGGAAGACGAGCCATCGAGCCACGCCGACGGGATAGCGCGACTTCGGATTGGACGACGAGACCGCGCACAGAATCGCCTCGGCGACCGCCTCGGGTTCGACCGCCAGCGGGCCGCCGTTGAGGAAAGGTCCCTCCTCGTGGAAGTCGTACACGTCGCGGTACTCCGGCGAGGCGTCAATGTCGGCGAACGCGCGCGCCGTCGCGCGACCGATGCCGGACCCGCATCCGGTTATCAGGACAGTTCGGTCGGCGGGAGTCGGGGTCATAGTCGGGTTTCAGTCGAGCGAGACAAATGTTCCGGGGTGTTCCGACGACTCGACCGGCCGAGCGCAACGACCCGCCGCCGACGTAGTGGCCCGACTTTCCGCAGGCGCTACTTACAAGCGCCTTCCTTTCGTACTCCCGGCCATGAACGCAGACGAATTCCTCGACACCGTTCGTGACGAGAACGAAACCGCGCTCTCCCGACTCGGCTCTTCGAAGTCGCTGTACGCCGAGACCGAGGGCGAGATGGAACCCGAAACCGTGTTCCGCGCCGCCGCGGACGCCGAGTACGCCGCCAGCGAGACGTTCCAGCAGTGGGCCGACGACGCCGACGCCGAGTCGGTCCGCGAGACGTTCGCCGACTTCGCCGACCAAGAGAGCGACCACTACGAGCAGGTCGTCGGCAAGTTGGACGACGACCACGAACCGACCGAGGTGCCCGCCGTCCACGACTACCTTCGGGAGTTAGACGCCGACGCCGCCCGCGTCGGCGGATTCCTCGGTCGGACTCTCGCCAGCGAGAAGTCCAAAGAGCAGATGGTGGGCTTCTTCGTCGGACAGGCCGACCCCCAGACCGCCCAACTGTTCCGCGATTTGGGCGGCGACTTGGACGGCCAACTGGAGCGCGGGACCGAGTTACTGGCAGAAGTCTGTGACGGCGACGACGACTGGGACGCCGCGCTCGAAGCGGCCAGCGGCGCGATTGGGACTGCCTACGACGAGTACACCGAGACGCTCGAAGGGATGGGCGTGAACCCGAAACCGGTGTGTTAGGACCGTAGGTTTCGGTTCGGGCGCACGTCAGAGGAACAGAACGCGGTAGACCATGAACGCGCCGACTAGCGAGTAGACGGTCATCATGGCGCGAATGGTAATCTCCTCGGGCACGCGACTGTTGATGAACGCGCCCGCCTGTCCACCGCAGGCGCAGGCGAGTCCGGCGACGAGACCGAACCCGAACGGCACGGTGAAGTCGTGGCCGCTGAACGCGGGTGGCGCGAACTTCAGCAGGAACAGGTTCGTGATTAGCGCGCCGACGATAGTCCCGTGGAGGACGAGCGCACTCGTGCCCGTGGAGACGCGGACGGACACGCGCTTGCGAACCGTCAGGAGCGTCTGGGTGAGTTCGCCGATGGCGATGGCGACGAACCCGGCCATCGCGCCGCCGACGCCCGCGACGAGTCGGTCGTAGCGGTCGAACGTCGCGGCCGGAGAGACAGTCTGGCCGCCGTCCGCGGCGACTCTCTCGTCGTGGGAGCCACCCTGATGGGCCTTGAACAGGACCGCCGAGAGCAGGACGAGCATCCCGCCGAACAGCAGTTTCAGGACCGTCGAGGGAGCGAAGTACGAGAGCGCCCGCGTGAGAACCGCCACTGGGATGCTGACCGCGAGGATGGCTTTCGCAACGTCGAGGTCGATGTGTCCCCGGTAGTAGTACGCCGAGACGCTACTGGTGTACCCGAACAGCTCCACGAACAGTGCGAGACCGATAGCGGCCTGCAACGGGATGCTCGGGAACGCCGGGACGACTTCCGGGTAGACGAACATGAACGCGGGGACGAACAGCACCGCCGCCTCCATAGCGAAGGTGTTGACCGTCGTGGCGATGGTGAACGTCAGAAGCAGAAACGTCAGGAGACCGATTGCGGAGAAACCGAGCGGAAGCGCCATCTACGCGAATCCCCCTGTCGGTGGCTGAATCGGGTGTCCGGGGCACGGGCGACCGAATCGAAGTTGTCGTTCCATGGTGGCCCGGTCTAAAAGACGGCTCACGGAAAAGGTTTGATGAACCAGAAAGCGTTCTGAGCGACGATGACGTTCTCGGGGCCGAGACGACCAGACGAGAGACTGGCGTCCGCAGGAGTCAGAACTCGCCGCGCGGTTCCGGCACGCCGCCCTCCACGTCCACGTCAACCTCGAACTCCTCGCGGAGTTCTCGGATTCGGTCGCGGATGTCCGCCGCGAGTTCGAATTCGAGGTTGCTCGCGGCCTCCTGCATGCGCTCTTCGAGTTCCTCGATGCGGCGCTCGGCCTCGTCGTCGGTCTCCGGTTCGCCCGAGGTCACGCCGGAGGTGTCGGTCTTGCTCCCCGGCAGGTTGGCCTCCGAGACTTCCTTGTCGATGGTCGTCGGTTCGAAGCCGTGTTCCTCGTTGAACTCCTGCTGGATGGCCCGGCGGCGCTGAGTCTCGCCGATTGCGGCCTCCATCGCGTCGGTGGTCTCGTCGGCGTAGAGGACCACCTCGCCGTTGACGTTCCGGGCGGCGCGACCCATCGTCTGGACGAGCGAGGTCTCCGAGCGCAGGAATCCCTGCTGGTCGGCGTCGAGGATGGCGACGAGCGAGACTTCGGGGATGTCGAGACCCTCGCGCAGGAGGTTGATGCCGACCAGCACGTCGAACTCGCCGAGGCGCAGGCCCCGGACGAGTTCGTGGCGTTCGAGGGTGTCGGTCTCGTCGTGCATGTACTCGACTGCCACGCCCGCCTCTTCGAGGTACTCGGTCAGGTCCTCGGCCATGCGCTTGGTCAGCGTCGTCACGAGGACGCGCTCGTCGTTCTCGGTCCGCCTCTCGATGCGGTCCATCAGGTCGTCTATCTGGCCCTCGGCCTCGGCGACTTCGACCTTCGGGTCCACGAGGTGGGTCGGCCGGACGATTTGCTCCACGATTTGGTCGCTCGCGTCGCGTTCGTAGTCGGCGGGCGTCGCCGAGACGTAGAGGGTCTGGTCGGTCTTCTCCTCGAACTCCTCGAAGGTGAGCGGCCGGTTGTCGTAGGCCGTGGGCAGGCGGAAGCCGTTCTCGACCAGCGAGTCCTTTCGGGACTTGTCGCCCGCGAACTGCCCCTTGATTTGGGGGACGGTCTGGTGGGACTCGTCGATGACCGTGAGGAAGTCGTCGGGGAAGTAGTCCAGCAGGGTGAAGGGGGCGTCGCCGGGTTCGCGGTCCGAGAGGTAGACCGAGTAGTTCTCGATGCCCGAGCAGTATCCGGCCTCCTTCATCATCTCCAAGTCGAAGGTTGTCCGCTCCTCGATTCGCTGGGCGGCCACGAGGTCGTCGTTGCGCTCGAAGTACCGAATCCGGTCGTCCAAGTCGTCCTCGATTTCGGCGATGGCCTCCTCCATCGTCCGTTCGGGGATGGAGTAGTGTTCGCCGGGGTGGACCAGCACCGCGGATTCTTGCGAGACCACTTCACCCTCCAAGGGGTCCACCTTCATCATGCGGTCTATCTCGTCGCCCCACAACTCGACGCGCACGGCGTACCGACCGTACATCGGGAAGATTTCGATAGTGTCGCCCCGGACCCGGAAGGTGCCCTGCGTGAAGTCCACGTCGTTGCGCTCGTAGTTCAGGTCCACGAGGCGCGCCAGCAGTTCGTCGCGGCCCACCTCGTCGCCGACTTCGAGGCGGAGACTCATCTCCTCGTAGTTGCGCGGGTCGCCCAGACCGTAAATCGCGGAGACCGAGGCCACCACGATTACGTCGTCGCGGGTGAGCAACGAGCGAGTCGCCGAGTGCCTGAGTCGGTCGATTTCCTCGTTGATGGAGGCGTCTTTCTCGATGTACTTGTCGGTCTGTTCGACGTAGGCTTCGGGTTGGTAGTAGTCGTAGTAGGAGACGAAGTACTCGACGGCGTTGTCGGGGAAGAGGTTCCGAAACTCCTCGTAGAGTTGGGCGGCCAGCGTCTTGTTGTGCGCGATGACCAGCGTGGGTTGCTCGATTTCCTCGACCACCCACGAGACGGTGTTGGTTTTCCCGGAACCCGTCACCCCGAGCAACGTCTGTTTGTCCATGCCCGATTCGAACCCCTCGGCCAACTGCTCGATGGCCTCGGGTTGGTCGCCCGCCGGGTCGAAGGGCGCATCGACCCGGAAGTCGGACTCGGCCTCGGGTCTGTCGGGCGAAAGCGGCCCGCTGTCGGCGTCGCTCATTGTGGACGCAGTTAGGGATTGGAGGCACTTGAGATGGTCGTTTGTCGAAAAATAAGAGAAGTAGAGTTACTCGAATTTCCGCGAAACCCAACCGGCGAACCGCCGTGCGAGTCGCGGACTGTGAGCCAGCGTCTCGCCCTCAAAGACGAGGGTTTCGTTATCGTCACCAGCGTCCACGTAGTTTCCCATTTTGGAGACACGTTCGGCGGACTCGGCTGGCTTCCAACTCATGTTTGCCAGTTCATCCGCTCGGTATTTAAGTTATGTGGTCGGATAGACCCGATATTCCCTATCATAGAGCTTGAGATAAAATCGTTACTACGAGAGTAGTCCCCCGTACGCGACGTATTTGATAATCTTGGGGAGGTCTCCAGATAATGCAGAAGCAATACCGAGAGATAGAAAGACGAGTGCGTATATCATTAATAAAATAGTTATCGTTACTAAGATTGTATTCCAAAAGATTGTTTCCCGGTTTGACTCAATCCAGTTCTTATAGCTATTGATAACCGTGTCGTGAACCTCCTTATCGACTAGCTCTCTTTTATGTGCGGTTCGTATATCTTTACTCGAAATACCTGCTTCAATGCTTGACGAAGTGTATGTAACGCCAGCAAACGCGGTCGAAGCGACGAGCGAGATAATTCCGACTTTTGTATGTATGGTATAAAACGCGCTGATACTGTCTACTACTCCGTATTTTACCGCAAATGAGAACGCAGGAACGATGAGTCCGAGAAGTATCGTATTGAATCGTAGGGTCCTCATCGCCTTACTGTCGATTTCCCGTATCCACTCTATTTGCCCTTCGACGGTTCTATGAGCCTCTTTCCGTATCGTTCCGTTTCTATACCACGATGCGTGATACTGAGGCGAACGCAACCGGAGTTCAGCGACCGTTCTGAGCATTTTTTGTGCCCATTCACGACGTGCAGAGGACGAACGATGTCGCTCCGAACCTCTGCTTTCACCATCAGATTTCTTATTATTACTACCCATCCTGTAGTCGAGATTGCCTATTTAGGTTGTTCTATCAGACGACTATAAATCTATGGAAAGATGATTTTGAAGGACGAACCGACGCCAACGAACGTTTCGTCACTCCCGGACTTCGAACGGCAAGTCCCGCGGGTCCTCGGCGACTACCCACCAGTGGAGGTCCTCCTTCGGGTGCCTGCGCTCTACGTGTTCCTCCAGTTCGCGCCCCGTCTCGAAGTCCTTCCCACAGCGGTTGCATCGGTGGTGCTTCTTGTGCGGCATGGTACCGTGATACGCGGTACGCGCCGAAAAGGGTTCCGCGGGCGTGACGCGGACCGAGTTACCGTCGAGTGAAGATGGATTTATAATTCTCTAACAATCAAAAATATTGCTAAAAGACGTAAAAACCGTTGCTTAGCCCGCGTAGTCCGTCCGCTCACGGACCTATCGAGACACGTCCCCGACCTCACGCCCGAACCGCGACTTCGGGGCCGCCGGAACTCACTCGGCGTTCGGTTCGGGCGCGTTCGCCGGTCGCTCGCCGACTTCCTCGGCGTCCGTCCCGTCCAACTCCGCGAGCATCTCGTCTACGTCGTCCAGTCCGAGCAGTTCCTCCGTCTCGGCGTCGAAGTCGAGACTCTCCAGCGATTCGCCGTCTCGGGCCACGTCGCTCCCGGTGAGGTGCTTGCCGTAGCGCCCGACCAACGAGGTGAGTTCTTGGGGCAGGACGAAACTGGTCGAGTCGCCCTGTCCGATGGCGTCGAGGGTCTCCATCCCCTTGTCGATGACCGCGCGTTCGCCCATCGACTCGGCGGATTTGGCGCGCAAGACGGTCGAAACCGAGTCACCTTGGGCTTCCAGAATCTGGCTCCGTTTCTCGCCCTGCGCCCGGATGACGTTCGACGCCTTCTCGCCTTGGGCCTTCTCGATGGCGCTCCGGCGTTCGCCTTGCGCTTCCAAAATCATCGCGCGACGGCGGCGCTCGGCGGCGGTCTGCTGTTCCATCGCGCTCACGACGGTCGGCGTGGGCATCACCGACTGGACCTCGACGGCTTCCACGCGGACGCCCCAGTCGTCGGTCGGCCTGTCGAGTGCCTCGTGGATGCGGGAGTTTATCTCCTTTTGCTGGCGGAGCGTCTCGTCGAGTTCCATGTCGCCCACCACCGCCCGGAGCGTGGTCTGGGCGAGGTCCGAAACCGCCTTCTCGTAGTTCTCGACCTCCAGATACGCTTTCTCGGCGTCCATCACCCGGATGTAAATAACTGCGTCGGCGGTCACGGGCGAGTTGTCCTCGGTGATGGCCTCCTGTTCGGGCACGTCAAGCGTCTGGGTCCGCATGTCGAAGGTGTGCGTCTCGCTCACGAGCGGCGGGATGACGTTCAGGCCGGGACCGAGCAGTTTCCGGTACTCGCCGAACACCGTCAGCGCGCGCTTCTCGTAGGGACCGACGATTTCGACGGCGCTGGCGAGAACCGCGACGACGAGACCGAACGCGAGCAGTCCGGCGACCGCTACGGGGTCCAAGAAGGGCAGAACGAACAGGAGAGCGAGAACCGTGACGACGCCCGCCAGCACCCGCGAGAGACTGCGACCGGCGGAGAGTCGCCCGAGTTCGTAGAAGGGGTTGTTCATGTTGGTCGTACGATGCTATGGCGGCTTAACGCTTGAGATTTATGCCGCTGGCCGGACAACTGGAGATATGGCAAGCACGCGAACCGCGGTGGCGAAAGGATTCTCGGTGGCGGTGGTCGCCGTCCTCGTCGTCATCGGGGGGTACGTCCTCCTGTTCGTCGGCGACTTCTCCGAGAGCGGACTGCTGGTCTACCTGCTGACGCTCTCGTTCGCGCTGACCGCCGCGCGCGGAATCTGGGCGGGTCGCTACAAAGTCGCAACCGTCGGTGCGGTCGGGATGCTCGTCGTCGCGGCGTTGCAGGGCGCGCTGGTGGTCGGACTGGCGATTCTGCTCGGGGTCGCGTTAGTCGTCGGGTACTCGGGGCGGACGCGCGAGCATCTGAGCGCGGAGTAGGGGTACTATCGACATCGCCGAAGCTATCGGTCGAGTCGGTCGGCGAAAAACTCCGGCGTCTTCGCATCGTGCTTCCGGAGATACGCGTCAACGTTCGTAACGGCGGAGAGTTCGGTAATCTCTTCTAACCACTGCTCGGCGGCTTGGTCGAGAGTAGATAGCGTTTCGGACTCGTAGTCGTGATTATCGACGTAGAACGCGAAGAGGACGTTGTACCGTTTGTCGTTCTGCGGAATACCCATCACGAGCCGACAGTAAATCCGAAGTGAATCACCCTCTCGAATGACCTCCAGTTCGTCACAACCTTCGACGGTTTCGTAGATGTAATACTGTGGATTATCACTATCTAGAACGGTGTGGAGTCATTTGACTACCCGTCGCTGGTCCGTAGTCCCCAGCGACGATATTCCCTCGCCAAATTGCTCGGCAAGGATAGCGTAGTTCTCTTCGTCAGACAGACTTACCGTACGCACACGTACTCGCCGACAGCTATTCGAGTGATTGACTAAAATACTGTGGAACGACTACGTTAGAAGTCGAGAGCTTCGTCGCTCAGAGTCCGGCCTTCGGCAACGTCTTCTGTGCCCTTTAAGACGCCCTCAGGGACACGTGCCTGTTTTTCGTCCCCGTCTTGACCGTGCTCGAACATCGTCATGTGTACAGTGGTCGTAGTAGATAAATCTGTGGTTGTCTGTGGAGAATGCATATAACTCCGTGGTGGGTGTATAGAAGACGGTGGGGATTAGCGGAAGCTGAGAAGCCTAATGCGGAGATGAAATCTTACGACTAGAAACACCTGTAACCCGCGATTACAACCGCGTCCCGATAGTCTCGGCGGTCTTCTCACCCACGCCCTCGACTTCCCGCAACTCCGCGGCCGACGCCGACCGAATCCCCTCGACGCTTCCGAACCGCCGGAGGAGCGCCCTTCGGGTCTTCGGTCCCACACCCGGAACGTTGTCGAGTTCGGTCGAAACCTCGTCGCGGAGCGTCTGGTGGTACTGGACCGCGAAGCGGTGGGCCTCGTCGCGGACGCGTTGGAGGACGTGGAGATGGTCGGCGTCGTTCGGCCAGTCGTAGGTTCCGGCGGGCGTGACGACGATTTCCTCGTCCTTAGCGAGGGCGACGGCGGGAACGTCCCACCCGGCGTCCGCGAGGGCCTCGCGCGCCGCCGCGAGTTGGCCCCTGCCGCCGTCGATGAGCAGCAAATCGGGGTCGGGCCGGTCGTCCCGGCCTTCGACCGCGCGAGAAGCCCGCCAGTTGGCGAGGTCGTACATGTTGGCGTAGTCGTCGTTCTCGTCTGCGAGTTTCTTCCGGCGGTAGCCCGACTTGTCGGCCGACCCGTCGGCGAACACTACGTCGCTTCCGACGGCGTGCTTGCCTTGGGCGTGACTCACGTCGAAACCCTCGATGCGCCGGGGAACGCGGTCGAGATTGAGGGCGTCTCGGAGCGCCGCCAGCGCGTCGGGTTCGCTCGCGCCGCGCCGGGCGTTCTTCAGTGCGAGGTCCACCAACGTCGCCTCTCGGCCAGCGCCGGGGACGCGGGCGGCCACGCCCTCGGCCTCCAACCAGTCGAGGACCTCGGCGTCGTCCGGGCGGTCCGAGAACAGGAGCGCGTCGGGCAGGTCGCGCTCGGCGTAGTACTGGGCGACGAACGCCGAGAGGACCGCTCCCGCGGGCGTATCGCGGTCGGTCTCGGTGTCTCCCTCGGGAATCGTCACGGCGTGGCGCTCGCGGGCGACGAGTTGGCCCGATTCGCTGTGGAGGCGCGCGACGGTGGCCGAGTCGCCTTCGAGCGCGACCCCCAGCACGTCTACCGTGCGCTCGTCGTCCCGACTAGCGACTGCCTCGCCCGCGCCGCCGTGGAAGCCTTCCACCGCGTCGAGTTTGTCCCGGAGGTTGGCCGCGCGCTCGAACTCCCTGTTCGAGGCGGCGTCTTCCATCTCCCGTCGGAGCGGGTCGGCCAGCACGCCGGTCTCGCCTTCGAAGAACCGGACCACCGACTCCACGTCGGCGACGTACGATTCGCGGTCGATTTCGGCGGTACAGGGCGCAGTGCAGAGACCGATGTCGTAGTCGAGGCAGGGCCGGTCGCGGTTGGCGAACTTGTGGTCCGAACACCCCCGGACCCCGTAGGTCTCCCGCAGGGCCTTCACCACCGTCTCGACCCTCGTCTTCTCCGTGAAGGGACCGAAGACTCGCGGACCGGAAATCGAACTGCCGCCGTCGCGCCGGGCGCGGGCCTCCGGGTCGGGGTCGCGGGTAATCTCGATGCGGGGGAACTCGTGGTCGGTCAACTGCACGAGTGGATACGACTTGTCGTCCTTCAGGCGGACGTTGTACCGGGGCTGAAACCGCTTGATGAGATTGGCCTCCAGCAGGAGGGCTTGTGTCTCGGTGTCCGTGACCGAGAAGTCGATGCGGTCGGCCCGCCGGACCATCCGCCGGATGCGCTCGCCGCGCGGGTCGGCGTACGAGCGCACGCGGTCCCGGAGGTCCACGGCCTTGCCGACGTAGACGACCGTCTCGCCGTCCTGAAACTGGTACACTCCGGGCTGGCGCGGTAGCTCCGCCGCGCGCTCGCGGACCGCCTCCCCGTCCATCGACCCCGGCTAGTCGCTACGCGGCTTTGAACTTGTTCCTACCGCGGTCCGAAGCCGTCGGGCCACGTCTTCGGCGTCGTCGTCGCGGACCGGAACCCGCATCGGGTCGCGTCCGGCGCGTTCGATGACGAGTTCGCGCTCGCGGGAGGTGAAGTAGAGCGCGGTCAGCGCGACGGCGGCGAACACCAGCAAGCCGCCGCCGACGAGGAGACCGGCCGTGACCGTGCCGAGAGCCTTCGGGAGGAGGGAGACGAGTTGGGCGATACCGGACCCCGGTGCGTCCTCGGGCGCGTTCACGGTGCCGAGTCGGTCGAGGATGCCGCTGGTCTTCAAGAGGACGCCACCACCGAGCATGACCGCGCCGTAGACGCCGGTTTTGACGCCCCACTCGACGTACGACCCCTGTCCGGTGGTCTCGACGTTCGCGTCGAGGACGTTCGGCCGGTCGGCGTGGTCGAAGCGCCGCCCGTCGCCGTCGGGGGTGAACACGAGAACTCGGTGGGTCGTGACCGCGACGCGCGCGCCCTCGACCGTGAACTCCTCTTCGACTTCTTCGCCTTGAAACAGCATCTCGGAGAGGCGGTCGTCTGTCGCCTGAGACAGCGGGGACTGACTCATCGTCATGCCGTCGCCGGGCGAGAGGGAAGGTAGTTGCGGCCGATACCTCCTACTCGGAGTCCCCTCTGGTCCTGCCACCCGTGGTCCATCATTCACAGACTGCTACGCCGTTTTCTGTCTTAACGCTACTGGCGGTATCAGCGAGCGAAGAGGAACGGACCCGGTGGATTCAACTCGCTCCCGCGAGAGGCACCGACATGGACGACGAGCGACTCTGGCTCGTGGAGCGAACGTACACGGACAAGGGACTCGTCTCGCTGGTGTACGCGACGACCGACGGCGAGCGATACCTCCAGAAACAGCGGTCGATGAACATGCTCAACCACGTAGACGTGACCGCGGCCGTCGATGCCGACCCCGACTCGCTCGACGCCGTGGACGACGACGAGACCCGCGAGCGATACGCGAGCGAGGCGACTCGGATGGCCGACCAACACGACCCGGACGAGGCAGTGTGACGGACAGAGACCGGCGGACAATCGTCTCGAAAACGATTTTCGTGCTTTAACAACGATACAACCACGTCCGATAGCCATCGTTTCGGTCCGTCGGCCGACACGATAAGACAAGGGTTTACGTAGGGGAGCGCAAAAGGCGCGACTATGGCCGCCATCGAAATAGACGGAGTGACGAAGCGGTACGGCGACGTAGTCGCCGTCCGCGACCTCTCCTTCGAAGTCGAGGAAGGCGAGGTATTCGGCTTCCTCGGCCCGAACGGTGCGGGCAAGTCCACGACTATCAACATGCTGTTGGACTTCGTGCGCCCGACCGAAGGAACGGTCCGAGTTCTCGGACACGACACTCACGACGAGAGCGTCACAGTCCGGGACCACCTCGGCGTCCTCCCCGAGGGGTTCTCGGTGTACGACCGACTGACCGGCAGACAGCACCTCGAATTCGCCATCGAGTCGAAAGAGGCCGACGACGACCCCGACGCCATCTTGGAGCGCGTCGGTCTCTCGGCCGAAGACGGCGACCGGAAGGCCGGTGGCTACTCGAAGGGGATGGCCCAGCGCCTCGTCCTCGGGATGGCGCTGGTCGGCGACCCCGACCTGTTGGTGCTGGACGAACCTTCGACCGGTCTGGACCCGCAGGGTGCCCGCCAGATGCGTGACATCGTGCGCGAGGAGGCCGAACGCGGCGCGACCGTCTTCTTCTCCAGCCACATCCTCGGACAGGTCGAAGCCGTCTGTGACCGCGTGGGCATCATGCGCGACGGCCAACTCGTCGCCGAAGACTCCATCGAGGGCCTGCGCGAGACGACCAGCGCGGACACGGTACTCGACATCGTGGCCGACGACGTGTCCGAGCAGGCGGTTGCCGACGTTCGCGCGATAGACGGCGTGTCTGAGGTCGAACGCTCCGGCGACGCGCTGACGGTCTCCTGCGAGAGCGACGTGAAGACGACGGTTCTCACGACCCTCGAAGACGCTGGCGTCGACGTGCAGGACTTCGAGACCGAGGAAGCCTCGCTGGAGGACCTGTTCATGGCCTACACCACCGACGAACAGGAGGTGACAGCATGACGTGGCAGGCCATCGCCCGGAAGGACTTCCGGGACGCCGTGCGCTCGAAGTGGCTCTGGGGCCTGTCGGCCATCTTCTTCGGCCTGTTCGTCGGGAGCGCCTACCTCATCGGGTCGGGCCTCCAGTCGAGCGGGAACCAGCCACTCACCTCGGAGGTGTTCGTGCCGACGCTCGGCAACCGCGTCGTCGCGCTGGTGGTCCCCATCGTCGCCATCGTGGTCGCCTACAGTTCCATCATCGGCGAGCGCGAGTCGGGGTCGCTGAAGCTTCTGCTTTCGCTTCCCCACTCCCGACAGGACGTGGTGGCCGGGAAAGCCACCGGACGGAGTACCGTCCTCGCGCTCCCGATACTCGTCGCCATGCTTCTGGCGGCGGTGGTCCTCGCCATCTACGGCATCGACGTGGGACCGCTGAAGTATCTGGCGTTCGTGGCGCTGACGCTCCTGTTGGGCGTCGTGTTCGTCAACCTCGCGGTCGGCATCTCGGCGGCGGCGTCCACGAATCGCCGGGCGATGCTCGGCACGGTCAGCCTCTACGTCGTCCTCACGATGCTCTGGACGCAGGTCCGGCGCGGTCTGCTCGTGGTCAACGACAAACTCGGTCTCGGCTGGGAGAACATCACGCTCGTGAAGTACGGCCTGTTCGTCAAGTACTTCAACCCGGTCCGGGCCTACGAGAGCCTCGTCACCCGCCTCTACACCGACAGCGTTCTGGGCGCGCGACTCTACGGCGTCAATCGGATGCAACAGCAACTCGTCACCCAGCAAATCGGTGACGTGCCGTTCTATCTCTCGGACTGGGTTGTGCTGGCCCAGTTCCTGCTGTGGTTGTTCGTCCCGGTGGCACTGGGCTATCTGGCGTTCCGAGACGCCGACCTCTAAACCTCGACGCCCTTCTCGCGGAGTTTCTTCTCGAACGCTTCCCGCCCGTCCAACACCGGCACGTCGTTCTCCTCGGCCGCGTCGAGTTTCGTCTGGCCGGGGCTATCGCCCGCGACGAGGAAATCGGTGTTCCCGGAGACGCTACTCGTGGCGTTCGCGCCGCGGTCCTCGACCCGTTTCTGGGCCTCGCTCCGGGTGTAGCCGGAAAGCGACCCCGTGAACACGAAGGTCAGACCCGCGAGTTCGTCGCCGGTCTCGTCCTCGTCGGGGGTCTCCAGCGGGCCGATTGCGTCGAGTAAGTCGTCGATGACCTCCTCGTTCCGGTCGGACCCGAAGAACTCCGCGATTTGGTCGGCGACCTTCGGGCCGATGCCCTCGACCGACTCCAGTCGCTCGCGGGTGGCGTCTCGGATGCTATCGAGGTCCCCGAACTCGCGGGCGAGGTCGGCGGCGGTCGCCGGGCCGACCTTCGGGATGCCGATGGCCGAGAGGAACTCCCGGAGCGGCGGGTTTTCGGAGGCGTCGAGTTCTCGGCGGAGGTTCTCGGCGCTGGTCTCTCCCCACCCTTCGAGGGAGGTCAGGTCCTCCGTCTCGATTCGGTAGAGGTCGGCGAGACTCTCCTCGATTAGTCCGGCGTCGATGAGTTGGTCGACTCGCTCGCCGCCGAGTCCTTCGATGTCCAGACCGTCGTCGCTGGCGTAGTACTCGACCGCGCGCCGGAGTTGGGCGGTGCAGGCCAGTCCGCCGGTACAGTAGGCCATCGGACCGTCGAACTCGACCGCACTGTCGCAGACCGGACAGTGGTCGGGGAACTCGTAGTGGCCCTCGGCGCGTTTCTCGACCACCTCGGCGACGTAGGGAATCACGTCGCCCGCGCGTTCGACTCTCACCTCGTCGCCGACGTTGACGTTCATCGCCGCGATTTCCTCGGGGTTGTGGAGGCTGGCGCGCGAGACGGTGACGCCGCCCACATCCACGGGTTCGAGGAGCGCGACCGGGGTGAGTCGGCCCGTCCGACCCACCTGCACCGTGATGTCGGTGATTTCGGTGACTTCCGAGCGGGCGGGGAACTTGTAGGCGAACGCCCACCGATAGTGTCGCTCGGTGGTACCGAGTTCGGCGCAGGTGTCTAAGTCGTCTACTTTGATTACCACGCCGTCGATTTCGTAGTCGAGGTCGGGCCGGTCGTCCATCAGGCGGTTGCGGTACGCGATGGCGTCTTCGATGTCGTCGGTGCGCTCGGCCCGGTCGTTGACCTTCAGACCCCACTCGGGTAGAGTCTCGTGTTGCTTCCAGTGGGTCTCGAAGTCGTGGGTGGAGTCCAGCACGTCGAAGAAGAACACGTCGAGCGGTCGCCCGGCGGTCACGGCGGGGTCGAGTTGGCGGAGGGTACCCGCCGCGGCGTTCCGGGGGTTGGCGAAGGGGTCCTCGCCGCGTTCGACTCGCTCGCGGTTGAGGTCCTGAAAGGCGCTCTCGGGGATGTGGACCTCGCCCCGGAGAACCAGTCGGTCGGGGTAGTCACCCCGGAGTCGGTGGGGCACGCTGGCGATGGTCCGGACGTTCTCGGTCACGTCCTCGCCGGTGTAACCGTCACCGCGGGTCGCGGCTTGGACGTACTCGCCGTCCTCGTAGACGACTTCGACCGACAGACCGTCGAACTTGGGTTCGCAGACGTAGGTCACGCTCTCGCCGACTTCGCGCCGGATTCGCTCGTCGAACTCCCGCACGTCCTCGGCCTCGCCGCCGGAGTCGATGGAGAGCATCGGCGCGACGTGTTCGACCGTCCCGAGTTCGTCCAGCGGTTCGCCGCCGACCCGCCGGGTGGGACTGTCGGCGGTCCGCACGTCGAAGGCGTCTTCGAGGTCCTGCAACCGGGTGAAGAGGGCGTCGTACGTCCGGTCGCCGATTACGGGGTCGTTCTCGACGTAGTAGCGGTAGTCGTGAAACCGAATCGCCTCCCGGAGCAGACCGGCCTGTTCGTCGGCCTCGTCCTCGGTCAACTCCTCGACCGGTTCGAAGTCGGTCGGCGGGTCCTCGACGTAGGGGTTCTCGTCCGCGCTGACGGTAGCCATTGCGTGGCAGTTGTCGGTTCCGGCGTAAAAACTCCGGTCTTTGCGGGTGATGGCTCTCGGTCGTAGTGATTTTCGGGTATTTTCTTCTACGTTAAACACTTTTATAGATTGCTTTTAGAAACTTTTAGATTTCTTTTGGCAACGTTTCCGTCGTTATCGTCTCTGTGGTCTCCGTCGTCTCTGTCATCGCTGTCGTTGCGGTCTCTGTTGTCGTAGTCGTCGCTGTCGTTGCGGTCTCTGTTGTCGTAGTCGGAGAGACAACAGTCTCGAAAGCCCCGCCCGCTCGCCACCGGCAGACGTTCCTACTCACTGCGTTGTCGCCGAAAATCGGAGATTTTCGGGATGACGAGAGCGTCGCTCTCGAACCACGCGGGCGTGCGACTGCCGAGGTCTGCGTCGCTTCGCTCCGCAGACGGTCGCTCAGTGACATATTCTCGCGCCTCACTTCGTTCGGCGCTCGAATAGGGGTCACTGAGACGACCACGATAAACGCGAGCGGGCGGCCCCTTTATCCACCCGCGGTGAAAGGTCGGCCGGGCGCGTCCGTGGTAGAAAGTTAGCCGAGTGCGTCCGTGGTGGGTGTTCCGTCGAGGATTTCGTCCCCGGACTCCGCTCTCGGCTTCGAATCCAAAGGGCTATGAGTGGTCCGTGAAAGCACCAACCAAGCCGATGCCCGCCCCGGATTCGAACGACCCTTCGGACCCTCTTCACTCCCGACCGGAATCGACAGACGACCAGTCCGAATCGCCGGACGACCACGCAGGCGACTCCCCGGAGGACCCCCGGATGAACGACGAGTACGTCCGGCGACTCCCCGACGCGGGCGTGACCCTCGTCGGCGTCGTCCACGACCACCCCGCGAGCGTCCACCGCGCTCGCGCGGTGGTGCGCGAGCGCGACCCCGAAGTCGTCGCGCTGGAAGCGCCGCCGCTGGCGGTGCCCTCTACGAGACCTACGCCCGCGACACCCGGACCCCGCCCGCCTTCGGCGGCGAGATGAGCGCCGCGGCGCAGGCCGCCGACGACTGTGACGCCGAAGTCGTCGGCATCGACGCCCCGACCGGCGACTTCTTCGCTCGCCTCGCGCGCAACTGGTGGCGCGACGGCGCGTCGGTCGCCACGCTCCGACGGGTCGCCTCCGGCGTCGCGTCGGTGACGCGCCACGCGCTGACCTGCCGGGTCGCCGCCGCCGTCGCCGACCGAACGTCGCTCCGCGTCGAGGTAGACGACCCCGTGGAACACGACTGCGACCGGTCGGACCCGCCCGCGGTGCAGGCCAGCGACGAGCGAACGCAAGCCCGCCGGTCCCAGTCGCTCCTGCGGGCGTTCGACCCGCCCAAGCCGGTGGTCCTCCGCGACGAGACTCGCGAGGAGTGCATGGCCGACAACCTCGCGTCGCTCGACGGCGAGACGGTCGCAATCGTCGGTCTCGACCACCTCGACGGAATCGCACAAAGAGTGACGGCCTGACGGCCGAGTGGGTCAGTCCTCGATTTGAGCGTTGACGGCGTTCTCGATACCGCTGATGAGCATCGTCAGTTCCTCGTTCGAGGCCGTGATGGTCTCCATGCCGTTGGACACCTCCGCCATGTCGCTCGCCGCCTCGTCTATCATCGTCGCCACTTCCTCGGAACTGACCGCCTGCTGGTCGGTCGCGTCCGCGACTTCCTCGATGCCGTGAGACACCTCTTGGATGGCCTCGCCGACCTCTTGGAGCGTCTCCATGGCGTCTTCGACGCGTTCGGTCCCGAGTTCGACGCGTTCGCTCGTCGTGCCGAGACTGTCGATGGTGTCGTCGGTGTACTGTTGAATCTCGGCAATCATCTCTTCGATGTCGTCGGCGTGGGTCTGGGTCTCCTCGGCGAGTTCCTTGACTTCCTCGGCGACCACGGCGAACCCGGACCCGGCGTCACCGGCGCGCGCCGCTTCGATTGACGCGTTGAGTGCTAGCACGTTGGTTTGGTCGGCGATGTCGTTGATGACCGCGACCACGTCGTCGATTCGTTCGACGTTGTCCCGGAGTTCGGCGAAGTCCGACTCGACGCTCGCACGGGCGTCTTCGACGCGGTGCATCTCCTCGATTGCCTCTCGGGAGTGTTCGATGCCGTCCTCCGCGAGTTGTTCGGCCCGGTCGCTGACGGTGTTGACTTCCTCGGCGTTGGCCGCGATTTCCTCGGTCGCCGCGCTCAGGTCGGCGATTTCCTCGTTGAGGTCGCGCATGTTCCGCGACTGGGAGGCCGACAGCGAGTTTATCTCGTCGGCGTTCTCCGAGATGTCGGCGGTCGCCATGCCCAACTCGTCGACTGCTGGCTTCACGTCCTCGGTGAGGACTTCCCGCAACTCTTCGGCCTCGTCCGGTTCGTCCGAGTCGGCGTCTTCGGCGTCGTAGGCGTCGGCCGCGAGTTGCACGTCGCGGAACGTCGCTCGGGTCAGCGCCTGCATCCGGGTGACGGTCTCTTCGACGGCGCTCCGGACCGCCTCGTCGCCGCCGAACTCGTCGGCCACCTGCGAGACGAGTTGGTCGGCGGCCGACTCGTGAAGCGAGGCGTACATCCCAACGTGGTCGGCTAGCGACACGTCCGCCATCCGACCGAGGTGGCCGCCGCGAACTCTGTCGCGGAGCAACTCGTCGTCGTCGGTGTCGCCGCGACCGAGCATTGCGAGTTGCTCTTTCTGTGCCCGCTTGAGTTCCGCGACCGTGTAAGGGTCGTCGTCTTCCAGTTGGGGGTCGTCCACGGCCGCGTAGAGTTCCTCGACCGCGGCATCGCTCGCGGACTCGAAATCGACCGCTTCGAGACGGTCGGCGTCGTCGTCCGAGACCGAGACCAGCGTCGGTGGGCGCTCGACTTCCGCAGGCACGAACTCTCCTTCGAACTCCGTCGTGTCGCCCGCATCGGGCGAGTTGTCGTTTCGGCTCATTACCACGAAACCTGATAGATACACTCGTTACCGCCCGAGGCCCGACACTGGTCGCTCACTTCTTCGACGCCGACCAGTGCGTCCTCCGGACTGAACTCCTCTACGACTGCAGTGACGATGCCTCGGTCGAAATCGCAGGGATACGGATTCTTACAGAAGACTTTCCCTTCGGAGTCACCCTCTTTCTCGAACGCGTAGTAGCCGATGTCGCCGTTTCGGTGGTTCATCTGGTACGCTTCGTTGATGGATTCGAGACCCCCGGCAACGGAGTCGATTCCCGGCGGCCAGTCGGCGTTCTCGGGAATCTTCTTGCCGACGTTCGTGACGGTTCGAGAACCGACGGAATCGACAATCGACTCGAACGCGTCGAGATACGCCTGCTGGGGATACCACTCGTCGGGTTCCGGCTCGTCGATTCCGTTCTCCGCGAGCGTCTCCTGCATCCGCTTCTCGAAGACGCTAGAGAGGTCCCCGACGCCTGTTAACATCGAACGGACCGTCTGTCCGTTGACTTCGACGCCCTCGTCGAACGCTTCAAATTGACCCATGAAGACAACTCTCCATTGCTGCGACATATATCTTACCTATATTTAAATGTGAGTATCAGACGTGATAGCTGACATAACTCACGACGAATTTTAGTTAAAAATATAACAAATCTGTCCGCGGGAAAGAGGTTGCGACGACTGCGCTTTTACAGGTCGCTTCGGAGTCGTACCTCGTCGTCGGTGATGGCATCGACCCGGTTCTCCTGAAGCGGGTAGGTGTCCTCGCCGCGGTCCCCCCAGTCGAGCGTCGCCTTGATTTTGTCGGTGATGCCGGGGTCCGGGTCTACGTAGGCAGTCCCGTGTTCGACTTCCGAAACCATCCCGACCTTCTCGTCGCCCATCACGACGGGTTTGCCCTCGTCGCTCTCGCTGAATTGTGCCATAGCAACGGTGATACACCGATGGTCGTGATGAGTACTCTGGCCACGAACTGTCAGGAGAGTCGCCGCCGGTCGCCCGACCGGACGGAGATGGCGGGAATTGCGGAGACCCCGCGTACTTAAGCCGAATCCGGTCCAAAGCGTACCCATGCGCGAGGACTTTCTCCTCCTGAACCCCGGACCGGTCCCCGTGACCCGTGACGTACGACAAGCGATGAACGAACCGATGGTCTCCCACCGTTCGGCGGAATTCGAGGCCGTCTACGAGCGAGCGCAGGACGCACTCGACTACGTGTTCACCCAGTCCACGCTCGAGGGCGAAACGACTGCGAGCGACGGCACCAGCCTCGTCTTCAACGGGACCGCGACGATGGCGATGGAGGCCGCAGTCGCCAATCTCGTCGGCGACGGCGGGAAGGTCGTCCCCCTCGTCAACGGCAAGTTCGGTCGGCGATTCAAGCGAATCGCCGACCGCTACGCGTCGGTGGACTCCGTGGAAGCGACGTGGGGCCAGTCGCTGGACCTCGACGCCGTGGCCGAGACCGTGGACGACGACACCGACGTAGTGACGATGGTCCACAACGAGACCAGCACGGGCCTGCTGAACCCCGTCGAGGAAGTCGGCGAAATCGCCGACGAACACGACGCCACCTTCGTCGTGGACGGCGTGACCTCCATCGGCGGCGACGAGTTCCGAATCGACGACTGGAACGTGGACGTGGCGGTCACGGACGCCCAGAAGTGTCTGGCCGCGCCGCCGGGCACCTCGGCGATGTACGCCACCGAGGCCGCACAGGAGGCGTTCGACGGCGACGCCGCGCCGTTCTACGAGGACTTGGACTGGCACCTCCGGAAGGCCGAGTCCCACCAGACGCCGTTCACGAGCGCCGTACCGCTGTTCCGGGCGCTCGCCGTCGCCGTCGAGAACATCGTCGAGGAGGGCATGCCCGAGCGAATCGAGCGCCACCGCGAGCAGTCGCGGGCGTTCCGCGAGGCGTTCACCGCGATGGGACTGGAACTGTTCGCCGAGCGCAACGACGCGACCGAGTACTCCAACACCCTGACCGGCGTGTCGCTCCCGGCCCACACCCGCGAGAACCCGGGCGACTTCTTCGACGCTATCGAGGCGCGCGGCGTCTCCATCTCGGGCGGACAGGCCCACCTCGGCGGCGAAATCTTCCGCGTGAGCAACATGGGCAACCTCTCGTCCGAGCAGATTCTCCGCGGCGTGCGGACCATCGGCGAGGCCTTCGAAGAGACCGGCGAGGACGTAGACACCGAGGCGGGCGTCGAAGCGGCGCGCGACGTGCTTCGGTAGGCGTCCGACGATTCTATCTCGTTCCGAGAAAATCGTAGATACGTCTTAGACACAGAATCTTCGTTGCTTCGGCAATTTTCCGAAGGCTCGACGCCGGGGCGCGCGAGTCCGGACATTTTTCAGCGCGGTCTCCGAACCCCGGGCCATGACCGACCCGGAGGACCTCGCCGCCCGACTGGACCGCATCACCTTCCTGTTGGTCGGCGTCGTCGTGCTTCAGGCGGCCGACCTGCTCGGCCTCGGACCGGCCGGACTCATCCTGTTCCTCGTCGTCGGCCTGTTCGTCACGGCGCTGTACAACGCCGACGTGTGAGGGTCGGTCGTCGCTTTCCGCTGAGACCGGGGCATCGACGCACGAGAGCGCCCGACGGCGTGGATAGACGACTGTGCGACCGTCGAGTCCGCGGACTCGACGGTCGCACTGAACGACGAGAACGACGCGCTCGAACTCCTCGTGGTCGAGCGCGCGAACGTGGTCGAGACGAGCGAGTGACGGCCCACCGACTCGCCGTCCTTACCCGCCGAACGCGCTCGCGCCCTCGGGGTCCATCCGGAGGAGCGTCGGAATCGACACCACCGCGATGGCGATTTCCAGCGCGCCCGCCGTCAGGAACGCCGCGAGAAAGCCGAACTCGTCGGCCACGGTCCCGCCGACGACGATGCCCGCCAGAAACCCGAGGCTCCCGAAGACGTTGAACCCGGCCATCGCCGTCCCTCTGCCCGAGTCGGCCGACAGGTCCGAGACCAGCGCCATCGTCGCGGGGGCCATCACCGCGCCGACGACGCCGACGACCACCATCGCCACCGCCGCCGTCGGCACCGTCGGCGAGAGTCCGACGCCGACGACGGCGAACCCGTAGAGCGCCGACCCCGCGACCACGGGCGCGGTCCGACCGATTTTGTCCGAGAGAACCCCGAACGGGTACTGGAGGAGCGCGAACGGCGCGAAGAACAGGCCGAGCATCACGCCGGTCGCCGCGGCGTCGAGACCGAACCCCTCCCGGAAGTAGACGGTGCCGACCAGCGCGAAGAACCCGGCGGTGAACCGGTCCACGAACCCGAAGGTGTAGGGGAGTCCGAGGACCGGACGCTCGGTCAGCGTGGCGACGGCGCGGCGAACCCGGTCGCCCTCCGAGGAGGGCGCGCGGTCGGGTATCGAGAGGGCCAGCGCCGCGGCGACGACCAGCAGTCCCCCGGCGGCGTAGAGCGGAACGAACGGCCCGAGACCGTAGAGTCGCCCGCCGAGGGGTGCGCCAACGGCGGTTCCGAGACCGATGGCGATGCCCGCCGCGCCCATGTTCTTGCCGTGGCCGCCCTCCAAGTCCATCAGCATCGTCATCGACAGCGAGAACGCGCCGACGGTGGTCGCGCCCTGAAGCGCCCGAACCGCCAGCACGCCCGCGAACGACAGCGAGAGCGCGCCGGGCAGAACCGCGAGCGCGAAGTAGCCCAGAGACCCGCCGAGCGCGCCCGCGACGACGAGCGGTGCCCGTCGGCCGAGTCGGTCGCTGAGCGCGCCCCAGAGACCAGCGAAGGCGACGAACGCCGCGAACTCGGCCGCGAGAAACCACATGCTCGCGTCGAGGGCCGTGGTCGCGCCGACGGCGGCCACGAGGTCCGTGACGCCCGGATAGAGCAACACCTGTGCGAGGAGAACGGCGAACACGACGGCGGCGAGTACCAAACGGTCGCGTCGAACTGAAGTCACGGTGGACAGTCGAACGTGCGGGACTCTCGGTCTTATAATCGGTGAAAGAAGTTTCGTCGCCGAACGAGTGCGGCGCGGAAAACGGAGGGTCGGGCCTTACGGGAAATTCGAGGAACGGTTGTACGAGGAGGGCGTGGCGACGGTGTACGTGGGCGACTTGACCGACGTACTGGAAACGCACTGGTCGGTCAGAGTGAACGAGAAGACGCACAATTTCTGGGCGTTCAAGAAGTTCATCCATCGTCTCGCGTGTGTCTGTGAGGAGTACGGCATCAGTCTCGAAGCCGAGTCGGAAGCATGGACGAGTCAGACGTGTCCCGAGTGTGGCGACCACGAGGAGACGGTTCGCCACGGAGATACGCTGACGTGTCCATGCGGATTCGAGGGACACGCCGACCTCACGGCGTCAGAGACGTTCCTTCGGGAAAACAGCGATACGGAAATCAGGCCGATGGCACGGCCCGTGCGATTCGAGTGGGACGACCACGATTGGTCGGGGAAATCACACCCTCACGAAAGTCCCAAAGAAGTGCGCACAAACCCGCAAGTTGCCTCCGTGGGTCGGTAGCCGAACCCCAACGGAGGAATCCTCGCGCTTTAGCGCGCGGAGGATGTCAAAGTTTGGCGCACGACGTGACTATCGAGTATATCTCCGCGGTGGTCTCGGTGTCGGTCCCCCCGCTGTCGTAGGTCGTCTGAATCTCTCGCTTGATGGAGTCGGCGTCACCGTCGAACTGGTTGTGGATTGACACCGAATCTCACGATTCACAGAAGACAGTAATTAAACTATTCATCAATTCACAAATACGATATACTGGTATTTTGATTGATACAATCGTCACCGACCGCTCCGGAGCGGACCGCTCGTCAGTTCGGAGAAGCTACTCGAACGCGATTCGCTCGCGCTCGGGGTCAATTTCGACCCGACCGCCCACGGGGACCGGAACGGCGGGCGCGGTGTGACCGAACTCCACGTCGAAGACCACCGGCGCGTCCGGGTTGTATTCGCCGACGACCTCTGCAATCGCCTCTCGCTGTCGGTCGCGGTACTCGGTGCGGCCCTCGGTTCCGGGGTCCTCGAAGAGGTTGCGGGCCTTCGCCCGACCCACGAGGACGCCCGCGAACCGTTCGAGCAGGCCGCGTTCGCCCATCCCGACGAGGAACTGCCGAACGTCCATCGCCGAGGGGAGTTCCTCCGAGGTTTCCAGCAGGAGGATTCGCCCGTCCAAGTCCTCGTCGGCCGGGAGGTAGCGGTCGGTCCGCAACTGCATGTCGAGCGTGGCCACACACCCGCCCCACGTCCGGCCGGAGACTGTCGTCTCCGGCCCGCGAAACTCCCGCCCCGGCGCGGGTTCCATCTCGCGGTGGCGGTCCAGATTCTCGGGGTCGTCCCAGTCCAAGTCATCGTCGGTGAACCGCTTGGCCGGGCGAACCTCGCCGAACGCGTCGAGGTCGTCGGCGAAGAACGCCGTTTCGAGGTACTCGACGGTGTAGTCGTGCATCGACCCCTGCATGGCGAGGTCGGTCATCACCGTCCCGCCGTAGAACGAGACGATTCCGAGGTTCCAGAGGTAGCACGCGAGGTTGGTGTTGTCGCTGATACCGTAGAATCTGGTCGGGTTCTCGCGCAGTACCTCGGGGTCGAGATGCTTCAGGATGCGGACTTGCTCGTAGCCCCCGATGACGGTCACGACGCCGGAGATGTCGGGGTCGGCGAACGCGTCCATCACGTCCTGCGCGCGCTCTTCGGGGTGGTCGTAGAGGTAGTCGCTGTCCTTCGTCGCGGTCGGGTACTCGACGGGTTCGAGGTCGAATACCTCCCGCAGGCGCTCCAGTCCGAGGTCGTAGACGTGCGGGTAGTCGGTCGCTCGGTTGGAACCGGGCGCGACGATTGCCACCTCGTCCCCGCGTTCGAGGGAGGGCGGGACGACGAACTCGCTCATGACCCGAGATTGGCTGTCGCGTTTTCTATAGGTTACGACTGTGCGCGACCGAATCCCACACCTTGATGGGTCTCACCCCGCCAGCACTCGCGCATGGCCGACAGCGACGAACTCCCGACCGGACTCGACCGCCTCGGGAAGCGACTCGACCGCATCACTTACCTGCTGGTCGCTCTGCTCGTCCTTCAGGTGGTCCACGTCTTCGGCGGGAACCTCGTCCACCTCAGTCTGGTCGCGCTACTCGCGCTCGCCGCCGCGTTCGTCCTGCTCGTCGCCCTCGGACTCGCCCGGTCGGTCTCCGGTTAATCGAGCGACGACCTCGGCAGGTGACGCTTCCCCTGCGCCCCGGTGCGCCGTCCGCAAGCCTTGCCGTAACTGGCGGTTATAACTTCGCGTAGAAATATGCTTGTGATACATGACCTCCGAGGACGACCAGCCGCGCTTCGACACCCGAAGCCTCCACGCGGGCCACGAGGCCGACCCTGCGACGGGGGCGCGAGCGCCGCCAATCTACCAGACCACCTCCTACGAGTTCGGGGACGCCGACTACGCCGCGGACCTCTACGCCCTCGACGGCGAGGGCGACATCTACTCGCGTATCTCCAACCCGACGACCCGCACGCTCGAAGAGCGACTCGCCTCGCTGGAGGGCGGCGCGGGCGCAGTCGCCACCGCCAGCGGGATGGCGGCGTTCGACGCGCTGGTACTGGTCCTCGCTGGCGACGGCGACAACGTGGTGTGTTCGACCGACACCTACGGCGGGACCACCGCCCACCTCAGCCACACCGCGAGCAAGCGCGGGGTCGAACCCCGGTTCGTGGACACGCTGGACTACGAGGCGTACGAGCAAGCGGTGGACGACTCGACGGCGTTCGTCCACGTCGAGACGGTCGGAAACCCCTCGCTGGTCACGCCCGACTTCGAGCGCGTGGCCGATATTGCCCACGACATCGGGGCACCCCTCGTCGTGGACAACACCTTCGCTACCCCCGCGCTCTGCAAACCCCTCGACCACGGCGCGGACGCGGTGTGGGAGTCAACGACGAAGTGGCTCCACGGGAGCGGAACCACGGTCGGCGGCGTCCTCGTAGACGCTGGGAGCTTCGACTGGCAGGCCCACGCCGAGAGCTATCCCGAACTCGCTGGCGACAACCCGGCCTACCACGACACCGACTTCTCGCGGGACTTCGCCGCCGCGCCGCTGGCGGCCGCTGCGCGCTGGCGGGCGCTCCGAAGTCTCGGCAACCAGCAGTCGCCGTTCGACGCGTGGCAGACGCTTCAGGGTCTCGAATCCTTCCCGCTCCGGATGGACCGCCACTGCGAGAACGCCGCGATTCTGGCGGAGTACCTCGCCGACCACGACGAGGTGGCGTGGGTGGCGTATCCGGGACTGGAGAGCCACGAGACCCACGAGAACGCCAGCGAGTACCTCGATGGCGGTTACGGCGGCATGATTGCGTTCGGTCTCGAATCGGGGTTCGAGGCCGGGAAGACGTTCTGCGAGAGCGTCGAGTTGGCGAGCTTTCTGGCGAACGTCGGGGACGCCAAGACGCTGGTCATCCACCCGGCCAGCACGACCCACGCCCAACTCTCGCCCGACGAACAGCGCGCGGCGGGCGTCTCGCCCGACCTGATTCGGGTCTCGGTCGGCATCGAGGACCCCGCGGACCTGCTGGCCGACGTGGAGCAGGCAATCGAGGAGGCGACGGACGACACATGAACCGCACCCGCGACACCGCCGAACTCGGCCGCTTCGAGTTCGAGTGCGGCCGGTCGGTTCCCCTCGACGTGGCCTACGAAACCTACGGCGAGTACGACGGCGACAACGCGGTTCTGGTGTGCCACGCGCTGACGGGGAGCGCGCACGTCACCGGCCCCTCCAGAGGCGAGACCGACGGACAGGCCGCGGCGTGGTGGAGCGACGTGGTGGGTCCGGGCAAGGCCATCGACACCCGCGAGTACTTCGTCGTCTGCGCGAACGTGCCGGGGTCGTGCTACGGGACGACAGGCCCCGCGAGCATCGACCCCGAGACCGGCGACCCCTACGGAACCGACTTCCCGGCCGTGACCGTCGGCGACTGGACCCGTGCGCAGGCCCGCCTACTCGACCACCTCGGGGTGGGTCCGCTCCACGCCGTCGTCGGCGGGAGCGTCGGCGGCATGAACGTCTTGGAGTGGGCCAAGCAGTATCCCGAACGCGTCGATAGGGTGGTCCCGGTCGCCACCGCCGCCCGCCTCGACCCGCAGATGCTCGCCATCGAAGCCATCGCGCGCCGGGCCATCACGACCGACGAGAACTGGCAGGGCGGGCGGTACTACGGAACCGACGCCGACGGGGACCCCCTCCCAGAACCGGACGAGGGCTTGGCGGTCGCCCGCCAGTTGGGACACGTCAGCTACCTCTCGAAGGAGTCGATTGACCGGAAGTTCGGCCGCCGGTCGGCCGGGCGGGAGATGCTCGCCGACGCCTTCGCCCCGGACGACCCGGCGGGCGAGTTCTTCCCCTACCGCGAAGTCGAGTCGTACCTCGACTATCAGGCCGAGAAGTTCGTCGAGCGATTCGACGCCAACAGCTACCTCTACCTGACGCGGGCGATGGACGACTACGACCTCTCGTCGGGCTACGACTCTGACACCGACGCCCTCGCGGGGTTCTCGGGCGAGGCGCTGGTCGTGAGTTTCACCGGCGACTGGCACTTCACCGTCGAGCAGGCCGACCGCCTCGCGGCGGCGTTCGAGGCGGCGGACGTGGACACCGCCAACCACGTCGTGGAGAGCGACCACGGCCACGACGCCTTCCTCGTGGAACCCGAGGAAGTCGGCCCGCCAATCCGGGACTTCCTCGCGGCGGGCGTCGAGGGCCGGGCGGTCAGTGACGCCGACGAACGGGAGTTCGCGCCGGTCCACGCGAGTCTGTTCGGGAAGTGAGGAACGTCGTCATTTTGCTGTCGTCGGCTTCTGTCCGCTGTCTCCGATTCAGCACCGCAACTGCGGGAACTGTAGTGACGAAGGCCCAGAAAGCCCCCGCCCGCTCGCGGTCGCTCAGTGACATATCCTCGACTCGCTTCGCTCGTCTCGGATAGGGGTCACTGAGGCGACTAAACTGAACGCGAGCGGGCGGCCCCTTTATCCACCCTGTCGGCTGTTCGGCCGGGCACGTCCTGTCGGCTGTTCGGCCGAGTGCGACTTGTCGGCTGTTCGGCCGAGCGCGGCACTCTTGGACCGACTAGCCCGCTCTCGCGGCGGTCCCGTTCTCGCTCTCGGCCAGACCCGGCCGGAGGTCCGCGAGGGCGTCGGTCGTCGGCGCGTTCACGATGGTCACGTTCGCGCCCTCTCGGACGACGCGGAAGGCGTCGGCGAACGGTCCCGAGTCCACGACCCACGTGTTCGGGCCGACGCGCTCGGCACCCTGTCCGCGGAGCAACGCCAGATACGCCCGGTGGAACTGCCGGGCGTCCCGCGGGGTGTCCCACGCGGTCCGCCAGACGTAGCCGAAGTCGGTCCCGCTCTCGGTCGCCTTCCGGTAGGGGACCAGCACGTCGTTGCCCCACCCTTCCGAGGGGACGCTGGTGTAGTTGAACCAGTCGTAGGTCGGGTCGTTCGGGTAGAGGTGTTCGCGCACGTCCACGATGTCGGTGCCGTACTCGTAGCCCTGATACCAGAACATCGTGAAGATGCCAACCTCGCCTACCGTCGTGGTGCCGTTTCTCCCGCTGAACGAGAGGTTCGACTGGTCGAACGGTCGCCACCCCGCGCGGGCGGCGTCCTCGAAGTCGATGGGAACCGGGGGTTCGTCGCGCTTCTCGGGGTGAATAACCTGCTCGGTGGTGTTGGGCGGGTCGTCGTAGTCGTCGTTGACAGCCCGCCAGTCACCCTGCTGGCGCAGGGTCTCTACGTAGTTCGGGCCGTCGGAGTAGGGTGCCAGCACCATCTGGCGCATGGCGAAGTTGCGGGCCGACGAGATGTCGCCGCCGCGGGGTTCCTCCGATTCGACCTGCACGCAGTTCCAGACGACGCCGCAGAGTCGGTCGAAGCGCTCTTCGACGTACCGGGCGTCACCTTCGACGAGACCGCTTCGGGCGCGGGACCCGTCTTCGGTCCGGGCCAACGAGAGGGTACTCCGGTCGCTGAGGTCGAAGTGCTGGTCCTGTAGCGCGTGGACGAACTCGTGGACGAGTGTCGTGCTACTGACCGTCAGCGGGTCGTCGTCCGAGACGATGACCATCTTGTCGGCGAAGAAGTTGTAGTACCCCGCGATGCGACTCGACTCGTTCTGGGCGACCCGCGTCGAGTTCTCGCCCTCGCCGACGACGAACGTCGCTTCCCAGAGCTGGTTCTCCCACGCCGAGACGGTCCGCGTCGGGTCGGGTTCGGCCTCGTTCCGGCGGCCGAGTTCCGCTTGGCTCACCACCTCGAACGACACCGACCCGACATACTCCAGTTGCCGGAGGTGTTCGGCCCGCGCGATGGCCCGGTAGACGTACGCCCGGAGTTCGGCGTCCGAGAGACCGTCGGACTGGTTCACGTCGATGGCGTCGTCGTGGCGATAGCCGCCCTCCGCGCCGATGGTCTCGTTGCCGGTCGATTCGAAGACGACCGCGCCGTCGCGGTTGTCCGCGACCCGAACGTCCGTCGAGTTTTCGAGGTACACCCCGTCGAAACTGTTGCCGAGGACGGTGTTGTTCAGGACCGCGCCGCCCGAGGTGTTCCGGACGTACACTCCCATCACGCCGTCGCTCGCAGTCGAGTCGGTGACGGTGGTACTCTCCGAGAGGAAGAGATAGACGCCGTACCGACTCCGCGAGGCGTTGGTGGACGTGACCGCGCCGTCGGCGACTCCCTGCAAGAGGACGCCAGCAAGACTGTTGTTCGTCGCGGTGGTCTCGGAGACGGCGGTTCCGGTGGTGTTGACCGCGTAGACGCCCGCCACGTCGTTCTGTACTGCGGTCGCACCCGTCACCTCGCTGTCGGTGGTCTCGAAGAGGTAGACGCCGAACCGGTTGCGGTCGGCCGACGCGCCGCGGACGGACGCGCCGCGGGTCCTGTCGAGGAGGACGCCCGCCACGTCGTTGTCGCTCGCGGTGACGTTCGAGACGGTGGCGGCCTGCGAGCGGGCTAGATAGATGCCCACGACGCCGTTTCCGTCGGCGGTGGTGTCGGCGACCCGACTCCGACTGGCGTCCAAGAGTCCGACGCCGAACACCGCGTTCTCCGAGGCGGTGGCGTCGGACACCTCGACGGTCGGCGACCGGAGTACCGTGACGCCGAAGGCGGAGTCGACGGCGGTAACGCCGGTGAGTTCGCTCTCCCGGACCGCGGTGGCGACCAGTCCCCACCGCCAGTCGGTCACGGTCACGTCTCGCACGGTGACGTTCGAGACGGGGAGTCCGCCGCCGACCGAGACCCCGATGCCCGTCCGGGGTTGGAGTCGCCCGGTGCGGAAGAATCGGTCTGTGGCCTCCTCGGGGTCCACTTCGGTCGTCCCGTCCACGACGTGGCCGCGGCCGTCCAGTACCACGTCGCTCGCCCGAATCCGGATGCAAGCGTCGTCGGAAGCGTTCTCGATGTCGCTCCCGAGGATGTAGGTTCCGGACTCGGTGATGGTGGTACACGACGAGACGACGGTGAGTCGCGCCTGCGTTGCGTCCGTGGACTCTCCCCCGATCCCTGCGCCGACCGCACCCACGACGCCAGCGACGGACCCCACCACCGCGAGCGCCGCGAGAAGTACCGCGAACGATTTGCCAGACATTCTCTCCCGCAGAGACGGCGAGCGAGTGCATCAATTCCCGGGACGGATTCGGCCGCCGCGACGTGGATTCAATCCGCGCCGCGGGTGGTGGGAACTCCGCACCGCGCGTTCGGAGATTGGTGAAGACGTGCCCCAACGTTCGGGACCGGTTTCGAGACGCGAAACAGCGACTTCTCCACGACCGACTGCGCGTCTCGCAATCCCCGTCCGCCGTCGGAAACGGGTTCCGACGGGTCTGCACTCACGAGAACGTCGAAAACCAGTTTTGCCGTGCTACGCCCCGTTCTCCAACTGGCGAACCGTCAGCACCGGCACGGGACACGACCGAACGACGCGCTCGGCCACGCTCCCGATGAGAAAGCGGTTCTCGCCGTGTCGCCCGCGGGTCCCGGTCGCCACCATGTCGGCGTCCCGTTCGCGGGCGTACTCGGTGATTTCGGCCGCGGGGCGACCCTCGCGGACCGCGGTCGTCACGTCCCGGTCGGCGTGGTCGCGCACGGCGTCGAGCGCGTCCTCGCCTTGGGACTCCAACGCGTCCCGGAGTTCGTCCCGGAGTTCGTCGGGCGAGGAATCGACTTCGCCGGTGTCCACGACGTAGAGGGCGTGGACCGCGGCGTCGAACCGCTCGGCGAGGTCCAGCGCGACCCGGACCGCGCGAGTGACGCTCTCGGACCCGTCCGTGGCGATGACGACGGTATCTATCATGGCAGGTGCTACTGTCGGACGCCTCTTAAAGTTCGGTGGGTCGGCGGGTGTCGGACGCGGGAGGTGTTCGGTAGACTGCTTCGGTTTGGCATTTCTTTGTATTTGCTTGAGAATTATTTCTATTGCTTTTACATTTGTATGGGTTGCTCTCGTCCGTCGTTTGGCGGGGAGACACGCGAGGAAGTACGGAAAACGGGGGCGACGCACGAGACCGTGTAGAAGATGAGAGGAGCTAGCTTCAGGCTTGAATTGTGGAGGACGAGAGGAGCTAGCTTCAGGCTTGAGCCAATCATACCGCAACCGCGACCGCACCGCCACCGCGGGCCACACGCCTCCCCAACCGACTCGCTCACTGTGTTCGCTCGTCCCTCGCGCGGACGGGCGCGGCCACGAGAGGCCGCGCCCGCACGCGCCGACGTGGAAAATCAGCACGTAGCGCACGCCGACGTGGAAAACCCCCGGAGCGCACGCTCGAACGGAGAACCCTCTAGCCACCGCACAAACCGGCGACAGCATGAGGCTAACTGCGGTGGCCAATTTTGCGAGACGCACCGAGACGTATCTTTTGGGGTCACTACCGCGGTCCACGAGGTCTTTCGACCGGCGAAGGCGGTAGAAAAGTGGAAAGGTATTTGCCCGCGGGCCTACCACTTGCGACTAATTGTGAGTGACTTACTGTCAATCTCGAATCTGCGGACGCAGTTCAACACCGAACGCGGTGTGGTCGAGGCGGTAGACGACTTCGACCTGTCGATTCGGGAGGGTGAGACGGTCGGTCTCGTGGGCGAGTCCGGGTCGGGCAAGAGCGTCAGCGCCCTGTCGCTGATGCAACTGGTCGAGGACCCCGGCGAAATCGTGAGCGGCGAAGCGACGTTCCGCCACCAAGGGTTGACCGACGAGTTCGCCGAGCGCTACCCGACCGGCGTTGGCGAGTTCGTCTTCCCCGACGAGGGGTACATCGACCTGCTCGCCGCGCCCGAGAACGCGATGCGCGAGATTCGCGGCGGCGAGATGAGCATGATTTTCCAAGACCCGATGACCTCGCTCAACCCCGCGCTGACCGTGGGCGAGCAAGTCGCCGAGAGCCTCCGCCTCCACCAGTACGGGGGCCAGCGCAAGGACTCGTGGTGGAACGCGGTCCGGGAAATCGCGCCGAGTCTCGGCGGGAAGGACATCGACGAGGAGGTCCTACAGGACACCATCGACATGCTCGAAGAGGTCGGCATCCCCGAACCCACCGAGCGAGTCGAGGAGTACCCCCACGAGTTCTCCGGCGGGATGCGCCAGCGCGTCCTCATCGCCATCGCGCTGGCCTGCCAGCCGAAACTGCTCGTCGCCGACGAACCCACCACCGCGCTCGACGTGACGATTCAGGCCCAGATTCTCGACCTCATCAACGACTTGCAGGACGAACTCGGCATGTCGGTCCTGTTCATCACCCACGACCTCGGCGTCGTCGCCGAAACCTGCGACCGCGTGGCCGTGATGTACGCGGGCGACATCGTGGAGTTCGGTCCCGTGGACGAAATCTTCCACAACCCGAGTCACCCCTACACCTACGCGCTACTGGAGTCCATCCCCCAAGAGGACAAACAGCGACTCACTCCCATCGAGGGCAACGTCCCGGACCTCATCGACATGCCTCAGGGCTGTCACTTCGCGCCGCGGTGTCCGTGGGCCCAACCCGAGTGTACCGAGGGCGAGATTCCGAACCTCCAGCACGGTCCCGACGACGTGGACCACCGCGCCAAGTGCGTCCTCGAAGACTTCGACACGAGTCAGTACGGCGAGGACCTAGAGAGCATCACGACCGGCGACCACGAAATCGGCGACCGACTCCTCGAAGTGGACGGCATGAAGAAGCACTTCTCGCGGGCCGACGGACTGCTAGACGAGTGGCTCTCCGACGAAATCGAGAGCGTGAAAGCCGTAGACGGCGTGAGCTTCGACATCTACGAGGGCGAGACGGTCGGACTCGTCGGCGAGTCCGGATGCGGGAAGTCCACCGCGGGTCGAACTCTGCTCCACCTCGAAGAACCCACCGACGGCCGCATCGTGTTTCAAGACACCAACCTCTCGGAACTGGACCGCGAGGAGTTGCGCGACAAGCGCAAGGACATGCAGATGATTTTCCAAGACCCGCTGTCGAGTCTCGACCCGCGGATGACGGTGGGTCAGATTATCGCCGAACCCCTCAAGATTCACGCCCTGCCCGACGAGGCACCGCCGGAGGGAATGTCGAAGAAGCAACAGCGTAGGAATCGGGTCGCCGAACTCATGGAGGCGGTGGGTCTCGAACCGGGCCAGTACGACCGCTACCCCCACGAAATCTCCGGTGGCCAGCGCCAGCGTGTCGGCATCGCCCGAGCGCTCGCGGTCGACCCCGACTTCATCGTCGCCGACGAACCCGTCTCGGCGCTGGACGTGTCGGTGCAGGCCCAGATTCTCAACCTACTGGAGGACCTGCAGGAGGAGTTCGGTCTGACCTACCTCTTCATCGCTCACGACCTGAGCGTCGTCCGCCACATCTCCGACCGCATCGCGGTGATGTATCTGGGCGAAATCGTGGAAGTCGCCGACACCGACGAACTGTTCGCCGACCCCAAACACCCCTACACGCAGGCGTTGCTCTCGGCGATTCCGGAACCCGACCCCCGCATCGACACCGACGACCGGGTTATCCTCGAAGGCGACGTGCCCTCGCCCATCGACCCGCCGTCGGGGTGTCACTTCCGGACCCGGTGTCCCCAAATCATCCCGCCCGAGGGTCTCGACATCGAACAGGACGCCTACCGCGAGGTGATGGACTACCGCGAACGCGTCGAGGACCGCGCCATCGACCTAGACGCCGTGTGGGAGAAGGCCGCTGGCGGCGACGGTGCGCGGCCAGAGACCACCGCGGCGGCCGACGGCGGACGCCCCGGTGCCTCCGCCTCGGCGTTCAAGCAGGTCCTCTGGAACCGCCTGTTCGACGCGGAACCGACGGGCGAACCCCGCGCCCTCGTCGAGGAGTCGTTCGACCACCTCGCCGACGGCGACTGGGAGCGCGCCGAGTCGCTCCTCCGCGACAACTTCGAGAGTGTCTGCGAGCGGAAGGGACCGGTCCTACAGGACGAGGCCCACCCCGCGGCCTGTCACCTCTACGACCAACCCGAGTAGCGACTCGACGGCGGCGATGGTTCCGCACTGCACCGAGATTTGAACCAACCGAATCGCCCGCCAATCCCCTCCCGTACGCTTTTATCCAAAATGATTGATTTGTAGCAGTGGATGACTTCAAACGACACATCCGTTTCAAGACGGAACTTGCTGAAGGCGGCCGGTGGAGCGGCGGCGTCGGCGTCGGTTGCCGGGTACGTCGATACCGGGAGTGCGGAGGACGTACAGCAACAGGGCGGTGGGACGCTCACGTACGCGCGCGGGAACGACTCGGGTACGCTCGACCCGCAGAACACGACCAGCGGCGAGGACGTGAAGGTCACGAACCAGATTTACGACAGACTCATCGAGTTCAAACCGGGCGAGTCCTCGCTGGTCGCGGGGTTGGCGACGGAGTGGAACCTCGAAGGCCAGCAGGCGACGGTCACGATGCGGGAGGGCGCTACCTTCCACGACGGTAGCGAGTGTACGGTAGACGACTTCATCGCCACGTACCGGCGGTTCACCGACTCGAACTACGAGTACTATCCGGGCGACGAGTACGTCTCGTCGTACGGTCCGTTCACGCTGGGTAACTGGGTCAGCGGCATCGAGAAGAACGGCGACTACCAGATGACCATCCAGTTGGAACAGCGCTACGCGCCGTTCCTCCGGAACCTCGCCATGTTCGCCTCCAGCGTCCTCTCCGAACAGGCGATACAGGAGCGCGGCACGGACCTCAGTCGGAACCCGATGGGGACCGGTCCCTTCCAGTTCGAGAACTGGGACACCGGCAACCAGCGCATCCGCCTGTCGGCCTACGGCGACTACTGGGGCGAGGGACCGAACGTGGACGAAGTGGTGTTCACCGCCATCGGGTCGAACACGACTCGCGCCCAGACGCTGGTCTCGGGCGGCGCGAACGTCATCGACGGCTTGGGTTCGCAGGCCGCCCAAATCGTGGACAACTCCCGGAACGCCCAACTGCTGGAGAAGCAGGGCATCAACATCGGCTATCTGGCGTTCAACATGGCTCGCGTCGAGGCGTTCCGCGAGAAGCAGGTCCGGCAGGCCATCAGTTACGCCATCAACACGAAGGCCATCGTGGACACCATCTTCCGGGGCATCGCGGTGCAGGCGAGTCAACCCATCCCGTCGAACGTCCTCGGCTACAACGAGGAACTCGACCCGTACCCATACGACCCCGAACGGGCACAGCAGATGCTCGACGACGCCGGGTACGGCGACGGCTTCACCTTCGAGTTGGCGACGTTCCAGAACCCGCGGGCGTACAATCCCTCGCCGATTCAGGCGGCCCAGACGGTCAAGTCGAACCTCGAACAGGTCGGCATCACGGTCAACATCAACCAGCAACCGTTCAACCCCTTCCTGAACTACACCAGTACCGGGAAGCACGACGCCTGTTTCCTCGGGTGGATGACCGACAACGCCGACCCGGACAACTTCTACTACGCCCTGCTCCACCCCGGCATCCCGCAGGACCAAGTGCCTCAGGGACAGGACTGGGTTGGCTGGGACACCGACGGGTTCAACACGCTCGACGTGGCGGCGTGGGCCAACACCGAATTCATGAACGTCACCGAAGAGGCCCAGCAGACGTACAACCAACAGGAGCGCGCCGACCTGTACAAGCAGGCGGCCCAAATCGCCCACGAGGAGGCACCGTGGGTGTTCATGGACCACGCCAAGGAACTCCGCGGCGTCGGCAACAACGTCGAGAACTTCGTCGTCGCGCCCATCGGCGGGCCGTTCCTCAAGCAGGTTCGGTTGACGGGATAGCCGTCGCTTCTCTTTCGACCGCCGTCGGAAGGGAAACTCAATACCGAGTGATTGTTTTATTTTAACTTCTCACAGGTTCGGCATACTTATATGGGAGGTACGAGCATGGTGGCCTATGGCGACAGATGACAGTGTCAAGCGGCGTAGTTTCTTGAAGGCGGCCGGTGGTGCGGCGGCGGCGGCGACGCTCGCCGGGTGTACCGGCGGCGACGGCGAGGGCGACTCGACCGAGACCACCGAATCGACCGACGGGACGACCCAGAGCGGTGAAACCGAGGAGACGACCGAGGAGTCGTCGGGCGAGGGCGGGACGCTCACGTTCGCCCGCGGGAACGACTCGGGTACCCTCGACTTCCAGAACACGACCAGCGGCGAGGACGCCAAGGTCACGAACCAGATTTACGACGGTCTCATCGAGTTCGAACCGGGCAAGACCTCGCTCAAGGCCGGACTCGCCACCGACTGGAGCGTGGACGGCAAGACGGTCAGTCTGACTCTCCGCGAGGGCGTCAAGTTCCACAACGGCGACGAGTTTACCGCCGAGGACTACGTGGCGACCTACCGCCGGTTCGTGGACAAGGAGTACGAGTACTTCCCCGGTCAGGAGTACGCCTCGTCGTACGGACCCTACGCACTCGGCCGCTGGATTGATTCGGTCGAGAAGGCCGGTACCTACGAGGTCACCATCAAACTCGGTCAGGCGTACTCGCCGATTCTGAAGAACCTCGCCATGTTCTGTTCGAAGGTCCACTCGCTGAAGGCCATCAAGGAACACGGTAAGGACCTCGCCAAGAACCCGGTCGGGACCGGCCCGTTCAAGTTCGATAACTGGGACACCGGCAACCAGCGCATCCGCCTCACCAAAAACGAGAACTACTGGGGCGAGACCAAGGCCAAGGTAGACGAAGTGGTGTTCACCGCCATCGGGTCGAACACGACCCGCGCCCAGACGCTCATCTCGGGCGGCGCGGACATCATCGACGGTCTGGGCGCGCAGTCGTCCCAAATCGTGGACAAGTCCGACAAGGCCGACCTCCTCGAACAACCCGGCATCAACGTCGGCTACATGGCGTTCAACATGTCGAAGTTCGAGCCGTTCCGCAAGAAGAAGGTTCGGCAAGCCGTCAACTACGCCATCAACACGAAGAACATCGTGGACACCATCTTCAAGGGCATCGCGTCGCAGGCGAGTCAACCCATCCCCGAGAGCGTGATGGGGTACAACGAGGACATCGACCCGTACCCGCAGGACCTCGAGAAGGCCAAGTCGCTCCTCGAAGAGGCCGGATACAGCGACGGTTTCGAGTTCGAGCTGGCGACGTTCAAGAATCCGCGGACCTACAACCCCTCGCCCAAGCAGGCCGCGCAGGTCGTCAAGTCGAACCTCAACGAGGTCGGCATCACGGTCAACATCAAGACGATGCCGTTCAACCCCTTCCTCGACTACACCGACAACTACAAACACGACGCCTGTTTCCTCGGATGGATGACCGACAACGGCGACCCGGACAACTTCTACTACGCCCTGCTCCACCCCGGCGTGGACCGGAGCGACGTTCCGGACGGACAGAATTGGGTCAACCCGGACGACCACCCGGACACCATCAACACGCTCGACGCGGCGGCGTGGGCCAACACCGAGTTCATGAAACTCACCGAGGAAGCCCAAGCCTCCTACAAGACGAGCGAGCGCAAGCCCAAGTACCAGAAGGCTGGCGAAATCTTCCACGAGGAGTGCCCGTGGGTCGCGCTGGACCACGCGAAGGACCTCCGCGGCGTCAGTAGCGGCGTGGAAGGCTTCATGGTTCCGCCAATCGGCGGCCCGTTCCTCAACCACGTCTCGCTGAAGCAGTAGTCTCGCCGACGATTCGCCACCGTCGCCGACTGACGGCGGGGCGGTAGCGAGTCTTTTTTGACCCCTGCGGTCAATTTTGCGAGTGAATGATTTCCAAGCGGTTCGTTATCAAACGACTTCTACTGCTCGTCCCGGTGCTGTTCGGGGTGGCGACGTTCGTCTTCGCCATCCTGCACCTCGCGCCGGGCGACCCCGCGCGGGTCATCGCGGGTCAGCGAGCGTCCGAGGAGTTCGTCCGACAGATTCGGACGGAACTCGGACTCAACGACCCCATCTGGGTACAGTACGGCCGGTTCCTGCTGGAGGCGGTCCAGTTGGACTTCGGGAACTCCTACCAGATTCAGAAGGGGACCCCCGTCAAGCAGATTCTGCGCTACAAGCTCCCGGTCACGCTGGAGATGGCCCTCTACGGCCAGTTCCTCGGCATCCTCTTTGGCATCCCAATCGGTCTGCTGGGAGCCATCAAGCAGGACTCGTTCAGCGACCACGCGACCCGAATAGGCGCGCTGACGGGTATCAGCGTCCCGATTTACTGGAGCGGTCCGCTCGTCATCCTGCTGTTCGCTCAGGTTCTCGGCTGGTTCCCGGCGAGTGGCCGAATCGCTTCGCAGTTCGACATCAACCCGCTCACGGGCATCATCACGCTCGACACGCTCCTCCGGGGCAACTTCGGGGCGTTCCAGTCGGCGGCGATGCACCTGTTCCTCCCGGCAGTCGTCATCGGCATCTACTCGATGGCGCTCATCTCCCGGATGATGCGGTCGTCGATGCTGGAGGTCATCCGGCAAGACTACATGCGGACCGCCCGCGCCAAGGGCCAAGGCTCGAAGATTACCGTCATGAAACACGGCTTCCGGAACGCGCTCATCCCGGTGGTGACGGTCATCGGTATCCAGTTCGGCACCCTGCTGGGCGGCGCGGTTCTGACCGAAACCATCTTCGGGATTCCGGGCATCGGCACCCTACTGGTGGACGCGATTCAGGTCGGCGACTACCCGGTGGTGCAGGGTACCGTCCTGATGTTCGCGTTCCTGTTCACGCTGGTGAACCTGCTCGTGGACGTGACTTACTCCTATCTCGACCCGAGGATTGAACAATGAGTACCGAAACCCAAACCGAGGACGTGGGTCAGCGCGGCGTCGTAGAGCGACTCCGCGCCTCCCCGTTCCTCTCCGAACTCCTGTCGAATCGCCTCGCCGTCGCCGGACTCACCATCATCTTTGCGATGGTCGCCATCGCGCTCTACGCCCGACTGTTCATCGAAATCGGGTCGGTGACTCAGAGCCAAATCGGGACGAACCCGAACCTCGCGCCGCCGAGTTGGTTGAGCAAGAAGACCGCCATCGTCGGCGAGTACGGTACGTGGGCCTACCCGTTCGGCACCGACATCCAGTCGCGGAACATCTTCCGGCGGACGCTGTACGGCGCGTGGCTTGCGATGAAGTACGGCACCATCACGGTCGGGGCTTCGACGGTGCTGGGCGTCGGTCTCGGCATCCTCGCGGCCTACTACGGCGACATCACGGACAACGTAATCATGCGGACGATGGACGTGCTGTTGGCGTTCCCGAGTCTCCTATTGGCGCTGGCGCTTGTCTCCATCTTCGGCACGGGTCTCTGGAAGGTCGTCATCGCGCTGACGCTGGTCTACACCCCGCGGTTCGCCCGCGTCGTCCGTGGTGCCGCGCTGAAGGTGCTGGAAGACGAGTACATCGAGGCGACGGAGGCGCTCGGGGCCAAAGACCCGCGGGTCATCGTCCGCCACATCCTGCCCAACTGCCTCGCGCCAATGACGGTCCAGTCCACGCTCAACTTCGGACTCGCCATCATCGACATCGCGGCGCTCTCGTTCCTCGGGTTCGGTGCCGAGGCCGGGACGCCCTCGTGGGGCCTGATGCTGTCGAACGGCGTGAATCAGGGCCTGCTGACCGGCGACTGGTGGTGGTCTTTCTTCCCCGGTCTGTTCATCGCCATCACCGTCCTCGGGTTCAACCTCCTCGGCGACGGGATGCGTGACGCCCTCGACCCGCGGATGCGCGAGACCGTGGACTAGCGATGTCCTCGGGCGACTCGGGCGACTCCGGCGACTCGACTCGGGGCGAGACCATCCGCGACGACTCGCCGACCCGCCGAGAGCGCGCACGCCAACTCGGTCGGGCGCTCGCGTTCGGCGCGGTACTGGCCGGACTCGCGGTCCCGGTGCTGGTCGCGTCGGGCGAGTCGGTCCAGTTCGCCAGCGAGAAGGTCTTCGCCGTCGGTGCGCTCGTGTTCGGATTCTCGTTGCTCGGGTGGTCGGGGTCGGTGTTCGCGGGCCGGGGCATCGAGAACTTCCAACGACACATCGGCGGGCGGTCGGACTGGTCGGAGGCCGACTCCCGGCGGGCGATGGCGGTCCTCGGGAGCGTCGGCGTCGGCGGCATGGTCGGCGCGAGTCTGGCGACGCTGGTCGTCGGAAGCGTGGCGTGACCGCCGCGGACGCCGAGTCCGCTCGGCGTTCTCTGCTTCTGCGCGAGCGGTGAACACAACCGTTCCAGTTTAGCCGACCCTCGTCGTACCCCTGCGGGTGAACGAGACCACGCGCCAAGCGGTCGCCGTCGCCCTCGGACTCGGGTTCGTCGTCTGGCAGGCCTCCCAAGAGACTGGCCGCGTGTTCGCGGCGATTCTGCTGGTCAGCGCGTTTGCCTACGCCTTCGTGCCGGTGATACGCGACGGCGTGGCGTGACTGGCGAGCGAGCGGCGATACCTCCCTCGCGGGTTCGAAGCGGCGCATCGACGCGTCGATGCGCCGCTGGCCGCCCGGACCGGGAGACGCTTTTAGGGTTTCATGGGAATTGTAGAAGTTGTTAATGTATAGGTAAAGATTGCTTTTGGAAGTAGGGAGACACGTCTTCTAGCTCCTGAAACGAGTGACGCCGACTCGTCGGCGTCACTCGTCGCCGAGGTGGTCGGCGAACCAGTCGGCGGCGGCGTCCGCGACCACCTCCAGTTTTCCGGGTTCCTCGAAGAGGTGGGAAGCCCCTTCGACGACGGCCAACTCCTTCTCGCACCGGAGTCGGTCGCACTCCCGGCGGTTCAGCGACAGCACCGCCTCGTCTCGCGCGCCGACGACGAACAGCGTCGGCGCGCGGACTTCGGGATTCGCCTCGGACGCCATGTCTACCCGGCCGCCGCGCGAGACCACGGCGTCCACGTTGTCGCGTTCGGCCGCGGCCCGGAGCGCCGCGGCCGCGCCGGTGCTGGACCCGAAGTACCCGAGGCGCAGGTCGGCCGTCTCGGGTCTCTCCCGTAGCCAATCGGTCGCCGCGAGCAGTCGCTCGACCAGCAGGTCAACGTCGAATCGCGTCTCGTAGTCGCGGTCCTCGCTCTCGGTCAGCAGGTCGAACAGGAGCGTCCCGAGTCCGCGCTCTCGAAGTCGCTCGGCGACGAAGTTGTTCCGCGGACTGAACCGCGAACTCCCGCTTCCGTGCGCGAAGACCACGACCCCCTGTGCGCCCTCGGGAACGAGCAGTTCGCCGTCGAGCGTCACGCTATCTGTCGGTATCTCTACGTCTCCCCCACGCATGGCTACGTCATCGTCGTCGGGGACAGTAAGTCTCACGCCGGTCACGACTCGGCGGTTCGGACTGAGAGAATGACGACGGGAACGGCCGAGCAAGCAGTCCCGTCTAGGTTCCGTCGGCGGACGAGTACCCTTCTGGTTGAGTAGTTTCGGTGGCGGTGCGTCAGTCGGCGGGTGTGCGCCGACATTACTCTCTACGGTGGGTTTTCACATAATGGCGTCTGTTTGGGCAACTCTTTCCATTCTGAGGGCGAGAAGAAAACGAACGTCGGGATATACTGCCTGTATTTTTTTGTATGGCGAATTCGAAACCGCCGACTCGCCCGTCCGATTGCGAATCGTCTACTTCCGGGGGTCGGTCCGGTGGACGCTCACCCCCGCACGTTCTCGCCGACCGCTTCGCCGAACTCGCCATCCTCTGGCTCGCCGTCGCGTCCGTCGTACACGACGTTTCCGCGGACCATCGTCAACTCGGGGAACACGCCGCGCATGCCCTCGAACGGCGTCCATCCGCACTTCGAGTGGAGGTCTTCGCCGCGAATCTCGCGGCTCGCGTCGGGGTCTACCAGCACGAGGTCGGCCATCAGGCCCTGTTCGACCTTCCCCTTCCGGGTCAGGCCGAACACGTCGGCGGGGTTGGCCGCGGTCAGGTCCCGGACGCGCTCGTAGCTCAGTTCGTCCTTCCGGGCCGCTTCGAGCAGGAGCGGCAGGGCCGTCTCGACGCCGGGGACGCCGCTTGGCGCGTCCCAGATGCTGGCGTCTTTCTCCTCTCGGGTGTGGGGGGCGTGGTCGGTCGCCACGATGTCCACGGTGCCGTCCGCGACTCGCTCGAAGACGGCCTCCCGGCGGTCCTCGCTCCGGAGCGGCGGGTTCATCCGTCCGAAGGTGCCCAACTCGTCGTAGTCCTCGCGCGAGAGGAACAGGTGGTGGGGCGTGACCTCGCAGGTCGCGCCGCCCGACTTGGCCGCATCGACGCCTTCCGGCGTGCTGGTGTGGGCGACGTGGACCTTCGCGTCGGCCTCGTCGCCGATTTCGACCGCGCGCTCGACCGCTTCGGCCTCCGCTTCGGCGGTCCGGTAGGCGCTCCACGCGTCGTAGTCGTCGCCGGGGCGCTCCGTGGCTTCCTCGGCGAACAGGTCGGCGTCCTCGGCGTGGACGGTCACGACCCGGTACTCGTCGGTCGCGCGCTCTACGGCCTCCCGGAACAGGTCTTCCTCGATGCCCATCTCGCCGGTCGAGTCCGCGAGGAACACCTCCCCGAGCGCCAGCAGGGACCGGTCGAACAACTCGTCTGGGTTCCAGTCGGGCGTCACGCCGCCGTTGATGCCGTAATCGACGTACGACGCCTCGGCGACGTCGGCCTTCCGGTCGAAGGCCTCGCCGTCCACGGTCGGCGGGTCGGTGTTCGGTTGGTCCACGACGGTCGTCACCCCGCCCGCCGCGGCAGACCGACTGCCCGTCTCCCACGTCTCCTTGTGGTCGAATCCGGGTTGCCGGAAGTGGACGTGGGCGTCAATCATCCCCGGCAGGAGGAGTTTCCCGGCGGCGTCGATGGAGTCGCCCGATTCGGTGAGCGTCGAACCGACGCCCGTGATGCGGCCCGCGGACGTGTCGATTCGCACGTCCACCTCTCGACCGTCGGCCAGCGTCGCGTTCCGGATGGTGAGCATTCGTGGTCGGGCAGTTCGGGGGTGGGCGTCCTAAGCGTCCCGGTTCACCTTTTCGGCGTGGATAGCGTCCCGGCTCGTTCGCCGTACTTTGTCGGGAAGGTGAGACCACCCGCAGGTATCGCGGTGAAGAACCCTCAGAAAGCCCCCGCCCGGTCGCTACGCATCGTTGCCCCAGGAACCGCCACCGTGAAGGCTCAGAAAGCCCCCACCCGCTCGCTACGCATCGTTGCCCCAGGAACCGCCACCGTGAAGGCTCAGAAAGCCCCCGCCCGCTCGCGGTCGCTGACCGGCATATCCTCGTTCGCTTCGCTCACTTCGGATAGGGGCCGGTCAGACGACTGAAGTGGACGCGACCGGGCGGCCCCTTTCGTCCACCCGAACCGCGGCGGTTGGTCGGTCGAGCGTTCGCTGGTGGATTGATGGGTTGAGCGTTCGCTGGTGGAGGGTTCCACTGAGCGCGGGCGTTCGCTGGCGGCGGTCGCCAGCGAACGTCCGCGGAACCCCGTCAATCGTCGGTCTCGCGGTCGGCGAGGTCCGAGACGGCTTCGACTTCCGACTCCTCGTCGTCGACGAGCAACTCCTCGACGGTCCGGGCGACCGTCTCCGGGTCGGCCTCGCCGCCCGCCTTGTCGATGCTTCCAATCGAGTCCGAGTCGAAGGGGATGTCGAGGGCGGCGTACACCGGGTCGAGGACGCCCGCGAGTTCCTCGTGGTCGCGCACCACGACGACTCCCGAGACTAGCGCCGCGTTCTTCCGGACGCGCTGGGCCACCCCGACGAGTTTCCCGTCTCGCTGGAGCGAGTAGTCGCCCGGACAGAAACTTGCCTCGGGTTCGCCGCGACTCGCCGGGACGCCGAGTCGCCAGAGCGCCCGCTGGATGGCCCGCGTCACCGTCTCGTAGCGTTCGTCCATCCCGACGCGCATGTCGTCTAACGGGACGACCTTGGCGAACGCGACGGTGTTGCCGGTGTAGGCGACTGCTCGGCCGCCGACGGACCGCTCGACGGGCGGGAAGTCGCAGGCGTCGGCGACCTTTTTGGCGACTTCGTAGTGGTCGGCACGGGAGTCGCGCCGCCCGAACGCGAGTTGCCGGTGGGGTCGCCACGCCCGGACCGACGCCTCGCCGTCCTCGGCCGCCCGTTCGAGCATCCCGGCGACGACTTCGCGGTCGGCGTTCCGCCCCGCCGCCCGGCCGCGGAGTACGCGCATGTCCGACACTTCACAGTCGGAGTACCTAAACCCTCGCGTCTCCGAGATGCGACCGATGATTTCGGTCGCCCCGGAGATGCTGGAACGGTTCCCCCGGTTTTCTCTCTACAACTCGCCGTACACGGCCCACGACGAGGGGTGTGCCATCGACCTCTATCCCCACGAGGGCGACTGGCGTGACGACGGCGACGGACCCGGGAAGACCGACGAGCGCGAAACCGCCGCGCCGAGTCCCGTCGCGGGCGAAGTCGTCGCCACCCGGAGCGTCTCGGCCCCGCCCAAGGAGTACGCCGTCGAACGCGACCACCTCATCGTGGTGGACACCGGCGACCACCTCGCTCGGATGCTCCACGTCCGGCCCGCGGTCGAACCCGGTGACGAGGTGGCCGTCGGCGACTCGCTCGGCGAGATGGTTCGCTCGGGGTTCTTCGCGCCGTGGGTGGACAACCACATCCACCTCGGCTTTCGCTCGCCCGACGCCGACCCCTTCCGGGCCTCGGGGTCGCTTCCCCTCGAACTGGCCCCGGAGGTCGAACTCGCTGGCGTCCCGTGGGACGGCCGGGGAACCGTCGTCGCCGCGGGCGACACTTACGCGGTCCTCGACGCGCCCGACCACCCCTCGCCGGGCGAGTGCTTCGCGGGAATCGCGCCGGACCGCGACGACTCGGGCGTCCTCGACGGCGGGTTCCCCCACTACGACGGCGGCGGCGTCGTCGGCGGCGTGGGAGGTCCGGTCTCGCTCGCAGGCGAACGCGTCGGCACCGCCGAGGACCGAACCGTCGCGTGGGTCGACGCGACGGTGGTAGCGAACGAGACGCCGATTACCGGCATCTCCTTTTTCTTCGCGCGCGAAGCGCTCGGCCTGAAACTCGTCTGTCCGGACGCGTCGTTCGAGGTGGGCGAGGAAGTCGAAGTGAGCGTCACTCGGTAGTCGGCCGGGTCGGAGCGACCCCGCCGATTTCCGTTGACGGAAATCGGCGTACTCGGGCTCGAATTCCGTGGTAGCACGCGGAAAACGCTCTGTCCGGCGGCGTCGGGAAGTAGTTTGAACGTTCGCCGTCGGTTTCAGGGTTCGTCTCCCGAAATAAAAACGTCACTGAGAATAGATGTATCGAACCCCGTAACCTACGTTTCGAGGGCGAAGGTCCATCCGGCCGTTGTTCGTCTACTGGAGTATGGAAGACGACGGTCACACCTCCACAATGAGCGGGGAACGGAAAGACCACGAGCGGGCGGCGACGGACGAATCCCACGGAAACAGTCTCGACCAGATTCTGACCGCGTTGTCGGAGGGCCGACGCCGTGCGGTCCTGAACTACTTTCGGAACGCCTCGGACGACGTGGCGACGGTCGCCGACCTCGCCGAACACGTGACCGACCGGGCGGACGACGCCGACTTTCAGGAGGTATCAGTCGCGCTACACCACCGAGACGTGCCGAAGTTAGCGCAAGCGGGTCTCATCGAGTACGACTCCCGGAGCGAGACCGTCCGGTACGTCGGGTCAGGGTTCGCCGACTCGCTGTTGGACAGTGTTGAGGACGGGCCGAGCGACGGGGCACTCGCGGACAGCGAGAACGTCGCCCGACACCTCTCCGAGGCACTCTCGGTCGAAGACCCCGTGGAGAAGGACTACCACGTCCGGCAGGCCCTCCAGCACGTCCACCTCGGCGAGTAGTCACGTCCGCGGCCACCGTTTCGACCGTCGCCGCCTTCCGCAACTCCGTCCGATACCGGTTCGGCCCTACTCGAACTCGATTTCGTCTTTCGTCGTCACTTCACCGAACAGGAAATCAGCGTGTTCTACCGCGTACTGCTTGTGGTCTTCCTCGATGTAGCCGAGTGCGTCCTCGATTAGCGCCGGTCGGTAGTCGCGCAGTCCCGCGCTCCCCGCGGTGTGGAGGACGCAGACGTTGGCCAAGGTTCCACAGATGAGCAGGTCGTCGATTTTGTGCGCGTCGAGGTAGCCCTCCAAGTCGGTCCGGTAGAAGGCGTCGTAGGTGTGTTTCTCCACGATGTGGTCTTGCTCGCGTACGTCGAGGTCGGCGTGGAGTCGGGCCTCCCACGAGTCTTCGAGGACGTGTTCGCCCCATCGGTCGAACTCGTCGTAGTAGTGGTTGCCCTCGAACTGCTCGGGAGGGTGTACGTCGCGGGTGTACACGACGGACGCGCCCGCGTCGCGGGCCTCCGACACGACATCGGCCACGTCCGCGACGACTTCCTCGCTGGCGGGCGCGTGGAGACTCCCGTCCGGGTGGCAGAAGCCGTTCTGCACGTCCACGACCACGACTGCGGTCGAATCTGGGTCGAAGTGCATGTCCGAAAGTTGTGCCTCGGGGTCGAAAACGTTTTCCGACGATTCGGTCCGGGGCGCACCCCGTTCGCGGATTCGCTCCCGCGATTGTTTCACTGCGCTATCAAGAGGTTTTTGACCGTGTAGACCTTCGTCATGGTCACAGGAAATGCGTACGACTATCGCAATCGCGGTCGCTTTGATGCTCGTCGTCGCGGGGTGTTCGCAGGCCCCCGGCGCGGGGACGACGACCGATACGGCAGACGAGACGACGGTACCTCCGACGGCGGACACGGCGACCCCCTCCGACGAGACGACCACCGAGTCGCAGGTCGTCAAACCCGACGACCCCGAGACGGACGTTCTCGGGTGGGAAGCGGGCTACTGGTACAACGAGACGCTCGACGTGAACCCCGACGACGGACTCAACGAGACCGAACTCGACCAGACGGTCGCTCGCGCGATGGCCCGCGTCGAGCGAGTCCGGCAACTCGAGTTCGAGGAACGGGTTCCGGTCGAAATCGTGACCCGCGACGAGTTCCGGTCGGACCAGTCGAACCGCTCGACGCCCGACGACCGGCGACTGTTCGACAACGCCAAGTACGAGTCGCTGTTCATGATAGGCGAATCGACCGACTCCATCGCGGTCCAGAACCGCAACTCTGGGTCGTCGGTCGGCGGATACTACAGTCCGTCCAAGGAGGAAATCGTCGTGGTATCGGAGAACACCTCGACGCCGAAACTCGACGAGATTACCCTCTCGCAGGAACTGTTCCACGCGCTTCAGGACCAGCACTTCAACCTCTCGAAGTTCGACCAGTCCACACGCGAACTCCACAACGCCAAGGACGGCGTTATCGAGGGCGACGGCAACTACGTGGACCACCTCTACTCCAAGCGGTGCGAGAACCAGTGGAACGGCGACTGTCTGACTCCCGACGACGGTTCCGGGTCGAGCGGCGGTCTGGCCAACATCGGGCCGTACCTCATCAAGTTCCAACCGTACAGCGACGGCCCGGCGTTCGTCCGCGGGGTCCAGAAGCGCGGCGGATGGGACGCGGTTAACGCTCTCTACGAGAACCCGCCCGCGAGTACCGAGCAGGTCATCCACCCCGAAAAGTACGGCACGGACACCCCCGCCGAGTTCGACATCGAGGACCGGACCACCAACGGGTGGGAGCGCCTCGAACTGCAGGGTCGCCCGAACTACGGGAGCGTCGGCGAAGCGGGCATCTTCGCCATGTTGATGTACCCCTACTACCCGAGTCAGGGTCAGACGCAGGTCGTCCCCGCCCGCCAGTTCTTCAACCTGAAACAGGGGACCGACCAACTCCGTAGCTTCGACCCGCTGAACTACAACAGCACCTACTCGACGGGATGGGACGGCGACAAGTTGGCCGTCTACACCAACGACGCCGCCCGGACCAACGAAACCGGCTACGTCTGGAAGACCGTCTGGGACTCCAACCAAGACGCCGCGGAGTTCGTGGAGGGCTACCGGAAAGTGCTGGAGTACAACGACGCGAAGCAGGTCGATAACCGCGCCGACACGTGGCGCATCGAGGGCAACGGGTTCGCCGACGCCTTCTACGTCCAGAAGCAGGGCGACACGGTGGTCATCGTGAACGCGCCCACCGTCTCGGACCTGCCGGACGTGCGCCGCGGCGCGGCACCGGTCCAGTAACCTCTTCGGACTTTTCCGTTTTTCTGGCTTCTACCGGTGTTCGGTCGCGAGTCTCGTCGGAGTCGGAGGTGTCGGACGAACGTGGGAAACGGGACGGGAGGACGCGATGGGATGGAGGTGAGCGACGGGAGGACGCGATGGGATGGAGGTGAGCGACGGGAGGACGCGATGGGAGAGAACGAGAAGACGGGAAGAGCTAGCTTCAGGCTCGTACCAATCAGGACCGCCCCGCACCGCCACCGCGGGCCACACGCCTCCCCAACCGATTCGCTCACTCGCTCCGCTCGTTCGCTCATCCCTCGCGCGGGTGGGCGCGGCCACTTGCGGGCCGCGCCCGCACGCACCGACCGGTGAGATTGGCAGATAATTGCTATAGAATCCGAAATATTTCTAAGAGCAATACATAGATGGTCGAACCAGTCGCGTCACCCGACCCGGCACGAGCCATCGTCACCGCGCGCCGACGGCGCGGGAATCCGCGCCGTCGGCGCGCTCGCGGCCGATTTCCGGAGGGCGCGCGTCGTTCGCCGCCAAGCGGGGGTTTTTTCGCTCCAGCGGCGGTACGTCCGACCATGCATCACCCGAGGTGGTGGCGATGAGCGACGGGTTCGACGTGGTATCCGAGTCGGCTATCCGCGACGGGACGGCGACCGACGCCTACTTCCTGCGGACCGAAGAGACCCTTCGGGCGGCCGACCGCAACCCGCACGTCGTGGCCGAAGTGACCCGAGACCAGTTTCCGACCGGCGAGTTCGACCTGCTGGCTGGCGTGAAAGACGCCGCCAATCTGCTCTCCGGTCTCTCCATCGACGCGGACGCCATGCGCGAAGGCCGACTGTTCGACGGCGGTCCAGTCATGCGAATCGAGGGTGATTACCTCGACTTCGCCCGGTTCGAGACCTCCCTGCTCGGGTTCCTCTCCCACCAGAGCGGCGTGGCGACGGCGGCGCTCGAAACGCGGCGAGCCGCGCCCGACTCGTCGGTGCTGAGTTTCGGCGCGCGCCACGTCCACCCCGCAATCGCGCCGATGGTCGAACGCGGGGCGCTGGTCGGCGGACTCGACGGCTTCTCGCACGTCGCGGCAGGCGAAGTTCTCGGTCGGGAGGCAAGCGGAACGATGCCCCACGCGCTGGTCATCGCCTTCGGCGACCAAGAGACGGCGTGGGAGGCCTTCGACGAGGCAGTCGCGCCCGAGGTTCCCCGCATCGCCATCTGCGACACCTACTCCGACGAGAAAGACGAGAGCATCCGCGCCGCAGAGACCCTCGGTGACGCCTTAGACGGCGTGCGCCTCGATACGACGAGTTCCCGGCGCGGGGACTTCCGCCACATCGTCCGGGAGGTCCGGTGGGAACTCGACGCTCGGGGCTACGAAGACGTTGACATCTTCGTCAGCGGCGGTCTCGGCCCCGCGAACCTCCGCGAACTCCGGGAACTCGCCGACGGGTTCGGCGTCGGCGGTTACGTCAGCAACGCCGACCCGCTGGACTTCGCGCTCGACATCGTGGAACTCGACGGCGAACCAGTCTCCAAGCGCGGCAAACTCTCGGGCGTGAAGCAGGCGTTCCGGACGCCCGACGGCGGCCACCACGTCGGACTGGCCGACCGCGCCGACCCCGAAGGCGGCGAGGCCCTGCTCGAACCGCTGATTCGAGACGGCGAAGTCGTCCGGGACTTCGACGTGGACGAGGCGGCCGAGCGCGCCCGCGAGGACGCCGAGCTGGTCGGATTCCGAGAAGAAGCGTAGCTACCGGAGCCGGTCATCGGTCAAAATTACGGAAAAGTACCGCTTCTAAAGCTCTTCGACGGTCCCTTCCGGTTCGCGTTCACTGAAGACCTGTCCGTCGAACAGCGTCACCATCACGTCGTCGTCTTCCCACGCGCCCTTCGGGAGTCCGGCTTTCCGGCAGGTTCGGTCGAGGTACTCGAAAACGCTCCACCCGTTCTCGATTGGAAGCGTCGGGTACATCCACGCTTGCTCGCCGCGGCCCTCGATTGCGACGCCGTGAGTGCCGAGTTCGATGTCTTCGATGGGGTCCTCGGTGAACTCCGTCTCCCGGACGACGCACACCGAGATTTTCAGGTTCGGAAGCTCTGCTTCCTCCACTTCGGAGCCACACGAGGTGTCGCTGGCCGCGCTGATGGCCGAGTCCACGATGAGGTGGCCGAGTTGGTCGGTGCCTTCGTAGGCACCGTCGCACCCCCGGAGTCGGCCGCGTCCTCGCGTGGACGAGAGCCGAACGAACACGCCGGTCCGAGCGTAGAACGCCTCGCGCATGCTCCCCGGTTGTTCGCGTTGCCCGTTGATGACGTAGGATTCGACGGATTCGCGTGCGAGTTCTACGGCCCGCGTACCATCCTCGTAGGAAAGAGTCACTGCCTGAGCCTGTGCCATACACGAACTCGTTAGGCTGGAAGTACCTTCAAGTCTTCCCTTCAATACTAAACACGGAAACGTCCCACTACGTTTCACACGGGAGCGATTGTCACGGGGTAACGACCCTGTTCAGTCGGGGTAACAGCCGCTTTCGACAGTCGAATCGACCGGTCGCACCGAATTCCTTAAACCCGGCCGGGCGCTACGTTCGACCGGCAGAGGGAGCCGAGTTCCCGCGAGGGCGCTGGCACACGCCAGCGCCCGCGTGAGGAAAGTCCCCACCGTCCGGGCAGGCGACCGGACGCAAGTCCGGAGCGGGAGACCGCTGGCTCTGGAACAGAAACGAGACCGCTCTCCCCGACCCATGAGGTGCGCGAACCCGAACCGAACGAAGGCTCACGCCGAGTAAAGGAACGGGGAGTTAACCCACCGAGGGCGTGGCGAAGCCACGCGCACGGCGGCTCTGCCGCCGTGCGCTCCGTGCTGGCGACGCCAGCACGGAGACGGGAGAGAATGGATGGAACGGTGAATCCTCGCCGGTGCAAGTCCGCGCTGTGCGATGCTCAGCATCGCACGGTAGCCCGGACGCTCGCGCGGACGCTCAGCCGAATACTCGGACGAACAGAAGGGGGCTTACTCCCCTCAGCCGTTTTCGCACGACCAGCCCCCGGTGTGTCGATTCCGTACCCTACTCCAACGCGACGACCAAGAGCGCGAGTGCGGCGAATACCTCGACGGCGAGGACCGTGACCGCGGCCCCTATCTTCAGGACGCTCGTTTCGAGTCCCATCTGGATGGCGCTCATCGACTTCTACTTGAGAGTCTCTCACAATAAGTCGGACACACGGTTCGGTATCGTTCGCGGTTACGACCGATTCGTAACGCAATGAACGCTCGTGAACCGTTTCACGCTGACGGAAATCTATGCTTAAACCGAAGGAATCCGAGGTTACTCGCGTATTTAACAATCAAATCCTACTCGATTATTAAGAAATGCTATCTAACGCCGTCTATCTGACAGGGTAATTAATAACGCCTCGGTGACTATCGTCGTGTAATGACCACCGACGAGCGCGAACGGACCGTCCGTCTCTCGGTACCCGAGATGGACTGTCCGTCCTGCGCTGGGAAGGTGTCCGCGAGCGTCGAGCGACTCGACGGCGTGCGCGACATCGAACCGGCACCGACGACCGGCACCCTCGCCGTCACCTACGACGCCGAGGCGACCGACCCGGAGGCGGTCCGTGACCGCGTGAAAGCCGCAGGCTACGCGGTCGAGGGCGAGACCGGAACCGGCGGCGAGCTTCGGCTTTCGGTGCCCGAGATGGACTGTCCGTCCTGCGCCGGAAAAGTCGAGAAGTCACTCGACGGCGTGGACGGCATCGAGAGCATCGAAACCCGACCCGCGACCGGCGAAGTTCTCGTGAGCGGTGACGCCGACCGCGAGAGCGTCGTCGCGTCCGTCGAGAGCGCCGGGTACGAAGTCGCGGACTCCGAAAGCGACGGCGACGGTGGCCCGGACGTGGCGGGACCGAGTGACGTGTGGAAGAGTCCGCGCGCGGTCAAAACGTGGGTGGGCGGCGTCCTGATGCTCGCTGGTCTGGTGCTGGAGTTCCTCGTCGTGAGTGCCGACGCCCTTCTCTTCTCGGCGCTGGGCCGCGAATTCCACGTCTCGGCAATCCTGCTCTTGCTGGCGGCGGGAGTCGCCGGACAGGAGATTCTCCGAAACGGCTACTACTCCGCGAAGAATCTGAGCCTCGACATCGACTTACTGATGGGAGTCGGCGTTCTCGCGGCCGTCGCGGTCGGTCTCTACTTCGAGGCCGCGACCCTCGCAGTCCTCTACAGCGTCGCGGAACTGCTCGAACGCTTCTCGATGGACCGCGCGCGCAACTCGGTCCGAGAGCTGATGGACCTCTCGCCCGACACCGCGACGGTCAGACGGAGCGACGGCGACGGTGGGACGGCCGAGGAAACTGTCCCCGTCGAGGAAGTCGCAGTCGGCGAGACTGTCGTCGTCCGGCCCGGCGAGAAGATTCCGGTGGACGGCGAGGTGCTTGAGGGCACCAGCGCGGTGAATCAGGCACCCATCACGGGCGAGAGCGTCCCCGTAGACAAGTCGCCCGGCGCGGAGGTGTACGCCGGGACCGTCAACGAGGAGGGCTACCTCGAAGTCGAGGCAACCGCCGAGGCCGACGAGACCACCCTCTCGCAGGTCATCGAGTTGGTCGGCGACGCCCAGCGCGACCGGACCGACCGCGAGCAGTTCATCGAGCGGTTCGCGGCCTACTACACGCCGATAATCGTCGTCGCGGCCCTGCTGACCGCCTTCGGGCCGCCGCTCCTGCTCGACGGTGCCTTCCGCGAGTGGTTCGTCCGCGGACTGACCCTGTTGGTGGTGGCGTGCCCCTGTGCGTTCGTCATCTCGACGCCGGTGTCGGTCGTCTCGGGCGTCACTAGCGCGGCCCGGAACGGCGTCCTCGTGAAGGGCGGCCCGCACCTCGAATCGATGGGGTCGGTCGAAGCCGTCGCGTTCGACAAGACCGGGACGCTCACCGCGGGCGAGTTGGCCGTGACCGACGTGGTTGCGCTCAACGGCAACGACGAGACCGACGTGCTTCGGTGCGCCCACGACCTCGAGCGCCGGAGCGAACACCCCCTCGCGGAGGCAATCGTGGAATACGCACACGACCACGGCGACCCCCACGACGAGGAGGGCCACGACCGAGAAATCGAGAACTTCGAGAGTCTGACCGGCAAGGGCGTCCGCGCGGACCTCGGCGGGACGACCCACTACGCCGGAAAGCCCGCGCTGTTCTCCGAGTTGGGCTTCGACCTCGAACACGTCCATCTCTCGACCGACGGTGGACAACTCGCGGAGGCGGCCGACAGCAAGTGCGCCGACCGCGAGGACTGCCTCGACCTGCTCGCTGACGTGGTGCCCCGGTTCCAGCGCGAGGGCAAGACCGTGGTGCTGGTCGGGACCGAAGACGAGTTGGAGGGCGTCCTCGCCGTCGCCGACGAGGTTCGGCCCGCCGCGCGCGAGACGGTCGCGCGCTTGCAGGAGTTCGGCATCGAGACGGTCATGCTCACGGGCGACAACGAGGGCACCGCCCGCGCGGTGGCCGAGGAAGTCGGCGTCGACGAGTTCCGGGCCGAACTTCTGCCCGAGCAGAAGGTCGAAGCCGTCGAGGAACTGACCGACCGCCACGACTCGGTGGCGATGGTCGGCGACGGCGTGAACGACGCGCCCGCGCTCGCCGCCGCGACGGTCGGCGTGGCGATGGGCGCGGCCGGGACCGACACCGCCATCGAGACGGCCGACATCGCGCTTCTGGGCGACGACCTCCGGAAGGTTCCCTATCTCTACCGACTCTCGCGGAAAGCCAACGGCGTCATCCGACAGAACATCTGGGCGAGTCTCGCGGTCAAGGCGGTGCTTGCGGTCGGCGCGCCACTCGGACTCGTCTCGGTGGCGATGGCTATCGTCGTCGGCGACATGGGGATGAGCCTCGGCGTGACCGGCAACGCGATGCGACTGGCGCGGGTGGACCCGGAGGAGTAGTTCTCGTCGGTCGAGCGACCCCGAACTTATCCTTCGAAAACCGGGTGCGACGCCCGAACCTCTTCGAGTAACTCCGTCACGTCCTCGCTAGCGTCCTCGTCGGGCGTCAGCGGCGGTTTGCCGTCGAAGGTCTCGTGGACTTCGGCCACGCTGTCCGAGAGGGTGTCGAGACCGTAGCCCCCTTCGAGGACGAACCCGAGGGCGGCGTCCGTCTCGGCGGCGAGGTCCCGAACCCGGTCGGTCAGCATGCCGTAGCCCTCCGTCGAGACGCGCATCCGCGAGATGGGGTCGTGTCGGTGGGCGTCGAACCCGGCGCTGACGAGCAGGAGGTCCGGGTCGAACTCGCGGAACGCCGGGGCGACCAACTCGTCGAAGGCGTCGCGGTACTCGGGGTCGCCCGCGCCCGCCGGGAGCGGGAAGTTGAGCGTCGTGCCCGCGCCGTCGCCCTCGCCGGTCTCGTCTCTCTCCCCGGTGCCGGGGTAGAGACCGTCCTCGTGGAGCGAGGCGTAGAACACGTCGCCGTCCTCGTAGAAGATGTCCTGCGTGCCGTTGCCGTGGTGAACGTCCCAGTCGAAGATGGCGACCCGCGAGGGGGTCTCGTTCGGCGATGGCGTGGCGGGCGGCGACGGCGACGTTGTTGAAGAAACAGAAGCCCATCGCGTCGTCTTCGAGCGCGTGGTGGCCCGGCGGTCGGCCGAGCGAGAAGGGGGGTGTCCCGGCCGTCGTCGCCGTCGAGGGCGGCCTCCGCCGCCCAGCAAGCTAACCCGGCCGATTGAAGCGCGGCCTCCCACGTCGCTCGGACCGCCACGGTGTCGGGGTCCCAGTTGCCGCCGCCGGATTCGCAGAACTCCCGAAACTCCGCAACGTAGTCGGCGTCGTGAACCGCCTTCACGCAACTGTCGGTTGCCGGACTCGTGTCTACGTACTTGACGCCGTGTTTCCGCGCCAGTCGCTCCTTGATGGCGCGAAGTCGGTCGGGGTTTTCGGGGTGGCGCTCGCCCGTGTCGTGGGCGAGACAGTCCTCGCTGTAGCCGAAGTTCATTCGAAGAGTTCGAAGTACGTATCGATGTCCTCGGCCTTAACAGTTCGCCGGTCGGCGTGGCGTGCGAGGACGGCCGCGGCCTTGGCAACGTTGTCCGCGTAGTCCTCCAAGATGTCCGCGAGCGCGATTCGGGCGTCCATCGCCACCCGGTAGCTGTCGTCGATTTCGAGTCGCGCGATGCGGTCTACGGGCGCGACTGGGAGTTCGAGGTCGTCTTTGTCCACGACCTGTCCGACGCCGAAGTCCTCGCTCATCAGGGTCTTGCGACCGTCGGTGGTGGCGTGTTCGGCGGCGTCGACCGCGAGTTCGGCCCCGTGGCGCTGAATCCGCCGCGCGAGTTCCTCGGCGGCGTCCGCGCTGACCCTGAGTTCGCCCGCGTTTCGTCTGATAATCGTATCGACCGGCGCGAACGGCAACTCGACGCTCATACCAAAATCCGGGAATCTTGCGCCCTTAGTTCTTTCCAAAGCGTCTTTCGAGGAACCTACGGCCGTTTTGGACGCGCCGGTCCAAGTCGCCGACGAACGCCCGCGTTCGTCGGCGTGCGTTTTGGTCGCACGGCTATCGCTCGTCGCGCCCGTCAGGGCTTCTCCGTCGGTTTCGATGGGGTCCCGGTCTCGGCGGATGCGCTCGGTTCTCCGCTCTTCGTTCGGGCAGGCGCGGGCGCGGTCACTCGGGGCCGCGCCCGCGCCGCGAAGCCGTCGGATTCCCGTCGGTCTCGTCGTCGCCGTGGTCACGCGCGAAGAGCAATACGAATATGTCTTATAGAATGGCTTTTCGGCCTCTAAGAAATATATGATTAGTCCACCGACTCGACTTTCATCAGCGGATAGCCGTCCTCCATCTCCATCCGGGTGAGGACTTCGACGCCCTCGTACTCCACGAGAATTTCGACTTCGAGGAACCGGCCCGTGAGTTCCGTGTAGCCACCTGAGGACGCTTCCTCGCCTTCGGCGAGACTGCCTCCTCCGAGTTCCCCCTCGCTATCGCTCGCGGGAACGTGGTCGATTTCCGCGGCCAACTTCTCGGTCAGAATCTCGACGCTCACGTCCTCGCAGAATGGTTGGTTCTCGATGGACTCCTCGATGGCGGTTTCGAGACTCGGCGCGCTCTCGGGACTGACGGGCGTCCCGGCGAACTGGTGGTAGAGCGCGCCGAACTTGATGCCCGCCTCGAAGCAGGCCAACTCGCCGTCGGTGGGTTCGGTCGCGTCGGCGTCGGGGTCGCTGGCGTCCATGTCTGACCCGACGCGGGCCGACGAAAAAAGCCGCCCGGTCCGTGGGCCGGTCCACTCGGTCCCCCGACGGTCCGCCCGCGGAGTCGTGCGTCCGGAGAACACGGAACGCCTTTTAGTGTCCGACGCCTCATTCGCCTATGGACTACGCATCTAACCTCGACCGAGCGATGGACGCCACACCCGACTTCGAGGGTCAGAGCGAGCGATTCAGCTACCCCGACGCCGCCGCGCAGAAGGACGGCGCGTTCACGCGACTCACGAACCTGAGCGACATCGCCGACGCGCTCAGCCGCGACCCCGAACACATCCATAGCGCGCTCCAGCGCGAACTCGGGACCAACGGGAAACTCGAAGACGGCCGCGCACGCTACAACGGGACCTTCTCCGGGTCGGACTTCGACGCGGCGCTCGAAAGCTACGTCCAAGAGTTCGTCCTCTGTTCGGAGTGTGGCCTGCCGGACACCCGCCTCGTCCGGGAGAACCGCAACCTGATGCTCCGATGTGACGCCTGCGGTGCGTTCCGGCCGGTCACCAAACGCTCGACTTCGACCCAGAACCAGAACCGCGAAGCCGTCGAAGAGGGCGCCACCTACGAGGTCAAGATTACCGGCACCGGCCGGAAGGGTGACGGCGTGGCCGAGAAGGGCAAGTACACCATCTTCGTCCCCGGTGCCCAAGAGGGCGACGTGGTGCAAGTCTACATCAAGAACATCAGCGGCAATCTGGCGTTCGCGCGACTGGCCTAACTCTCTCTCTATTCGGTCAGCGGCAGAATGACGCCGAACACCAGCGGCGAGAGCAACGCGCCGAGTGTCCCGACTATCTCCATGTCCACGAACAGCGCGTTCTCCCACGCGGGAAGCGTGACGTGCATCGCCGCGGCGGTGAGTTCCGCACCCGCGCCGATTGCGAACAGCGCGATGCTCAGCAGGAATCCGGTCTTGGCCCACCACTGGTAGTTCAGGTCTCCGTATCGTCCCATGCGCTCGTGGTATTGCGTCGGACGAGAAAAACGTTCCCGAATTTCTCGGTTCGCAAAACGCATTTATATACTGAATCCCTCTACCGACGTGATGCAGGAACTACTGGCGGAACTCGGTGGCGAACTCCTCGCCGTCGTCGCGTACGCGCTCGGAACGCTCGCACTGTCGTTGCTCGGTCTCGTCGCGGAGTACAACAGCCTTCAGCGACTCCTCGGCGGCGAGGGACTGCTGGCGGGTTGGTTCGCGGTCATGGGTCTCGTCGCGTTGGCGTTCGCGGTGAACCTCGGCCGGGAGAAACTGCTTCCGCGAGTCGCGGCCGACGAGTGAGGTTCGGACGAATCGCACTTTACTTATCACCCGCTTCCCTCCGTTCAGTTGAATGGACGAACCAGTCCTGCTTACGGGCGCGGAAGGCCGCGTCGGGCAGGCCATCCTCTCGGACCTCTCGGGGGAGTACGAGTGGCGACTGCTCGACCGGGACCCGCCGACCCGCGACACCGACCACGAGTTCGTCGTCGCCGACATCACCGACGAGGAGGCCGTCCGCGACGCGATGGAGGGCGTCGGCGCGGTCGTACACCTCGCTGGCGACCCCCGTCCCGAAGCGCCGTGGAACAGCGTTCTGACCAACAACATCGACGGCACGCGCAACGTCTTGGAGGCCGCAGTCGAGGAGGGCGTCGAGAAGGTGGCGTTCGCCTCCTCGAACCACGCGGTCGGCGCGTACGAAACCGACGAGCGCACTCCAGACCTCTACCGCCCGCACGACGAGTATCGACTCGACGGCTCCGAGTTCCCCCGGCCCGGCAACCTCTACGGCGTCAGCAAGGCGACCGGCGAGGTTCTGGGTCGGTACTACCACGACGAACACGACCTGAGCGTCGTCTGCGTCCGCATCGGCAACCTGACGAAGAACCACCCGCCGAAGGATTACGAGCGCGGACAGGCGATGTGGCTCTCTCACCGGGACTGCGCCCACCTCTTCGACCGATGCATCCGAGCGGACTACGACTTCGAAATCGTCTACGGCATCTCGGACAACGACCGGAAGTACTACTCCATCGAGCGCGCCCGTGAGGTCTTGGGCTACGACCCGCAGGACAACTCCGCGGAGTTCCCGAACGCGGAGTGTTCAACGAGCGACTAAGCGAAGTTTTCGGTTTCCCTAGTTGATGAAGAGTTAAACCTCTCCTACAATGTCCCAAGTAACCACAACATTAACTTCCGTCTAAAAAGACAGAGATGATATGAGTGACCAGTTTCGTTCTCTCTTCACCCGTGAACGAGAATTTGAATCAAGGGTACATACAGAGCTAACCCAGAGAAGCCGCGAACGATTAGCTAGCATCACAAATATCTCAGATAAGTTATCAAATAGTGCACTAAGCGAATTAGCTGATGAAGCAGGGATGTCTACTATTGCCGAAGCCTCCGAGAAAGCCGAGCATTACGAATTCATGTTCAATGCCGACACCGTTCTTGCTTTATCTTACATTGAACATTATTTTCGGATAGGGTGGAACCGGACATCTAGTATCCACTCCCCCTGTAGTAAAAGCGATTTAAAAGAAATAAGAAATAAAATTGAGGACGTATTGATTACAGAAGGTCTACTGTGGGAAATAGAGAATGGGAGAGGGACTATTCGTTTTCAGCCTCTTGAATCTGAAGCTATGGAAAGCATGGACAAAAAAGTTCAAGCTCTAGCCGAAGAGGAACCATGGGGTGATGCTCTGAAAGGTTACAATGATGCTTTTGAGAGGTACCTTGCTGGAGACTTTGATGAACTCATCCCGAAAAAGCTCTACAACAGTATCGAAGAAGTTCTGAAAACTATTTGTGTAGACTTAGAGAGATGGACCGATGACCGGGACATGAGTCATGCAAAGTATCTCGATTTGTTAAACGAACACGATGTGTATAGTGCAAACGGAATTACTGCACCTGAGCTCGGTAGCCTCCTTGATTCATTGGAAAAAATGGTGAACAAAGTTGGATACGACAGAAAACAGCGACACGCCTACCATGATCGGGCGTATTGCACGCTACTGATTCATCAAGTTGGAGCATATCTTTACTTCCTTATTGGAAGATACGATGATTACAGTTCCTAACTTCGTTTCGTGTTAAATCACATTTTATTTTTGCTTGGGGGTAGAACTGTTGATCAAGTTAATTCTCGGCAAGGTTTTGCAGGGGGAATTTGAGAAATACTCCGAGGAAAATGACGATAAAAGAAAGTACCAAGCGACAAGTTTTCAGTCGAACAACCCTTCCACGTCCTCTTCCTCGTGTCGGCGCTTGCCCACCGCGCCCTCCAGTCGCTGGAAGATGATGCCCCGATTCGCCGCGTCCCGCGCGAAGTCCATCACGAACGTCACGAACTGGCTGGTTGCGCGCTCACTATTCAAGTCGTCTCGCGCGTATGCGATGGCCGACTCCATCACGCCCTCGTCGTAGCCGTACTCCTCGGCCAGCACGTCGGCCGCGACTGCGGCCGACTCGAAGCGCAGGTCCTCGGGCAGAAGCGCCACGTCCTCGTGGGTTAGTTCGGGCGGCGCGGCGCGTTCGACGTGTTCGGGGTCGGCGGCGACCCGCCGGAGGTACGCCCGAACCTCGCCGACGTTGACCGCGCGGTAGTCGTCGGGCAGGTCCGCGAGGTAGAGAACCGCGCTCTCGGCGAGACCCTTCACGCCCGGCCAGTTCGCGCCGTGAGCGTGGTGGACCGCGGCCGTGAACTGGATGAGACCGTGGAGGAAACACTCGTCGTCGGTCCCGGCGTCGAGTTCGAGCCACTGGTCCTCCCACGCGTCGTGGGCCGCGTGAAACTCGCCGTCGTTGTAGATGGCGACTCCGGCCCGGAGGTGGTCTCTCATCCCTTCGAGGTTCGAGTTCGGCGAGGGAAGTTCCTTCGGGATTCGAGTCGAGATGACGGAGAAGACTCTCGCGGGTTTGCGTCGCGGCAGAAACGTCCTGACGGAGATTTGAACTCCGGTCCCTGGCTCCGCAAGCCAAGAGGATAGTCCACTACCCTATCAGGACTCATCTCTACGTAGGCCGGTTCTACTAATAGGGGTTACGGTCTGTCGGCGCGGATGGTACTGTTGACCAAACTCAAACCGCTATTTTTCCATCCGTGAAGTCTTTGAAAGGGCGTGTCGTGGTACTCGGTATGGAACGACGCGAGATGCTCGCGCGTTTCGGTGCCGTTCTCGGTGCCGGTTCGCTCGGCGGCTGTCTCAGTCGGTACGAGGACATCGCGGGGGACGGCGGTGAGACGACCACAGCGGAGACCACCGACGACGGGCAACCGACCGACGGCGGACGGACCACTACCCCCGAGCGCACTACCGAAGGCACGACCACGCTGGACGCCCAATCGACGCTGACCGACACCGCCTTCGAAGTGACGAGCGCCGGGTGCGGCGAACCGAAGAGCGAGGCGAGCGTCGAGTTCCGGAACGGAACGACCGTCGTCACCGGGACAGTTTCGGGGTCGAACGCGTGCTACACGGCGACACTCGCCGACGCGAGCTACGACCCCGAGACGGGGACGCTGGAAGTGACCGTCGCCTCCGCGCAGAAGGAAGGCGCGGACGCCTGCGCCCAGTGCATCGTGGCAATCGAGTACGAAGCGACGTTCTCGTTCGAGGGCGACCCGCCCGCTACCGTGAACGTCGTCCACGAAGCGATGGGCGAGTCCGAGACCGTCGCCAGCGCAGAGTCGGCCTAGAGTTTATAGCCGGGGACGCGACCAACTCGGGGCGTGACCCACCGACGACCAGCCACGAACCCCGGACCGAGAGGCGCGCGAATCCCGCCCGACGAGAGCGAGGCGACCGTGCGCGCTCTGCAAAGACAATGCTTAAGCGCGGGCCACCCTTTCCGTGGAATACGATTATGGGCGCGATAGAGGACGTTTACGCCGACCTCGACGCCGACGTATCTCTGGAGGAGTTCCGCGAGGTGGTCGAGGAGAAAGTCGAGCAGATGGGCGGTCTCGCCGACGAGGAGACGGCCGCGATGCTCGTCGCCCACGAGATGGACGAGGAGGGTGGCGAGGTAGAGAGCGTCGCGGACATCGAACCGGGCATGGAGGAGGTGAAGTTCGTCGCCAAGGTCGTCGGCGTCGACGACGTTCGGACCTTCGAACGCGACGACGAGGACCGCGAGGACGGCCGGGTTCTCAACGTCGAAGTCGCCGACGAAACCGGGTCGATACGCATCACGTTCTGGGACAAGCAGGCCGACGCCGGGAGCGACGAACTCGAAGTCGGCGACACCCTCCGCGTCGCGGGCCGACCCAAGGAGGGGTACAACGGCGTCGAAGTCAACGTGGACAAGGCCGAACCCGACGACGAGACCGACGTGGACGTACAGGTTCGGGACACCTACCGCGTCGAGGACCTCTCGCTCGGTCTCTCGGACGTGAACCTCCGCGGGAAGGTGCTGGATACCGACGACGTGCGCACGTTCGACCGCGACGACGGGTCTGAGGGGAAAGTCGCCAATCTCAAACTCGGCGACTCCACCGGTCGCATCCGGGTGACGCTCTGGGACGAGCGAACCGAACACGCCGAGGAGTTCGCCCCCGGCGTCTCCGTCGAAGTCGTGGACGGCTACGTCCGGGAGCGAGACGGGAGTCTGGAACTCCACGTCGGCAACCGCGGCGCGGTCGAGGAGATAGACGAGGACGTGGAGTACGTCCCCGACACCGCCGACATCGCGGACCTCGAAATCGGCGACGAGGTGGACGTTGGCGGCGTCGTGCGCGAGACCCAAGAGAAGCGTACGTTCGACCGCGACGACGGCTCTGAGGGGCAGGTCCGGAACATCCGGGTGCAGGACGAGACCGGCGACCTGCGGGTCGCGCTCTGGGGCGAGAAGGCCGACGAGGACATCGCGCCCGGCGACGAAGTTCAGCTGGCCGACATCGAGATTCAGGACGGGTGGCAAGACGACATCGAAGGCTCTGCCGGATGGCGGTCTACCGTCACCGTCCTCGGCGAGGCCGCCGCCGCAGGCGGTGTGAACGCCGGGAGTAGCGAGAACGCCAGCGGCGGCGATAGCGCCGACGACGGCGGAAGTAGCGCCGGTCTCGGTGCGTTCGGCGGCGACGGAGACGACGGCGGACCCGACGCCGCGGCGTCCGGGTCCGCCAGCGACGGCGCGAGTAACGACGCTAGCGAATACGTCGAGTTCACGGGCACCGTCGTACAGGCGGGCGACCCGATAATTCTGGACGACGGCCAAGAGACGGTCAGCGTCGATTCGAGCGCCGACGTGACCCTCGGTCAGAAAGTGACGGCGCGCGGCGAGTTACACGACGGGACCCTCGACGCCGAAGACGTGTTTTAGTCCCGATTTCGGCCGCGTCTCGCTCTCGGACCGGAAACGCGGTCTAACTCTCGAACGGTTCTTCGTCGCGGTGGCTGTCTACGTTCTCCTGCTCGCCAGCGGCGTCCTCGCGGGCCTCGTCCGCTTCGACGCGCGTCTCGTCTTCGAGTTCCTCCTCGCGGGCTTGCTCGGCCTCGGTCTCCGCTTCGTCCTCGTCGGACTCCTCGCCGGGTGCGCGCTTTTCCTCGGCCATCTCTCGGTCTCGCTGGTGAGGATTGTCGTCGGACACGCGTCGTAGTTCGTCTGCGAAAACCTTAGACCTGCTGGCGGGTCGGGCAGAGCGCCGCCTCTTGGACTTCCATATATTTTCTTAGGAATCAGAATTATTTCTTTAACATCGGAAAATATGTCTTGACGTTCGAGCGTGCCGACTGTCGGCAACGTCGATGGCGGGGGCGGCGGAGTAGAAACGACGGCGGTGGGAGAGTGACAGTGGTGACTGGTGGGAACGACGACGACAGGTTAGCTACGTCTTGAACCAATCAGTCCGCATCTGCACTGCACTGCACCGCACCGCATCCGCACGGCACCGCAACTGCATCCGCACCGCCACCGCGCCGCGTTCGCGCGGAACCGCGCGAACGCGGCACCGCCCGCGGTCGGTGGCGATTCGCGGTACGCGTGGTGTTCGGGTGAAACAGAGCGTCCGAAGTTCCGACTCCGACGCGTCCGATTACGACGGACTCGGGGTCTGGACGTGGGACATGTAGGCGGTGATGTCCGTCGTCGTGACGATACCGACGACGCCCTCCGTCTCGTCCACGACGGGGACGTGGTGGAATCCCTCCTTTATCATCAGGTCGGCGATGTCACGGACTTCCGTGTTCGCGTCGGTCGTCGTCACATCGGTCGTCATGTAGTTCTCCACCGTCGCGTCGATGTCTCGCTGTTCGGCCGCGAGGTGAACGAAGTCGGTTGCGGTGAGGATACCTTCCAACTCGCCGCTCTCGTCGGTCACGATGACCGACCCGATGCCCTCGTCTATCATTCGCTCGGCGGCGACGTGGACCTGCGTGTCTGGCGTGACAGTCTCGACCGGAGACGACATGAGTCGTCCGACAAAAATGTCCTCCATACCGTTTCATTTCCTCCGGTCGCTGATAAATATTCGCCCCGTTACAGGACCGCCGACGAGTCGGGTCGTCGCTTTCGGTTCGACTCGACGGTACCCCGGCGGGTAGTCGGGTTTCACTTCCGGTTTCGGGCGTGGTTTTAAAAGGAATCGCGCCAAACTGGGACGTATGAGCCAATCGACACTCGACGAGGACGAGCTGTTCGGCGAGGCCGCCAGCGAGGTCCGCGAGGACGTGGAGGCGAGTCTCCGGGAGGCGGCCGCGGCGCTCCCCGACGCCGACGAAATCTGGAACGTCGATGCCGACAACACCCTCGGTGCGCTCAACGCGCTTCGGTCGGCGCTCGACACCGGAGACGCCGAGGATGCCCTCCGAGACGCCAAGAAGTGGTACACGATGGGCAAGCGCGCCGACGCCTTCGAGGATGCCGACGACCTCGAAGCCGAAATCCGGCACGTCGAAGAGACCATCGAGGACGTAGAGAGCGCCAAAGCGCAGGTCGGCGACCTCACCAGCACGATTCCCGGTCTCAAGAACGCGCTGGAGGACATCCAAGCCGAAGCGGAGGAAGCTGACGAGGGGGCCGAGACCGACGAGGCGGAAGCCGACGACGCCGAGGAAGACGCTGAAGACGAGTCGGCCGACGCCGAGGAAGCCGAGGCCGCGGAGTAACGCGCCGACTCGGGCCGACCGCCGACCCGCGATTCGCCGCGATTCGCCGCACCGCCGCTCGCTACTTGTGCGGTGGTAGCGTCACGTCCCGTGACGCGACGGCTTCCAGCAACGACACCAGTGCCTCGCCAGCCAACGACAGCAACTCCTCGCCGCGTTCGGGCGGTCCCTCTGCGGGGTCGCCGACGACACCGTTCTCCGTGAACTCCGCCGAGTCGAACGCCAGATTCGCGTAGCTGACCCACTCGCCCCAGCCGTCGCTGGCCCCCTCGCGGGCTTGTTCGATTCGCTCTTCGCGCACGAGGTCCGGAGCGACGTGCCGGAGCATCGCGGTTTCGAGCGGTCCGCCGTGGCCCATCTCGTCGCTGTGGTCGCCGACCGCCTCGAACCACGTGAACGGGACGGCGTAGGCCGCGTCGTAGCGCGCGATGGTGCCCGCGACTTCCCGGAGCGCGCCGACGTTGCCGCCGTGTCCGTTCACGAGAACCACTCGGTCCCATCCGTGGTGGGCGAGGCTGGCGACCGTCTCTCGAACGTAGTCCCGGAACGTCGATTCGGAGACCCACAGCGTCCCGGTGAACTGGCGGTGTTCTTCGGCCACGCCGACCGGAATCGCTGGCGCGACGACTACCTCGTCGTCGTAAGCCGCCGCGCCCGCCTCGGCGACCGCCTCGGCGGTCAGCACGTCGGTCCCCAGCGGCGCGTGCGGGCCGTGCTGTTCGGTGCTTCCGACCGGCAGGAGCGCGAGGTCGGTCGCCGCGGCGTCGGCGTCAGTCCACGTCGAGTCGAAGAGGTCCATGCCGGGAAAGAGGGCGAGCGCGGACTTGTAGCCGGGGGATTCGGAAGGAAAGACGGTGACCGTCCGGAGTCGTGAAGTGTCGCCGACCACGGGACGTGCGCCGCGTTCGCGCGGTTCCGCGCGAACGCGGCGCGGGGAGGCACGGGGCGGCGGTGCTGTGGGACGGCGGTGCTGTGGGGCGGCGGTGCTGTGGGACGGCGGTGCTGTGGGGCGGCGGTGCTGTGGGACGGCGGTGCTGTGGGGCGGCGGTCGCGGTCGTGATTGGCTCAAGCCTGTTGCTAGTATTCACGAGACGCTTATCGTCCGCGACGGAGGGGCCACACGCCTTATTCAGGTTCCGGGCGTACCTCCCGTCATGAGTGACTCCGGCGACGACGACCGAACGCTCGGTCTCGACTTCAGCAACGTCGAAGACGACCTCGAAAGCGAGGACTACCCCATCTCCGCCGACGAACTGCTCGACCGCTACGGCGACCGCGAAATCGGCACCGAGGACGGCTCGGAGTCGTTCGGCGAGGTGCTGGTGACGGGCGGCGACGAGGAGTTCGAGTCCGCCGACGAGGTGAAACAGACGGTCCTCAACCGCGTCGGCGGCGAGGCCGTGGGTCGGCGGGGCTACTCCGACAGAGGGGCCGGAAACGAGGGTGAGAACACGGACGAGTCGTTCTAGAGGTGTAGCACGTTCGGAAAGTCCCCGCTACGCAACGCCACTGTTACCGCCAGAATCGTAGTGACGAAGGTCCAGAAAGCCCCCGCCCGCTCGCGGTCGCTGGCCGACATATCCTCGACTCGCTTCGCTCATCGGCAGACGTTCCTGCTCGCTTCGCCCCGCGGGTGTGCGATTGCCGAGGTCTGGGTCGCTTCGCTCCGCAGACCGTCTCGGATAGTGGTCGCTGAGACGACCACGCGTTGTGCGACCGGGCGGCCCCTTTATCCACCCTGTCGGCTGTTTGGCCGTCGAGCCACTGTCGGCCGTTTGGCCGAGCGTTCGCTGGCGGTTGGTCGGGTGCTTTCGTTGTCAATGGGTCTGCCGTCAGGGGAACGCCTAACCGCAGAGGGTGCGAACCACCCAGCATGGTTCGCATCCTCTCCGACGCGCAGGTCGCCGACTGCCTCGCCCTCGACGACCTCCTTCCGGTCGTCCGCGAGGCGTTCCTGAAGCAGGGCCGCGGTGAAGTCGAGCGTCCCGACCGGCCGCACTTCCCGGTCGGTGCGGGTCTCTCCGGACCCGACCCCGCCGGAACCGGACTCGTGATGCCCGCGTACCTCCACGGCGCGCGCTTCTACGCGACGAAGTTGGTCGGGGTCCACGAGGGCAACGCCGACCGGGACCTGCCGACCGTCAACGCCCAAATCGCGCTCACCGAGGCCGAGACGGGGCTTCCGGCGGCCTTCCTCGCGGGGACGAGAGTCACCAGCGCGCGCACCGGATGCATCGGCGGACTCGCGGCCGCGGAGTTGGCCGACTCGCCCGTCATCCTCGCAGTCGTCGGCGCGGGCACGCAGGCGCGCTGGCAGGCGCGCGCAATCGCGGCCGCGACCGACCTCGAATCCGTGCGGGTCTACTCGCCGAGCGACTCGAAGGAGTCCTGCGCCGCCGACCTCCGCGAGGAGTTGGGGGTGCCAACGAAAGCGGCCGACTCCCCGGAGGAGGCCGTCTCGGGCGCGAACGTGGTTGTCACGGCGACGACGGCGACCGAACCGGTCTTCCCCGGCGCGGCGCTCGACCCCGGAACGCTCGTCGTCGCGGTCGGAGCCTACACCGCCGAGATGCGCGAGTTGGACGCCGAGACGTTCGAGCGCGCCAGCAGAGTCTTCGCCGACGTGCCCGCGGAGGTCGCCGAAATCGGCGACCTCCGCGGGGCTGGCGTCGGGGAGGAAGGGTTAGTCCCGCTCTCGGAAGTCTTCGAGGGGAGGTCCGGGCGCGAGTCCGACGACGAGATTCTGGTGGTCGAGAGCGTCGGGACCGCGGCGTTGGACGCGGCGACCGCCGAGTACGTCTTCGAGGCGGCAGAAGAGCGGGGAGTCGGGACCGAGGTGTCGCTGTAGGTCACTTCCCGTCGGACGCCGAGGCGTCCGACTCCGCGGACCCGGCCCCCGGCGTCGGCGCTCCGGGGGTCTCTCCCTCGTCGATGACCGTCTCCTTCCACGTCCCGCGGGTGAACCAGAGCGCGGCGGCGATACCGCCGACCACGTTGCCCAGCGCCATCCCTATCCAGATGCCGGTCGCGCCCATGCCCGCGACGAACGCGAGGTAGTAGACCGTCGGCACCCGGCCCACCCAGAGCGCGACCATCGAGAAGCCCATCGCGGTCTTGGTGTTGCCCGCGCCGCGGTAGGCCCCGAGCATGACCTGTAGGACCGCCATGAAGGTGAACTCCACCGAGCGAATCCGGAGGTACTCCGACCCGTGGCGGACCGTCTCGCGGGCGGCGTCGGTCCCCGTTGCCATGAACACCGAGACGATGGGTTCCGGGAAGAGCGCGGCAATCACCGCGACCCCGAACATCACGCCCGCGCCGACTTTGGTGGCTATCCACACCGCGCGCTCCGCGCGGTCGGCCTTGTCCGCGCCGAGATTCTGGCCGACCATCGTGTTGGTCGCCCGGCCGAGACCCATCGTCGGCAGGAAGACCAGCGAGACGAGGCGGTTGCCCAGACCGTAGGCCGAGACGACCGGCGGCGCGAACTGGACCACCATCGCGGTCAGCGTCACCATCGCCAGCGCGCTGGTGGACTGTTCGAGCGCGGAGGGGACGCCGATGCGAACGATGTCCCAGATGTAACCGAGGTCGGGCACCAGCGACTCGACGGTGACGTTCGGCCCGGCACGGGTCACGAACAGGACGTAGAGACCGAGTGCGCTGGCGACCCCCCGCGAGAAGATGGTCGCCAGCGCCGCGCCCTCGATGCCGAGGTGCGGGAACGGGCCGACGCCGAAGATGAGCAGTGGGTCGAGGACGACGTTGAGTGCGACCGAGACCAGCATTATCCGCATCGGGGTCCGGGTGTCGCCGTAGCCACGCATCAGTGCCGAGAACACGAAGAAGCCGAACAGGAACGGCAGGCCGAGGAAGAACACCTCCATGTACTGCTCGGCCAGCGGGATGATTTGGGCGGTGGTCGCGCTCTGACTCGGGAGTATTGCCAGCATCGGTTCGGTCACGACGTAGCCCAGAAGTGCGAGCGCCGCCGCTAGTATCGTGACGAACGACAGAATCTGGCCCGCGACGGTCCCCGCCGACCCTTCGCTGTCTGCACCGGTGTACTGGGCGACGAGGATGGACCCCGCGGTGGTGAACCCGCCCGCGATGGAGAGCAGGAGGAAGATGAGCGGAAACGCGAGGCTCAGCGCGCCCACCGCATCGGCCGACAGGCGTCCGAGCCAGAACGTGTCGGCGATGTTGTACGTCACCTGTAGAAGCTGGATGACGACGATGGGCCACGCGAGCCGGAACATCGGGCGGACGAGTCCGCCCTGAGTTATCGTGTCCTCGGTGGCTGTAGAGTCCATGGTACTTCGAAACGAAACGGGTATTTTTGAAGGTTGGTAATTCGGCGTGGACTTCGCGGAAACGACGAGTGCCGTATCGTTCTTTTAAGTTACGTCCTGCATAAATCAGTTTCCGAGGCGTGCTACCGAAGGACATTTTCGCCGCCGACTTCCGCGACGGCCACGGTTTCGCCCCACTCGTCAGTTGTCGGTGTTTCCCTCGCGGCAGAATCACGGGCGGCATGGACGTTCGTTCGGACCCGGAACGGCGAGTTCATTTCTGGTGGTAGAGGGCTTCTGAATACCTATTCCAATCGAAGTTCTGACCGCCTTTCAGTCAACATCCCGTTCGTAGTGAGGGTAAACTATTATATGAGATGTAAACTATTACATCAGATATAATAAAGATGCGCATCGAGATACGACTACCCCTCCCCGACGACCAGATTTTCAGGTACGAGGCGATGGACGACATCCTCGAAATAGCGGCGCAGAATCCGACCGAGGAGTTCACGAACAGCGAGCTACAGGAGCTCACCGGATTCGGCGGACCGAGCGTCTCGAAGGCGCTCTCACTGCTCGAAACGCTCGGGCTAATCGTCCGCCGCGACAGCGGCCGGAAGACCCTCTATCGAATCGAGGAGGCGCGACTCCGCGAGGCCGACGACCCGTTTCTGGAGATTCCACAGGCCGAGTTCCGGAAACCGCTTCGCGCGTTCGTGGGGCAAGTCACCGACGAGGTGGCGTCGGTCGCGGGAATTGTCTGCTTCGGAAGCGTGGCTCGCGGCGAGGCCGACCGGGTGAGCGACATCGACGCGTTCGTGCTGGTCGATAACGACGACGAGCTGGTGACCGCGCGCCGGACGATTTCGGACGTGAAGCGCGACCTCGAAGCGGACTCCATCGACGGCCAGCGATACGAGTTCGAGGTGTTCGTCGAGTCGGAGGAAAGTGCTCGCAATCGAGGGGATGACCTCCAACCGATTCTGAAAGAAGGGATTGCCTTGCACGAAACCGAGACGTTCGACCGAGTGAAGCGCGACGTATTCGGGGGTGATGAGGAATGACCTCGAACGAACTGGCGGAAGCACTCGGTGAGGCGGAGGACGCCTTCCAGCGCAGGCCCGAAAATCCGGAGGTCGGATTGGAGTACGTCTCCGATTCGTCGGTTCTCCAGTTACGGAAGGCGTGTCGGCTCCTCGACGCCGCGGGATTCCTCCTCGACCGTAATGGCCACTTCACCGTCATCATCGAGGCGTCGTTCGTCGCCATCGAGCGGTCGATTCAGTTCTACGTCGAGGAAAAGGGATACGACGTTGCCGGTCAGCGACACACCGAGGTCTACGACGAGGGCGTCCGTGCAGGACTGTTCACGCAGGACGTCGCCGACCGACTCGAAAAGCTCTGGGTCGAGAATCGGTCGGAATCGTACTATCGGACGGGCATCGCTGGCGAGTACCGCGCCGAGACGGTCTTCTCGCTCGCCGAGACGCTTCACGAGGAGGTCGTCGCGTTGACGCGGACTCAGGACTGCCTCTGCGGGTAATACGCCGCCCCCTTAATTTCAAAAGTGAGGGGGAAACTAGAGGGGACCATGTTCTCTCACGAGAACTACGACGCGTTTGTCGATAATTTACTCACTTGGTACGACGATAACGGAAGGCACGACCTCCCTTGGCGCGAGAACGATGCGTCACCGTTTGAGGTACTCGTCGCCGAGCTCATGCTCCAGCAGACGTCCGTCGAACAGGTGCAGGAGGTATTCGAGGAGTTCGTCGAGAAGTTTCCGGACCCCGAATCGGTAGTCGCGGTCTCCGAGAAAGAGATTACCGAGGAGATAGAGCCGCTCGGCTCACAGAAGCGAACGAAGTACTTCCGGAAAGCATCGCACGACATTATCGAACAGCACGGCGGGAATGTACCGGACGAGCAATCTGAATTACTCGACTTGCACGGCGTCGGCGAGTACACTGCGGCCTCGGTACTCGCTCACGCCCACGGGAAAGACGCCGTCGCCGTAGATACGAACGTGGCGCGAGTTCTATCGCGGGTGTTCGGACTCGACGCGGCCGACGAACCCAGCGCGGCCGAAAACTGGGACCTTGCCGAGCGGTCCGCTCCGGCGGGGAGATGTAGCGATTATCTGCACGCGCTCATCGATTTCGGGAGTGCAGTCTGCACGGCGTCGAACCCGAAGTGTTCAGACTGTCCGCTCGCCGATTTATGCGAATATCATGAACAAGGAGCGTAGCTGATCCCTCCTTCCGTTTCTGAAATCCGTGGGGTGAGAGTATCGAACGAGCGAGAAGTCGGACATCCTCAGGCAAGTCAGAGAGATTTGACCGCACGAGAGAGGTGCTTCCGTTCGACTCCCGAACGAAGAGAAAGGGAGACAAAATGCCAATTCAGTAGAATAAGGCCGTAAGACGGTAGAAATACGGATATAAGTGTTCACGCGGGCGGCATGGGATTTGAACCCATGGCCTCTTGGTCCGGAACCAAGCGTTCTGTCCGCTGAACTAGCCGCCCTCATACGGACGTACTTCGCTCGCGGGCTTAACGATTGTGATAGCCGCAGGTTTAGTCTTCGCTCACTGTCGAGTCGCCGTCGGTCGGCATGCACACCCGTTTGTCGTCGTCGATGACGGCGTTCTTCCACGTCCCGCGGGTGAACCACGCTCCGGCGGCGATAGCCCCGACGACGTGGCCGAGTGCGACGCCAATCCAGATTCCGGTCGGGCCGAGGGTCGTCTCAAACGCGAGGAAGTAGACGGTCGGCACGCGGATGAGCCACAGCGTTATCATCGAGAACGCCATCGCGGTCTTGGTGTTGCCCGCGCCGCGGTAGGCCCCGACTAACACTTGGAAGACCCCGATAAAGGCGAACTCGACCGTCCGAATCCGGAGGTACTGCGAGGCGTGTCCGACGGTTTCGGCCGCTTCCGCCGTTCCGGTCGCCATGAACACCGAGACGATGGGTTCGGGGAACGCCGCGGCGACGACGGCCAACACGAACATGACGCCCGCACCGACGTTCGCCGCGAGTTTGACCGCACTCTCGGCCCGGTCTGGGTTGTCCGCGCCGAGGTTCTGGCCGACCATCGTGTTGGTCGCCTTGCCCAAACCCACCGCCGGGAGGAAGACCAGCGAGATGAGGCGGTTGCCCAGACCGTAGGCGGCGATGACCGACGGGTCGAACGTCACTATCATCACCGTAATCGTCAGCATCGCCAGCGCACCCGCCGACTGCTCTACGGCCGCCGGAATCCCGATGCGAACGATGTCCCGGACGTAATCGAGGTCGGGGACGAGGTGGTCGAGTCTGACGTTCGGTCCGGCGTCCGCGAAAAACAGCACGTAGACGCCGACGAGACCACCGACTGCGCGAGCGATGAGCGTTGCGAGGGCCGCACCCTCGATGCCCATCTCGGCGAACGGGCCGACGCCGAAGACGAGGATGGGGTCCAAGACCACGTTCAGCGCGACCGAAAGCGCCATCACGCGCATCGGCGTCCGGGTGTCACCATACCCCCGCAGGAGCGCCGAGAACGCCAGAAAGCCGAACATGAACGGCAGGCCGAGGAAGAATATCTCCATGTACTGCTCGGCCAACGGGACGACCTGCGCGGCGGTGGCGGCGTTGCTGGGGAACAGCGAGAGCATCGGTCCGGACCCGAAGTGACCGACCACGCTCAGGACGACGCCGATTGCGACCACGAATCCGAGCGTCTGGCCCGCTACTTTCCCCGCCGACCCGTCGCTGTCTGCGCCCATGTACTGGGCGACCAAGGTGCTTCCCGCGACGTTAAACCCGCCGCCGAACGCGATGAGGAAGAAGATAATCGGGAACGCGAGGCTAATTGCCCCGACCGCGTGGGCCGAGTACCGGCCCAACCAGAACGCATCGGCGACGTTGTACGTCACCTGCAACAGTTGCGTGACGACGATTGGCCACGCGAGGTGGAAGAGAGGGCGCGCTAACCCACCATCAGTGATACCGTCGGATTGCGTCGATGCCACTGTTCATTCTCAGAACTGCTTGGGATTTTAATGCTTCGGGTTTAAATTGCAGTCCGTCCCTCGTGAAAGAGTCTCACCCGGTTGCGAACTGTTAGGGTGTCTCGTTGGTTTCGAGCGAGAAGTCGTCCGTCGGGTACGCCGTACACGTCAGGACGTATCCCTTCTCAACTTCGTCTTCGCCGAGCGTCTCGTTGTTGCTGTGCTGGACGTATTCGTTGGCGTTGCCGTCTTGGACCTTCCCACCGCAGGAGAGACACTGCCCCTGCCGACAGGCGTAGGGCAAGTCCCATCCCTCGTCTTCGCCAGCGTCCAACAGGTTCTCGTTGTTGGCGACTTCGATGGTCTCGCCTTCGTTGACGTACTCGATTTCGTAGTACTCCACCTCGTCGTCGGAGATGGAGGCGGGGTCGAAACCGGCCTCTTCCTCGTCCTCGCCTTCGAGTTCGCCTTCGGCACCACCGCCGACCGCGACCGCACCGCCACCGCCGCCGATGGAGCGGTTCATCGGTTCGGGGAAGTCGGTTTCCGGCACGGTCTCGGCCCGGCGTTCGAGGACCTCTTGGGAGATGTCGTCGGGAGTTCGCCACTCGGTGCCCTCCGAGTAGTGGAGCGCCACCACGATGACGACGAGCGTCAGCCCGAGTCCCAGACCCAGTGCGTCTACCATGCGCGGGACTACGGAAGGGTGGTTTAACAGCATTGTGATTACTGGCCGCCCTCCCGAAACGGGAACCCGCTACTCGTCGGCGTCCCGCACCTCGACCACGCCACTCCGCCGGACCGTCACCGCGTGCCCGTCGAGTACGAACGTGACCCGCCCGTCGCCCGGCGTCTCGCCCGCCCCTCGAAACAGCGCGTCGAGAGCGTCGGGGTCGATAGCCGAGTACAGCGGCCCGACTTCCGTCGGGCCCTCGCCCGTGACCGTCGAGAGTGCTTCGACGACGGCGATACTCGGCGGCGTGGAACTGTCGAACGTCGTCCGGTAGGCGTCGTCTTCCGAATCCATGCTATCGTTTCGGGACTCCCTCCAATCGCGCTCGCTTCGTTCGGGTCGTGCAGTGGTCGGTGCAGTGTGAGAAGCGTCGGTCGTCGCCGGGTCGGTCGGACCGACTGCCGACTCTTCGGAGGCCGCCTGAGAAGTTGGGTTGTTGCCACGACTCATCGTGCGTACTTCGGATACGTCGACTGCGAGATTCACCGTGACGTTTGATTATACAACCCTTTTTTCACCGGGGGTGTAGCGTCCGGCTACTTGACTATCGTCTCGCCGAGCAGTCGGTGGGTCCCCCGCCGGATGCGAGACGCGAACGCCTGTTGGGAGATGTCGAGTTCCGCGGCGACTTCGGCGAGCGTCACCTTCCGCGGCGAGTCGAAGTATCCCCGTTCGTAGGCGAGTTCCAGCGCCTCGCGCTGTGGGTCGGTCAGTCCGTACGTCTCGCTGTCCATTGGCGTGAGGTCGTGGACCGCCGTGAGCGTCACCGGAATATCGCGCTCCAGACACACCTCCTGAAAGCGGGCGATGTCCGAACGGTCGTCGCCCCGGACCTCGAACGTCCAACTCCGTTCGGTTCCGGTCGCCCCCAGAAGCAGGGAGTCGGCTTCGGCGAGCGTCTTGAGAAACCCCTCGTAGTCCGGGTTCCACTCGACTTTCAGGAGATACTCGTCGTCTACGCGGTCCACGAGTGCGATGTCACGCACGCCGGGGTGGTTCTCGAAGGCCGCCTCGATGTCGTCTACTCGCGCCCCGCGAACCCAGAAGTAGGGGATAACCGCGTCTTTCGCGGGCACCAGCCGCTCCAACTCGACGGTCACGTCGGGAAGGTTCTCGAACACCGTTCCGAGCGGGAACTGGTCGGCTTCGACCCGGAACGTGGCCTCTGTAGCCATTGCCGTAGTAAAGGACTCGGAGTAAATAGCGGTTTCCCCGCCGTATCGAATCGGAGACGACGCGAAGCCACGCTTTTGGTCCCGGCGTCCGAGCGTCCGCCATGGCAACCGAAATCGCCGTCGTCATCTACGAGGGTTTCGACGAGATGGACGCCGTTGGGCCGTTCGAAGTGTTCTCGCACGCGAGCGAACGCGGGTGCGACCTCGACGTGAGCGTCCGAACGCTCGACACCGCCGACCGAGTTACCGCGAGCCACGGTCTCACAGTCGCGGTGGACGGCCGACTCGCCGACGCGGACCCGGACCTCGTGGTCGTCCCCGGCGGCGGGTGGAACGACCGCGCCGACGCCAGCGCGTGGGCCGAGGCCGAACGAGGCGACCTGCCGGACGCTATCGCCGACCTCCACGAGCGAGGCGTGACCCTCGCGGCGGTCTGTACCGGCGGGATGTTGCTCGCCGAAGCCGGGATTCTGGACGGTCGGCCCGCCGTCACCCACGCGAGCGCGCTGGGCGACCTCCGCGAGACCGACGCAAAGGTCGTAGACGCGCGCGTCGTGGACGACGGCGACGTGGTGACTGCCGGAGGGATTACTTCGGGGCTGGACTTGGCCCTGCATCTGGTGGGTCGGCTCTGCGGGGAGTCGGTCGCCGAGGAGGTGGCGACGGCGATGGAGTACGAGCGACGGGGCGAGGTGTACGAGACGTGATTCGATTGTCTAAGGATTGGTGAAGATGGATTTTAGCAATGTTTTTATTTTTTTAGAATCGGTAGAGTTGTCTCTCCTGTCTCATGTACTGCACACCACTCCACCGCCCCGCACAGCACCGCAAACGCGAACGTGATTACTTTGGAGACTGAACGCGACTACTGTGAGGACCGAACGCGATTATCTTGAGGACCGAACGCGACTACTGTGAGGACCGAACGCGATTATCTTGAGGACCGAACGCGACTAGCTTCAGGCTTGAACCAATCATACCGCGACCGCACAGCACCGCACCTCGTCCTCCCCAACCTCCTCACTCCCTTCGCTTCGCTCGGTCGTTCGTCCCTCGCGTGCGAGGCGCGGCGCTCACGAGCGCCGCGCCCGCACGCGCCGGAAAATAAAGGAAAGCTTCGTTTCGACCGTTTCGCTTACTCCTCGCGCCGAGCGACTTCGTGGCGACCGAACCCGTACCGCGACCTTTTGCCACGCTCGGTCGCGCAAGCCGTGGGCTTGCGCTCGGTCGCTCGCAAAACGTCGATGAAAAGCGTCCTCGCTCCCGATGGTCGCTCGTCGCCCTGCTCGCTCCGCTCGCAGTGACTACTCCTCGCGCCGAGCGACTTCGTGGCGACCGAACCCGTACCGAAGCCGATTCGCCAGTCGCCGGGAGAACCGGCCGTCCTCGCGCGCCCGCGACCCGAATCGCTCGCCGAGCGCCTGATAGATGAGCGGCACCGGAACCTCCTGTTCGAGGGCCTCCTGTACCGTCCACGTCCCCGTCGAACCCCCGGCCACGTAGTCGTCCACGTCGCCGAGGTCCGTGCCTTCCTCGCGGAACGCCTCTTCGCAGAGTTCCAACAGCCACGACCGGATGACCGCGCCGTTGTTCCACGTCCGGGCGACCGCTTCGAGGTCGAGGTCGTACCGGCCCTCCGCGAGCAACTCGAAGCCCTCGCCGTAGGCCTGCATCAGCGCGTACTCGACGCCGTTGTGGACCATCTTGACGTAGTGGCCCGACCCCGCGGGACCCATCCGGTCGTGGCCCGCCGGTCCGGTCGCCACCGCGTCGAAGACGGGGGTCATCTCCTCGTAGGCCCACTCCGGGCCGCCGACCATCAGCGAGAAGCCGAGTTCCGCGCCCGCGGGTCCGCCGGAGGTCCCGCAGTCGAGGTACGCCGCCGGGGTCTCGTCGGCCCGGCGCGTCGAGTCCTCGAAGTAGGAGTTCCCGCCGTCTACCACCACGTCGTCGTCGCTCAGGTGCGATTCGAGGTCGTCCAGCGCGGCGTCCACCGCCTCGCCCGCCGGAACCATCAACCAGATTCGCTTGTCGTCGCCCAGTCGCTCGGCCAAATCGACCACCGACTCGGCGGGGGTCGCGCCCGCGTCCGCGGCCGACGCGACGGCTTCCTCGTCCAAGTCGAAGGCCACCACGTCGTGGCCCTCGTCGAGTACTCGGTCCACGACGATGCGACCCATCCGGCCCAGTCCGATGACGCCCAGTTGCATGGGGGAGAGTGCGGGAAGGTGGCAGGTAGGGGTTGCGGTTCGGACCGCCACAGACGTTCGAGCAGTCGGGTCGCCCCTGTTCCGTGCTACAACGCACCGTGGCTGATATTACCATATATCGGAAGAATGCACGTCACGTCCCGTAATCGAAAATTCGATACCAAACTAATCTGAAATATTATCCCGAAACCCGCGAATGCAGACGAGAACCTTTATGAGTACACGTCTATTCCGTCTTCGTATGAGGCTGACTGCGTCGGTAGTACGTTGAACTGTCCAGCGCAGCGGCGCGTCTTTCTCGGCGGACTCTCCCCAAACCGACAGAGTCAGCTATAATTCCACTATGACCGACATCCCCGACAGCTACGACCCCGAGCGAGTCGAACCGAAGTGGCAAGAGGAGTGGCGAGGCTCCGAGATTTACAACCCCGACGGTGAACCGGACTACGTGGTCGATACCCCGCCGCCGTATCCGACCGGCCAGCTCCACCTCGGCCACGCGCTGGGTTGGAGTTACATGGACTTCGCCGCTCGGTTCCACCGACTGCTAGGCGACGACGTGCTGTTCCCGCAGGGGTGGGACTGTCACGGACTCCCGACCGAGGTGAAGGTCGAAGAGGAAGAGGACATCCACCGGACCGACGTGCCCCGCGAGGAGTTCCGCGACCTCTGTATCGAGTACACCGAGGACCGCATCGACGGGATGAAAGAGACGATGCAGTCGCTCGGGTTCTCGCAGGATTGGTCGGCCGAGTACCGCACCATGGACGAAGACTACTGGGAGAAGACCCAGCGGTCGTTCGTGGAGATGGCCGACGAGGAGGAAGAAGACAACTACGTCTACCGCGACGAACACCCCGTCAACTGGTGTCCGCGGTGTGAGACCGCCATCGCGGACGCCGAAGTCGAGAATATCGACCGCGAGGGGACGCTCCACTACGTCACCTTCCCCGGCGTGGACAACGACGACATCCAAATCGCCACGACCCGGCCCGAACTGCTGGCGGCCTGCGTCGGCATGGCGGTCGAACCCGGCGACGAACGCTACGAGGACCGCATCGGCGACACCTTCGAGGTCCCCCTGTTCGGTCAGGAGGTCGAACTGCTGGCCGACGACGACGTTGACAGCGACTTCGGGACCGGCGCGGTCATGATTTGCACGTTCGGCGACAAGCAGGACGTGGACTGGTGGGCCGAACACGACTTGGACCTCCGCCCCGTCTTCACCGAAGACGGCCACCTCGGAGAACTCGCGGGCGAGTACGAGGGCCTGACAATCGAGAAAGCGAAGGGCGTCGTCGCCGACGACCTCGAAGAAGCGGGTTACCTCGAAGACACCGAACCCACCGACCAGTCGGTCGGCGCGTGCTGGCGCTGTGACACCCCCATCGAAATCCTGTCGAAAGAACAGTGGTTCGTGGAGGTCCGCCAAGACGAGATTCTGGAGAAGGCCCAGCAGGTCGAGTGGATTCCCGACCACATGTTCGACCGCCTCGAAGACTGGACCGAGGGGATGGAGTGGGACTGGGTTATCTCCCGTCAGCGCGTGTTCGCCACGCCCATCCCGGCGTGGTTCTGCCGCGAGTGCGGTCACGCCCACATCGCCAGCGTCGAGGAACTGCCGCTGGACCCCACCGACACCGACCCCGCGGTCGGCGAATGTCCCGAGTGTGGTGCGGGCGCGGCGTCCGAGACGCCGCGCGACGGAGGCGGTGAAACCGCCGGAGAAACGCACTGGGAGGGCGAGACCGACGTGATGGACACGTGGATGGACTCGTCTATCTCGCCGATGCACGTTCAGGGCTGGCCCGACGAGGAGTTCACGCCGACCACGCTCCGCGAACAGGGCCACGACATCATCCGGACGTGGGCGTTCTACACCCTCCTGCGAGTCACCGCGCTCGAAGACGAGATTCCGTGGGAGGAGTCGCTGGTCAACGGCATGGTGTTCGGCGACGACGGCCACAAGATGAGCAAGTCGCGGGGCAACGCGGTCGGTCCCGAGGAGGCCATCGAGGAGTACAGCGCCGACTCGGTTCGCCAAGCCCTCGCCCTCGGGGGCCAACCCGGTAGCGACATCCAGTTCCAGTGGAAGGAGGTCAAGTCGGCCTCCCGGTTCCTCACCAAGTTCTGGAACATCTTCCAGTTCTCCTCGGAACACTTCGACGCCGACACCCCGGACATCGAGGCCCCGGCGTACCGCGACGCCGACAAGTGGATTCTGACGCGACTCTCGCGGACCGTCGAAGCCGTCGAGGACGACATGGAAGCGTATCGGTTCGACTCCGCGCTCCGGTCGCTCCGGGAGTTCGTCTGGAACGACCTCGCCGACGACTACCTCGAACTCGTGAAGGGTCGCCTCTACGAGGGTCGGCCCGGCGAGCGAGATGCCGCCCGTCACGCGCTCTACACCGCGGTCTCGGCGTCGGTCCGGATGCTCGCGCCGTTCTCGCCGCACTTCGCCGACGAGGTGTACCACTACCTCCCCGGCACCGACGGGAGCGTCCACGCCGCCTCGTGGCCCGCCGTCGAGTTCGAGGACGACGACGCCGCACGGAAGGGCGACCTCATCGCGGAAGTCGCCAGCGAGATTCGCGCGTGGAAGTCCGACGAGGGGATGGCGCTCAACGCCGACCTCGACCGCGTGGAAGTCTACTCCGAGCAGGGTCGCGGGTGGGACACCTACGACCTGAGCGAGGCCGTCAACGCGCCGGTCTATCTCGAAGCGGGCCAACCCAGCGTCGAACTCGTCCCGGTCGGCGTGGACCCCGACCACAGCCAGATAGGTCCGCAGTTCCGCGACAAGGCCGGGCAGGTCATCGGTGCGCTGGAGTCGGCGGACCTCAACCAACTCAAGAACCAGAAGAAAATCGAGGGCGAGATTACCCTGACGGTGGACGGCGAGGAAGTCACCATCGACGGTGACGCCGTGGAAATCGAAGAGGAGTACCGCGCCGAGAGCGGCGAGGAGGTCGAAGTGCTGGAGACCGACCGAGCGACGGTGCTGGTCTTCCCCTGAGGATTCGCGGTCGCTGACCGCTCACTCCCCGCCGTTTTCGAACTGGTGGGAGGGGCGGCGGTGCGTGTTCCGGAGTACGTTGACGTTTTGTGTCGTCTCTCGACGCCGACTTCGGTTGGAGGTCTTCTCGGGTTTCGAGACCACTCTACGATTACTTAGAAATTAAATATCTATTTAAAGGAATCAAAAATGTGACTTAGAGGCGGAAAGAGCATTGGACAGCGTTCGGCTCGTGGGCGCGGCGCGTTCGCGCGCCGCGCCCACTCGCGCTCTCTCGTCCGTCCGTCGGAGAACCGTCGCCATTTTCACGCCGACACCCCTCCACGGACGCATGGACCAGCGGATTCACGAACACGCCGAAGTACTCGTAGACTGGAGCGCCCGCATCGAGGCGGGCGACGACGTGGTGATGCGCGTAGACGAGGGCGCACACGAACTCGGGGTCGCCGTCGCCGAGAAACTCGGCGAACGCGGCGCGAACGTCCTGCCCACCTACAACTCCGACGAGGTGGAGGCGGCGTTCATCCGGGGGCACGACGGCGACTTCGACCAAGACCCCGACTTCGAGTTGGAGATGCTCGAACGCGCCGACTCGGTGCTGTCGCTCCGCGGGAAGAACAACACCGCCGAGAAAGGGGCCGTCGCGGGCGACAAGCGCGCGTCGTACAAGAAGTCTCGGACCGCAATCAAGGCCCGACGGATGGACACCGACTGGGTTTCGACCATGCACCCCACGCGCGCACACGCCCAGAACGCGGGCATGGGCTACGAGGAGTACAAGGACTTCGTGTACGACGCCATCCTACGCGACTGGGAGACGCTGGCCGACGAGATGGCGAATTTGAAGGCCCTGCTGGACGAGGGGAGCGAGGTCCGCCTCGTCAAAGCCGAGACCGACCTCACGATGTCCATCGAGGACAGAACCGCGGTCAACAGCGCCGCGTCGGTCGCTTACGACAGCCACAACCTCCCGAGCGGCGAGGTGTTCACCGCGCCCGAGACCACCGAGGGCGAAGTCTACTTCGACGTGCCGATGACCCACGACGGCGCGCGCATCCGGGACGTTCACCTCACCTTCGAGGGCGGCGAAGTCGTGGACTGGTCGGCCGAGGTCGGCGAACACGCCCTCGAAGACATCCTGACGACCGACGAGGGCGCGAAGCGACTCGGCGAACTCGGCGTCGGGATGAACCGCGGCATCGACCGCTTCACCGACAGCATCCTCTTCGACGAGAAGATGGGCGACACGATTCATCTCGCGGTCGGTCGGGCCTACTCGTCGTGCCTGCCCGAAGGCGAGGAGGGCAACCAGAGCGCGGTCCACGTGGACATGATAACCGACGTGAGCGAGAACTCTCGGATGGAAATCGACGGTGAGGTCGTCCAGAAGGACGGCCGTTTCCGGTGGGAAGAGGGATTCGAGGGGTGAGCGTTCACTTTTTGGTCCAGCTTTTGTCTCGCTCTCTCACTCCGTTCGCTCGCTCTCAAAAGCTGGAAGCGAGTCGTCCTACGAGACTTTCTCTCGGCCGTCTGCTGTCAGCGACCACCTGCCGGAGTCGGTCGCTGTCGGCCCTTTTATCTCGTCGAGAACGGCCACGAGCGCCTTGACGACGAACCGTTCGTCTTGTATCTATCTCCGTGGTCCGGGGAGTAGGCGAACGCCGAAGCGTCTCGCCCTGCGAGACGCTGATGAATTTCCCGGATTTTGAATTTCATTTCGTGCGGATACTCGCAGGACGAATCTCCGACCCGGTATCACGCCGACGAGCGGTCACTCCCCTCGTACCGTGAAGAACACCGCCGCGGCGACCGCGACCAGCGCGAGACCGACCGCGGCCGGGTCCGAGTCGCCGCCGAACCGCCACCCGAAAGCGACGTAGCCGATGACCGCGACCACGGCGGCGAGTGCGCCGAGCAGTTGCGCCGGTTTCGGTTGGTCTCGAACGTCCATACCCCGACGTTCGGGTCGGTTTCTGAAAAGTGTACGCTCTTCGGGACGTTTTTCTACTGATTTACGCTTTGACTTCCTGCTTGCGACCGGCGCGGCGTGGCTCCCGCCGGGATTCGCCGCGCGCTACGACGCGCTGTTTGGGTCGCGGCCGCGCTCGCTCGTGGGGGCCTGTACGCGGTCGAGGGCGCGCTCGCGGCCGCGAGCGCGCCCGGCGGAGAGGTGGACGTGATGGTCGTCCGAGAGTAACTCCCGCGACAGCGGTCCGGGAAACTACCTCTCGGTCCACCAGTCGCTCCGGCGCTGTTCGTACGTCGCGTTCCGGAAGGGCGCGGGCCACTCCGGGTCCTCCTCGAAGCCGAACCCGTAGCCGAGCCAGTAGCCGACGTGCCAGCCGACGGCCGGGGTGTCGATGCCGCTTATCGTGATTCGGAGGTCGTCGTAGCGTTCGAGCGCGCCGTCGCCGTCGGGGTCGATACCGCGGACCCGACCGCACGACCCAGTGTCACCGGTTCGGCAGGGTAGGTCGTCGCCGAACACCACGACCACCTCGGCTTCGCTCCGGTTGTCCACGAACGAGAACGAGACGTTCTCGGGGACGGTACCGTCGGCACCCCCGGCGTAGTAGTCGAGTCCGCGTCGGACCTGCTCGCGGACCGCGGGGGTGTCTTCGGTGTCGTTCCCGGCGAGGTACACCGTGAAGTCGGCGTCGGCCCACGGGAGTCGCCGGTCGGTGGCGTTCGGTCGCGGCAGGGTACTCAACTGCGAGGACGGGGCCATGACCGACTGGGGTCCCGCGGAGTGGTTCAGACCGAGGGTGTGCCCGAGTTCGTGTTTCAGGATGAGTCGAGTCGAGTCGTTCGAGTACGACCCGACGACTTCGATGGAAATCGGCCGAGAGACCTGACCGCTGTCGTGGACGTAGGGCGCGCATCCCGCGGGTTCCGAGACGTTCGCGCACGACTCGATTTCCTCGACGAACTCGACCACAACGTCGGGGTTCGGGGCGTCGGGGTCGAGTTCGTAGCCGATGGAAAATCCGGCGAAGCGCGTGCTGTTGTTCGCCCAGAAGTCGAGGGCGTCGGCGACCAGCGGCCGGAAGTTCCGCGATTCGTTCGCAGTGTTGTCGATAGCGACCGTCAGCTCCCTCTCCCCCCACGGATTCGGGCGGTTTGGCGCGTCCTCGGACGTGAGCGCCCGGTGACGATGGTCTGCCGAACCGTCCGCGTCCGCCCCGGTGCCGGGCGCGTCGGTCGCACAACCGGCAAGCACGAGGAGGGCAGCGACGAACAGTGTTCGCCACATCGACCGCTACGACGACGTTCTTACGTATCAAGCTTTGCCGTCGAATTCATAACAGTCGAAGTCCGCGACGTGCGAGTACGACTCCGACTCGATTTGGAGGGTCGCGTGGTCGATGTCGAACGTCCGACCTAACTCCGACCGGCAGTGGGCGAGGACCGAATCCGGGTCGGTGCCCTCCGCGACGACGACGTGGGCCGAGAGCGCGTAGTCGGTCGAACTCAGCGCCCAGACGTGAACGTCGTGGACTTCGACCACGCCGGGGAGGGTTTCGAGGTAGCGCCGAACCTCCGTGAGTTCGACCTCTCGCGGGGTCCCCTGCAGGAGGATGTTGAGGCTGTCGGCGAGCAGGTCCTTCGCGGAGTAGAGGACGAGTCCGGCCACGAGAACCGCGAACAGCGGGTCCAGCACCAGCAGGTCGGTGTAGAACAGCGCGACTCCGACGGCGACGGCCGCGACACTGCCGAGGGCGTCGGCAAGCAGGTGGACGAACGCGCCCTCGACGTTGAGTATCTCGCGGTTCCTCCGGAGGACCCACGCCGCCGCGAGGTTGGCACCGAGTCCGAGCAGGCCGACGCCGACCACGACGAGCGGTCGGACCGCGCGTGGGTCCCGAAACCGACGCACGGCGTCGTAGACGATGTAGACGACGGTAGCGAGCAGGAACACGCCGTTGAGGAACGCGCCGAGGACCTCCGCGCGCTGGTAGCCGTAGGTCCGCTTGGCGTCGGCGGGTCGGGTTGCGACCCACGCCGCCAGAAGCGCGAGTCCGAGGCTGGCGCTGTCGGTGAGCATGTGAACCGCGTCGGCGAGCAGGGTCAGCGAGTCGGCGTAGAGCGCGCCGACGAACTCCACGACGAGGAAGGCGGTGTTGATAGCCAGCGCCAGCGCGAGCGCCCGGAGGCTGGCGTCGGCGGCGTGGTCGTGGCCCGCGTGGTCGTGTTCGCTCGCCATCGGAATCGTGACCAAGTAGAACCTCCGGCGTCTTGGGTCTCGCGGCGCTCCGGGGAGCAACCGCCGGGGTGCGCTCGACTGACCAGCCGACGGGACGTGCTCGACTGACCAGCCGACAGGACGCGCTCGGCCAATCAACCGCCAGCGAACACCCGCCCGACCAAACCACGGTGGGTGGGATAAAGGGGCCGCCCGCTCGCGTTTACGTGGTCGTCTCTGCGGGCCACTATTCGAGCGCCGAGCGAAGCGAGGCGCGAGAATATCCCGCAGAGCGACCGCGAGCGGGCGGGGGCTTTCGAGGACTTCCCAACCTCGGTTCCGGCGGTTGCCGTGACGAGTCGGAACGTGCAGACCGGAACGTTCGTGGCCGCTACTTCCACGACGATTCCGGCAGGGAGGTTACCGTCGGACCAATCAGCACCGCGACGGACGCAACTACAGACACCTCTAACAAATAAGAATATAGTCAAACAAAATAGAAAGGAGTCTAAGACGAACAGAAAACCACGTCTACGGCTCGGGGTCGAAGTAGGTCGCCAGTTCCTCACCGAACTCGTCGGCCAGTCGCACCACCTCCGAACCCACCAGCACGTCGTAGCCGTCCTGTAGCGCCGACTCGACGTGGACGCCGAGCGCCACGTCGTACAGCGCGTCGCTCTCCAGAAACGCCGCGGCGGTCTCGAACTCCCGTTCGCGCTCCACGACATAGCGGTCGCCGTCGATGAACGGCCCGTACGCCGACGGGTCGTCGGCGTACTTCCCGAAGAAGCCTTCTGCGTGCTGGCGGACGTGGACCGGCGGTCCCTCGTGGCGCTCGACGGCCGGTCGCTCGGCGACTTCCAACTCGACGAGGAGGACCGCCGAGTCGTCGGCGAACGTCGCGGTCCGGAGCGCGTCGAACCCGCGGCGCTCGCACTCGTCGCGGACGCCAGCGAGCGACTTCCGGAGCTGGGGGTAGAGTTGGTCCTCCACCACGTCGGGGGCGTCGAACCGGAGCGCGACGGGGGTCGTCGCACGCGACCCGACGCGCTCGCGCACACCGCCCTCGCCGAGCGGTTCGGGCGGGTCCGGGAAGAACAGGTCTTCGCGGGGGTCGGCGAGCAACTCGCGGGCGTAGTGCTGGAGGCGCGCGACGTTCCGGGCGGCGCAGACGGCGGCGACGTTTCGCTCGGGGTCGGTCGGGTCGATGACCACCAGCGGGTCGTCGAACTCGACGGTTCCGTGGTCTTCCGGGTCGAACCGGACCGGCGGGTGCCAGTCGTCTGCCGCGGCCTCTACTACCGCGCGGAAGCTCCCGTACTCGACCACGAGTAGTTCGGTCAGGTAGCCCGAGAACCCCCGCGTCCGGAGGTCACTGCCGTAGGCTCCGATGCCCTTCAGGAACTGCTTGAACAGGCGCACCTCCCCGGCGAGGTCCGCGTCGAGGCGCGCGTCGAGGTACTCGGTGTGGAACGGCGTCCGGTCCACCGCCGACTTGATGTCGGTCGCCGAGTCGAGGCGGTAGCACGGTACGAGGTCCACGTCGAAGCCGTCGAACTCGCCGGTGACGTAGGGGTGTTCGGCGAACTCCTCGCGACCCTCCGGCAGGACGGCGTGGCCGACTTCGAGTCCGTAGGATTCCAACTGCTCGCGGTCCACGTCGGCGGGGAACCGCACGAACAGGTCGATGTCCCGGTCGCCGCTTATCCACGTCCCTCGGGCGGTACTCCCGACCTGAATCACGTCGCCCGCCACGGGTAGGTCCGCGATGGCGTCCTCGGCTCGTTCTGTCAGCGCGGCCACCGCCTCGCGCATCCGCTCGCGTTCGCGCTCGCCGGGGTCGATTCGCTCGCCCACCGCGGCGACCACCTCCTCGAAGTCCTCGTCGTCCGCGTCCTCGCCGGTCATCGCGTAGCGATTCTCGCCGCCCGGCCGAAAACGTGTCGTCTCGCCACGTCAACGACTCACTCCCCTCGGGCGAAAACGAAAGCCCTATCAAATCACTCTCGCATAGGGATGAATGCAACAGGAAGCCGTCGTAGCTCAGTTGGTAGAGCGCCACGCTGTTAACGTGGTGGTCCCAGGTTCGAGTCCTGGCGACGGCGCTTTTCTGCCGCTCACAATCCGCGAGCAGTCTCGTCTGCGAGCGTCCCCGTGAGCGGCCATGTCGTCGTCACAAACCGAAGTGATTTAAAGAATCGACGCTTTACCTGCATCCGAGGGCCTGTAGCTAAGTCTGGTAAAGCACCCGGCTCATACTGGCGACTGGGACATCCAGCGTCATGGGACACCGGGCGATTCCTTGGTTCGAATCCGAGCGGGCCCACTTTTCGGTGACAACTCGTGAGCGCCGCGTAGCGTGTGCGAACCACCACGTCACCGAAAAGGACCTTTCGAGGATCTGAACCCTGCGAGCCGCACGCCCGCGCAGGGAGCGGTCTGCGAGCGGCGAAGCCGCGAGCGAGCGACCGAGCAGGACCGTCTCGCTCCGGTTCCGAATCCGAGCGGGCCCACTTTTCGGTGACAACTCGTGAGCGCCGCGTAGCGTCCCGGTCACACCGCGGCGAGGACCCGCGCGCCGACCCGCTCGATTTTCAGAACCTGAGAATCGCGCTCATACTTGATGAAGTCGTCCTGCGTAGCATAGAGTGTACCATGACCACCAAAGTATCCGAGCGATTCGACCTGATTCGGGCCGCCATCGGGCTGTTCGTCGTCCTCGGCGTCGTGCTGACCGCCGTCGCGGGATACGCCCTGCTCCCGTCCGTCTCCGTGGGCATCTCGACCGACCTCGCGGTGTCGGTGTTGTCGGGCGTCTCCTTGGTCGCGTTCGGCGTCGTGCTGACGATGTGGCTGAACCGCCAGACCGGACGCCGCAAGCCCCGCCGGAGCGCCTGAACTGCTTTTCTCGCGGAGACTCGGACTGTGAGTCGGCGTTTCTTAGTGGTTAGTGTGGGGTGGTTCGGAGTCGTAATTTCCTCGAAATCCCCTGCCTGCTCGCTACGTATCGTTGGAAACGTGAGTGCGACCGCGGGAGTCGCGGCGAAGAACACTTCGAAAGCCCCCGCCCGCTCGCGGTCGCTCTGCGGGATATTCTCGCTCACTCACTCCGTTCGTTCGCTCGAATAGTGGCCCGCAGAGACGACCACGATAAACGCGAGCGGGCGGCCCCTTTATCCCACCCACGGTGGTTTGGTCAGTCGAGCGTTCGCGGGTGGTTGGTCAGTCGAGCGCGTCCTGTCGGCTGATTGGCCGAGCGCGACCCGCGGCTAGTCGAGTCGTCGAAAACCGAAAAATCGGGTGTCTCGCCCTACCGCCGGAGACCGACCCACATCGCTCCGACCGCGAGCAGGAACACCGCCGTCGAGAGGTCGTACGAGCGAGCGGTCGCCGCCGAAATCGCGGCCGACGACCCGCCGACGCCAGCGAAGAGGGCGGCCAGCACCGACCCGGTGCAACTCACGCAGGTCACGAGACCGAGCGCACCCCCGAGCAGGCCCCGACTCGCTCGCGCGAGCGCGGCGTACGCGAGGGTCGCCAGCCCTGCGTAGCCGACCAGTTTGAACGGGACGAGCGTGAGGTGGACCGCGCCGCCCGAGACGACCACCAGCGGTCCCCACCCGGGGACCGCCCCGACGACCGACACCGACCCGAGACCCGCGCCGTGGCCCGCCGCGGCGAGTCCGCCCGCCGCACAGAGGACCGCGAAGTAGCCCGCGCCGACCGCGAGCGCGCCGTAGGTCCATCGGTCGCTCGGCCGCGGGATTCGGGCGTAGGCCACCGCGAGAACCGCGGCGTTGGTCCAGACGAAGGGGTACGCGAGGTGCCGGACCGACAGGACGCCCGCGTCGGCCACCGCGAGGTAGGTGAGGACGACCAACGCCTCCCCGACCGTGAGCGCGACGAAGGCGCGGGCCGCCCGCGCCGCGGTGCCGAGCGAGGGGGTCGAATCCGGCGCGGCGTCGGACTCCGACGCCGCGTCCGACTTCGGGGAGGCGTTGGCCGACATCGCTCAGTGCTTGGTCGCCGACTTCGGTTCCGCGCCGAGGTTGTAGACCACCGCGATGGCGAGCAGGAAGACGGCCTCGAAGACGACGACCGCCGCCAGCGGCAAATCGACGCCGAAGAAGCCGAACAGCACCCGTAGTTCGACGGCGACCGGGATGCTGAACGCCACCAACACGAGCAGACCGGCGCGCGAGATGTTCATGCTATCACCTCCGTTAGCGCCTCGATTGTGACTTCGGCGTTCGCCGACACCCACACCGGCACGCCCGGCACGTTGCCGAACAGTCCGGCGTCGCCCACGATGCTGGCCAGCGGGAGCGTGTAGGCCAGAATCACCAGCACGATTGCGATGGCGGTCCAGAGCCGGAGGTTGTCGAGGACCACGGGGCTACCGCTCGCTCCCGACAGCGGCGCGGGAAGGCTGTCGTCAACCGGGTTCTCGATGGGTTCCTCGAACGCCGACAGCAGGAGGTTGAACAGGAACAGCACGACCGAGACGAACAGCAGGAACCCGCCGAGCGCGATTTGCGCCCGGAGTTCCCCGACCGTGCCGATGACCGCCGAGAAGTCGAAGCTCTGGTACTGGGGTTCGGCGGTCCGGCGCGGGATGCCGACGAGTCCGGCCCGGTGCATCGCGTTCGACATGAACACCATGCCGACGAACCAGAGGACGACCTGTAGGAGACCGATAGGTCGGCTGTAGAGGCGCTTACCGGTCAACTGCGGGACCAGCCAGTAGGACCCGGCCATCATCGTCAGCGCGACTGCGGTGCCGACGGTCAGGTGGAAGTGTCCGGGCACCCACAGCGTGTTGTGGATGAGGTAGTTGATGTTCATCCCGGCGTTAATCATGCCGGAGAACCCGCCAGCCGCGAACAGCGCGCCTGCGAGCGCCATCCCGGTGAAGGCGGGGTCGCGCCACGGGAGCGCGCCGAGCCACTTGATGTACCCCTCGCCGCCGCGCTGTCTCGCGCCGTGTTCGACGCTGGCGACCACGGTGAACGCGGTCAGCAGACTCGGGAGCAGGAGGAACATCGTGTTCGTCATGGCGATGAACTTGAAGCCCTCCGCGATGCCGGGGTCCAGATACTGGTGGTGGATGCCGACCGGCGTCGAGAGCAGGAGGAACAGCACGAACACGACCCGCGCGAGGGGGTCGCTGAACAGGCGTCCGCCCGCGAGTTTCGGCATCACGGTGTACCACATCAGGTACGCGGGCATCAGCCAGAAGTACACCACGGGGTGGCCGAAGAACCAGAACAGCGTCCGCGTGAGAAGCGGATTCACGGTCTCGACGATGCCGAACGACCACGGGATGAGGAAGAACACCGTCGAGACGGCGACCCCGATGGTCGAGAGGTACCACATCAGCATGGTCGTCAGCACCATGAACGTCTGGAGGGGGATGCGCTCGTCGGGGTTGTCACCGCGCCAGTCGCGATACGCGAGGAACCAGTCGGCCCCCGCCAGCCACGTCCCGACGATGAACATCGCCAGTCCGACGTAGAACAGTGGGTGGGCCTGCAACGGCGCGTAGAACGTGTACAACACGTCCGCGCTCATGTCGATGCTCGGGACGAACCCGGCGAGGATTGCGACCGCCACGAACACCGCGCCGGTCGTCGTCAGGCCGAACCACGCCCACGTCAATCTGATGTCGGGGAGCGGTCGTTCCAGACTCTGGACGACCGCCCACGTGAACAGTCCCACGAGGAAGAAGATGGTGAACACCAGCGCGAGCAGGACCCCGTGGCCCGTCAGGACGGTGTAGTAGTCCACCGAGTCGATGACCCGGAAGTAGCCCGTCCGGTGGAGCGCCTGCACCAGACCGAACAAGGCCCCGATACCGAGCGCGACGAACGAGACGACGAGGCTGGCTTTGACGACCGAGGCTTCCTCGGGGTACCGGTCTACGAACGTCGCCATCTCAGGCACCCCCCGTCGCGTTGAACTCGTCTTCCGGGACGACTTCCATCGACCCCTCCATCGCGTGGTGGGCCGACCCGCAGTACTCGTTGCAGAGCAGGCCGTACGTCTTCGGGCCGTCCACCTCGACGGTGAACGTAGCGACCTGTCCCGGAATCGCCATCGTGTTGGCGTTGGTGCCCACCACCTCGAAGCCGTGAATCACGTCGGCGGAGGTGACGTGGAACGTCACCGTGCTGTGGGCCGGGACCCGAATCGGTTCGGCGGTGCCCGGCCGGAACGCGAACTGCTGGGCGACGACGTACACGTCGTACTCGTTCGGTCCCGACTGGTAGACGCCGGGGTCGCCGAACTTGGGATGGTCGCCGAGCGCTTGGGGGTCCACGGTGCCGCCGTCGTCGTCTATCATCTCGACGCCAGCTCCGACCGCCCCGTACGAGACGGTGGCGATGAAGCCGACGATGAGTAGCAGTGCCGCGCCGAGCCAGAACTTCTCGTAGTCGTGTATCTCCATCTCGAATCACCTCCTACCCAATCACCGTCATGCCCCGACCGAGGAACTCCACGAAGTACATGAACACCCACATTACCACCAGAATGGCGAAGTAGCCGAGTATCAGTACCAACGTCCCAACCGGGTCGAAGTCGTCGTGGCCGAGTTCGCGCTCGATGCTGTCGGGCGCGGAGCCGACGACGTATCCGCGTGGCCGGTCGGGTACGTCTTCCCGAATCGTACTCTCAGTCTCCGGTTCCATCGACATAAGCGGTCGTACGAACACGGAGTATTTAATCGAGACAGCCGATTCCCAAACCCTGAAAACGGTCGTAACGGGGTTAGGTACGCCAGTACAACCCGACTGTATGGAATCGCAGAGCCAGTCCGGACTCAAAAAGGCCCTGTCGAACCGTTCGCCACGAAGTTTGACCGTCGTCGCACTGCTGGCGCTCGCGCCGGTTGCCCTGTTCGCACTCGGCCGAAGCCTCCTCGCGGTGGTGGCCCTCGTCAACGTCGGTCTCATCTTCGGAAGCCTCTACCTGCTCACCTCGCCGACGGAGGGCGGGCACTCCGACGACGACGCCCCCGAGTCGGCGGTCTAACTCGACATGCTCGTCCCCCTCCACGGCCACGGCGGACCGCTCCCGACCGGCAACCTCGACGCCGCGGTCTTTCTGGCGGTCGGGTTCCTCGGGAGCGCGCACTGCATCGGGATGTGTGGACCCCTCGTGAGCGTCTACGCCGACCGACTCCGGATGCAGGAGGGGCAGGCCGACGGCAAGCAGACCCTCACGCTCCGGCAGGTTCGCCAGCACGTCCTGTTCAACCTCGGGCGGACCGCCGGGTACGCCGCGGTCGGGGCGCTTCTGGCGTTCGTCGGCGCGGTCACGGTCGGCGCGCTGGACGCGGTTCTCGCGGTCGGAAACGGCGTGCAGGCGACGACGGCGCTCCTCGCCGGGGCGTTCATCGCGGTCACGGGCGTCTCGTACGTCGGCGGGTCGGCGTCTCACCCGTCGCTCCCGGTGTCCGGGTCGCTCCCCGTGGTCGGCGGCGCGTTTCGGCGGGTCAGCGGGTTCCTGACCCGTCGAGTGGACGCCTTCGTGGGTGACGCCCGCATCGCGGGTCTCGGGGTCGTTCACGCCCTGCTCCCCTGTCCCATCACGTACCCGGCGTACGTCTACGCCTTCGCGCTCGCCGACCCCGTGCGCGGGGCCTTCCTGCTCGCGCTGGTCGGGGTCGGCACGTTCCCGACTCTGCTGGTGTACGGCACCGTCTTCGGGTCGCTGTCGGTCAACCGGCGCGCCCATCAGGTTCTCGGAGTCGCGTTCGTCGTGCTGGGCTACCTGATGGTCGCACACGGACTCGACCTGCTCGGAGTCGCGGTACCGCGCGTGAAACTGCCGCTTCCGGCACCCGAGTACGGGGCACTGGGGTAGTTACGATGAGCGAGACCGCATCTCTTTCTGACGACGGAAACGGCGACGAGTGTACGCTCTGTGGCCTGCCGACCGGCGACTCGCCGGTGACGGCCGAGGACGTTTCCGGTGGCGTGTCTGCCGGCTCCGGCGGCGCGTCCGCCGAGGAGGTCCCCGGCGCGTACTGCTGTCGGGGATGTCTCGAAATCGCCCGGACCTTAGACGACGCGGAAGCGGCCGACCCCGACGAGGTGCGGGCCGAGCGCGGGACCGACGCTGGCGTCGAGGACGCGCCCGACGACGCAGACCACACGTACCTCTCGGTCGAGGGGATGCACTGTGCGACCTGCGAGACGTTCGTCGAGTCGGCGGCGGCCGACGCCGAGGGCGTCCACGGCGCGGAGGCGAGTTACGCCACCGACATGCTCCGGGTCGCCCACGACGAAGGGACCGAACTCGACGCCCTCGGGCGGCGACTCGACCGCTACGGTTACGGCGTCGCCGACCCCGGCGAGAGCGGGGCCGACGACGACAGGGCCGACACCCAAATCGTCCGGTTCCTGCTCGGCGGCGGCATCTTCGGCATGATGGTGATGGTGTGGTACGCGCTGTTTCTCTACCCCACCTACCTCGGCTACGACCCGCTGGTCGATTTGGGGGGCTTCGACGGACTCTACCTGTTCGGTAACGTCTGGTTGATGTCCTCCATCGTGTTGTTTTACACCGGATTCCCGATTCTCCGCGGGGCGGTGGTCAGCCTCCGGGCGGGCCAACCCAACATGGACCTGCTGGTGTCGCTCGCGGCGGCGAGCTCCTACCTCTACAGTTCGGTTGCGGTCCTCGTGGGCCGGACCCACGTCTACTTCGACGTGACCGTCGCCATCGTGCTGGTCGTCACGTTGGGCAACTACTACGAGGACCGAATCAAGCGCCGGGCCGCCAGCGGTCTCTCGGAGCTGACCAGCGCGCGAGTCAGCGAGGCGACCCGCGTGACCGGCGGCAGTAGCGGAATCGGCGGGCGAGACCACGAGTCGGTCCCCGTCGCGGACCTCGCGCCGGGCGAGCGCGTGCTGGTCCGGCCGGGCGAGCGCGTGCCCGTGGACGGCGAAGTCGCGGAGGGGACCGCCGCGGTGGACGAATCGCTCGTGACCGGCGAGTCGCTCCCCGAGACCCGTCGGCCGGGCGATTCGATTCTCGGGGGGACCGTCGTCACCGACGAACCCCTCGTGGTCGAGGTGGGTGCGGACGCCGAGAGTACGCTCGACAGACTGGTGAACCTGCTCTGGTCGATTCAGAGTTCTCGGTCGGGCGTCCAGCGCCTCGCCGACAAACTGGCGACCCTGTTCGTGCCGACGGTCCTCGTCCTCGCGGCGGGCGCGACCGGGTGGCACCTCCTCGGGGGCGCGCCCGTCGCCGACGCGCTGTTGGCGGGCCTGACGGTCCTCATCGTCTCGTGTCCCTGCGCGCTCGGACTCGCCACGCCGCTGGCGGTTGCCTCGGGCATCCGAGAGGCGGCCGACCGCGGCGTCGTGGTTGCTTCCGACGCCGTGTTCGAGTCCGCGCCGGAGACCGACGTGGTGGTCCTCGACAAGACCGGGACGCTGACCGACGGCCGGATGGCGGTCCGCGACGTTGTGGTGGACGAGTCGGCCGGGAACGAGTCGGTGGGAGACGAGTCAGTCGCGGGCGAGTCGGCCGATTCGGTGCCCGAATCGGCCGACGCCGACGACGTGTTGGCCCGCGCCGCGGCGCTCGAACGCTACTCGGCCCACCCGATTGCGGAGGCGGTCGTCGCGGCGTCCGGTGGTTCCGGCGGTGCGTCCGGAACTGTGACCGCCGACGGCGGTGTGACCGAGGGTCGCACTGTGACGGCGACTGCCGAGACCACGGATACCGCCGCTGAAGCCGACGACATTGAGGCCGCGACAGCGACCGCAGACCGCACCGCGACGACAGCAAACGCCACTGAAGCCGACACCGATGAAACTGCAAACCGCACCGTAGAGACCGCAACCGCGACCGCCGCCGGGTCGGTCGAGACCCACGACCGAGGCGTGACCGGCGAGGTGGCGGGCGCGTCGGTCGCGGTCGGCCACCCCGACCTGCTGGCACAGCGGGGACTCTCGCTGTCCTCGTCCCTCCGTCGCGCGGCCGACGACGCCCGCGCCGAGGGTCACGTCCCGGTCGCAGTCGGGTGGGACGGCCGGGCGCGGGGCGTCGTGGTCGTCGGCGACAGGCCGCGGTCGGGGTGGCAGGAGGCGGTCGCAGACCTCGCGGAGGGCCGCGACGTGGTGGTCCTCACCGGCGACGACGAGCGCGCGGCCGAGCAGTTCCGCGCGGACCCCAACGTTTCGGAGGTGTTCGCTGGGGTGCCGCCCGAGGCCAAGGCCGAGACCGTAACGCGCCTGCAATCGCGGGGAACCGTGGCGATGGTCGGCGACGGGTCCAACGACGCCCCCGCGCTGGCCGCCGCGGACATCGGGGTGGCGCTCGGAAGCGGCACCGACCTCGCGGGCGACGCCGCCGACGCCGTGGTCGTTGACGGCGGCTTAGACGCCGTGGCGTCGGTGTTCGACGTAGCCCGCGGGACCAACCGGCGCATCCGCCACAACCTCGGGTGGGCGTTCCTCTACAACGCCGTGGCCGTCCCGCTGGCGGTGTTGGGCCTGCTGAATCCCCTCTTCGCCGCGGTCGCGATGGGCACCAGCAGTCTGGTCGTGGTCGCCAACTCCTCGCGGTCGCTGGAGTGAGGTGACTCGTCGGGCGCGGGACGCGAACGGCGGCGCACTTCGCGCCGCCGTTCGCGGATGGGCAATTACAAATATTGCTCTAAAGGAGGAATATAATTGTTTAGGAAACGTGGCTCGTTCCGAAAGCGACCGATACTTCACTCGTCGGGCGTCTCGACGCCCGTGAACTCGAAGCGCGCGCCGCCCGACTCGCTCTCGGTGACGGTCACGTCCCACCCGTGGGCGTCCACCAACTGCTCGACCACTGCGAGTCCGAACCCGATGCCGACGTTGCTGGTCGAGTAGCCCGGTTCGAAGATTTGCTCGCGCTCGCCTTCGGGGATTCCCGGCCCGTCGTCCTCGACGTAGAAGCCGTCTTCGAGGTCCCCGACTCGGACCGCGACGCCGGGACCGTCGCGTTCGGCCGAATCGTCGGCGTCCGACGGGCTATCCGCCGACCCGTGTTCCACGGCGTTCCGGTAGAGGTTCTCAAGTAGTTGGCGCAGGCGAGAGGGGTCGCCCAGAATCTCGCGGTGAGTCTCGACCGTCAGCGTCCCGTCGGGGTCGAGGTCCGCCCACCACTTGCGGGCCACCTCGCCGAGCGCCACGGGTTCGGTCGTGTCCACCGACCCGCCGCGCCGGGTGACGACCAGCAGGGTCTCTATCATCTCCTCGATGCGGTCTAGGGCGCGCTCGACCTCCCGTAGCGCCGACCCGTCGTCGCCGCCGCCGACCGCGTTCTCGATGCCCATGTCGAGGTAGATTTGGGCTATCTCCAGCGGGTTCCGGAGTTCGTGGGCCAGCATGCTGGCGAAGGCGTCGAGTCGCTCGTTCTGCTCTTGTAGTCTGCGCTCGTGCTGGCGGCGTTCTCGCTCGCGCTCCACCCGGTCGAGTGCGGCCTCCGCGGTGGCGGCCAGCAGGTCGGCGAGTTGCTTCTCGTCGGACCCGAATCCGCCGACTTCCTCCGAGACCACCGCGAGGACGCCGTGGTCGCCGAGCGGAATCCAGATACCGCTTCGGAGCGGCGTGTCGTCGCTGTACGCGAGATTGGTCTCCCGAACGTCGTCAAGTGCGATAGTCCGCCTGTCGGCGAACGCCCGCCACGTGATGGACGTGTCGCCGGGACCGAACTCCGGCAGGTCGTCGAAGATGCCAGCGACGTACTCGGTGTGGGCGGCCGGGACGAGGTTCGACTCGTCGTCGTCCCACACGTAGATTCCCGCGCCCTCGATGCCGAGAACGTCGGTCGCGGTCCGGAGGACCGACTCGCACACCGCCGACTGTGTTTCGAGTTGGAGGAGTTCCCGACTCGACTCGTGGAGGGCGGTCAACGTCTGTTCGAACCACCTGCGTTGGGTGATGTCGCGGACGACCCCGGTCCGGGCGAATCGCGTCTCGCCGTACCGATACGGGCCGAACCGACTCTCGACCGGGATGGTGTCGCCGTCGGCGGTGCGGAGTTCGAGTTCCAGCACTGCGCTGTCGCTGTCCCCGGCCGCACTCTCGCTCATCTCCGCGGCGGTTTCGCTAATCGCCTCGCTGTGGACGACCGAGGCAGGTTCGCCGAGCAGTTGTTCGCGGTCGTAGCCCGTCATCTGACAGAACGCCTCGTTGACCATCACGAATCGCTCGTCGGAGTCAAGCGCGTACACTCCGTCGTCTACGGTCTCGATGATGGTCTCGTAGCGTTCGAGTTCCCGCTCGCGTTCCCGACGCCGGATAGCCGTCGAGAGGATGTGAGCGATGCTCTGGACGAACTGCACGTCGTAGTCGGCGTACCCCCGCCGCTCGGTCGTGTGGGTTTCGAGAATCCCCCACGGGTCTCCGGGTGACCCGATGATGGTGCTGACGCCGCTGACGAGGTTCTGCGAGGCCAACAGGTCGGGGTACGAGAATCGGTCTTCGTTCCGGTAGTCCCGGACGACGATTGGCTCTTTCGACATGAGGGTGTAGCCAGCCTGCGACCCGGTTTCGGTGTCTACGGTCGCCGACCCGACGGCGTCTCGGTCCCACCCGTACCCCGCCCGAAGCAACAGGTCTTCCTCGTCAGGTCGGAGCTTCAACACCTTGCTGTACTCCTGCCCGAGCGTCTCAGCGACGAGTTCGACCGCCTCGTCCATCAGGTCGTCGAGCGGTCGGTCTTCGAGGGCGTGCTGGGAGAACTCCGAGAGTACCTGCTGTTGGGTGACGCGATTGTGGAGTTCCTCCTCGCGGTGTTTCTGCTCGGTCACGTCACGGACGATACCGACGTGTTCGAGACCGTCACCGGTGTCCCGGACGACGAACAGCACCTGCGCCGGGAACGTCCCGCCCTCGGCGGTCGCGGCGTCTATCTCCACCGTCGCGGAGGTCCGGTCGCCCGCCACCATCTCGTCGGTGTTCTCGGCTATCACGTCCCGAACCTCGTCGTCGTTCTCTACGAACTCCCACGCCGACTCGCCGAGGAGTTCCTCGCGGTCGAACCCGGTCATCTCGCACAGCGCCGAGTTCACCATCGAGAACTTCATGTCGTCGTCGAGGATGTAGATGCCGTCCTCGACGGTCTCCACGATGGTCTCGTAGCGTTCGAGTTCCTGCTCGCGCTCCTTTCGCTCGGTCACGTCCCGGAAGTAGACCGACAGTCCCGTCTCGGAGGGGTAGGCTCGGACCTCGAACCACGTCGAGAGCGGCGGGTAGTACTCCACGAACGAGACGGCCTCTTGGCTCTCCATCGCTCGCTCGTACTCGCGCTGGAACCGCGTCCCCTCGGCCTCGGTGAACACGTCCCAGACGTTCTCGCCGAGAAGGTCCTCTTCCCTGCGGAGCAAGAGGTCTTCGGCTTCGTCGTTGACGTAGGTGAACTCCCAGTCGTCGTTCAGCGCGAAGAACGCGTCGGCGATTCGGCTGAACACCTCCGAGAGTTCGGTTTCGAGTTCCTCGCGTCGGCGTTCTAGGTCGAACTGGGTCTCTTTCAGTTCGGTGATGTCCTCGGCGGCGCTGACGACTCTCTCAACTTCATCGCCGTCGCAAATCGGGGCCGCGCTGACCGAGAGGTGGACGCGCTTGCCGCCCGGTTGTTCGACCACCACCTCCTCGTTGTAGACGTGTTCACCCGTCTCGAAGACCTGACTGACCGGATACTCGTCTCTCGGCAGTCGCTCGCCCGACGTGTCGTAGACGGTCCACTCGTCTTCGGTGTCGGAGGTGAGTTGGTCGGACCCGACGCCGACCAGTTCGGCCGCACGCTCGTTCGCCCGCAGGAGTTCGCCGTCGGCGTCCCGCACCGCGAAGGCAACCGGACTGGTGTCGAACATCTCCTCGATGAGCGCCTCCTCCTCGCGGAGTCGCTCGGCCGACGCGTCCGAGCCGCGGACCTCCCGGACGAACCCGGTGAACCACTCTCGGCCGTCGCTCTCGTGGACGACGCCCGACACCGAGAGGCGAATCTCCTCGCCGTCGGCGGCCAGCCACGTCACCTCGTAGCTCCCGTCGTCGAGGGGGGTCCCGGCGTCACCGTCGGCGTAGCGGTCGAACCATCCGTCGTACCTGTCCCGGAGTCGGTCCGGGACGAATTCGCCGAACTGTCGGCCGCGGACCTCCGACGGCGCGTAGCCGAGCAACTCCTCGACGGCGGCGTTCGCGTAGACGATAGTTCCGTCGGCGTCGGCCGTGAGTATCGCGTCGTCGGCCTCCGCCACCATCTGCTCGAAGAAGTCGTCGCCGAAGTCGGGAGTACTCGGCGAGTCTCGGTCGCCTCCCGATGGCTCTTCGTTGTGGCCCTTCATTCCCTACGTTCGACACCTGTTGTCCGTCATAGGTGCTCACGAGTAAATAGTCCCACGCCTCGAAGTTCCCGGGCTACCGCGTCGCGTTCGAGCGAAAGATCTACTAGCAGTCGGTTCGTCTCCCGACGCGAGATGTCGCGCTGGCGCGAAGTCGTCCGCGAGGAGCTAGCACGCTACCGCGAGCAGACCGGACTGGCAGTAGTCGAACGGCAGGACCTGCTAGACCAGTCTCGTGAGCGCCTCGAAGCCGAGTTTCCGGCGTCGAACACCCACGGCCAGTCGCTGAGTCGGACGCTACAGCAACTTCGCGACGCGGGTGAAATCGCGTTCCTCTCGGCGGGGACCTACCGCGTCCTCTCGCTCGACACGGATTTCGTCCCGTCGCCGTCGGGCGTCGGTGCGCCCGACGCCTCGCGGACCGACGACGGACCGACTTACACCGCGACCGAGTACGAGACGACCGCGACCGGCAGACGGGTTCATCCCGAGTTCCGGGAGGCAGTCCTCGGACGGTACGACGACCAGTGTCCCGTCTCGGGCGTTGACTGTGCCGGACTGCTCGACGTGGCCCACGTCCTCCCGTGGAGTGAGTTCGCCGACCTCCGTGCGGCGTTCGACAACGTGTTGGCGCTCGACAAGACCCACCACGCCGCGTTCGACCGCGGCCTGTTCACCTTCGACGCGGACTATCGGTTGCGGGTGAACCCCGCATTCGAGACGAAAAGCGACATCCTTCGCCGGACGCTGGCGGACAGCGACGGCGAGCGGATTCGGTTCGGCGACGGCGGCCCGTCACCGGAGTACCTCCGGAAGCGAAACGCGCGACTCGACTGGTCGCCGACGTAGCTACACCGACGCGAGGCGCGCGATGTACACTAGACTCAGCACGTGGTCGTCCACGTCGAGGGCCGCCGGGCCGGGCTTGTCGGGGTCGAAACTCTCGACTTCGGAGAACCCGCGCATGTACTCCCGGAGTTCCTCGCGGACGCGTTCGGTAATCCAGCCGACCTCCTCGTAGTACTGGAGGGCGTTGCCGGTGTTCTCGAACCCGGCCTTGTTGATGAGGAAGTCCAACCACTCGAAGACGACGACTTCGGTGCTGTACTGGTCGGGGAGGCGGTCGAGGTACGGTCGCTCGGGGAGCGCGCCCGCGGCAGAAAACTGGCTCTGGAGTTGGACGAGTTCGTTGCGCTCGGTGTGGCGCAACACCTCGTCGGGCGGCGCTGGCAGGGCCTCGCCGTCGTCGAACTCCTCGGGAGTTTCCCGGTTCGGGTCCGCGAGACGACGCAGTTCGCGTAGGTCGTAATCTCCAGTCGGCGTCGGCATGGTACTCGGGTACGTTCGGCTAACTCACACTGACCATTTAAGCTTTCTTGCCCACGGATTGGCGGAGTAACTGAACTTCCTCGTGCTGACTCTCACCGCGCTGACTCTCACTTGGACTTCCGCGCGCTGACTCTCACTGTTCGACCCGGCGCGCGCGACCGCTTGCGGGTCGCGCCCCCGCGCGAGGGAGCGGCCGCGTTCAGGCGGCCGCGAGGGTGGGGAGGCGTGAGGCCCGCGGTGGCGGTGCGGGGCGGTGCGGTCCTGATTGGTTCAAGCCTGAAGCTAGCTCTCCTGTTCGTTTCAGCCTCCCGTTCGTTTCTTCGAGTCCGTCGTTCTCGTCTCCGACGCCGATAGTCGCCGCGACCCCAGAAGAACAGCGACTCCCGAAGAACGGCGACCCCGAAAAGTAGCGTAGCCGCAATCTATTCGTATTCGAGCGACGAAGTAACCTACATGGCAATTCTGGAGATAAATCTCGAAAAACCAGCACTCCTCGAAGAGTACCAGTACCCCGGCGAGACGACCGCGAAAAGCGGCGAGTCCCCCGAGAATTCCGGCGCGACTGAACCCTCCAGCGGCGGCAAGGCCAAACTCCTCGCCTTGCTCGCGGTGGTGGCCGGGGTCGGTCTCCTCGTCTGGAAACTCACGAACCGCGGCGACACCGAACAAGCCGACCTCGACGAGTTCGAGGGCGAAGGCGAGTACGAACACGGCCCAGAGCCGGAAATCGGCGGCGACGAGAGCGGCGGCGCGAAGCGCAAAGTCGCCGGAATCCTCGGCTTTGCCGTCGCCGTCGTGGGTCTCGTCGGTGTGGTGCGCAAGCGCCGGAGCTAGCGGTTCTCTCGGGTCGGTGTCGGTTGTTCGTTTCTTGTCGGACGCGGTTTGCGGTTAGCGTGACGGGGGTCGGAGGCGAAAGACGAGAGTCGCTATCTCAGTCGGAGGGAGGAGACAGGAATCGCTGTTTCGGGTCAGAAACGAAGGACCGACAGAGCTAGCTTCAGGCCGAAACCAATCAGGACCGCACCGCCCCGCACCGCGACGGCCACGTCCTCCCCAACCGACTCCCTCACTCGTCCCCTTCGAGGATTTCGGTCACTTCGTTCCGGAAGATACCGGCAGACAACCCGCGTCTGCCGAGCAGTCGGCGCACAACGCCGACGACCTCGCGCGGACAGGCGCGGCACGCTTCGCGGCCGCGCCCCCACGCGCCGGGTCGAACGTGAGAGTCAGCGCGCGCCGGGGAGTGTAGGCGGTGGAACTAACTCGACATTTGTTAGAGATGCCTCTATAACGGTCATACAATTGTTTTCCTGTTCCTCTCGCTCGCCCGCGAGTCGCTTACGGCCCCAATTCTTTCCGCGCTCGCCCGCGTATCGCCGTCGATGGCCCAGTGCGCTGTCTGCGGCGCGGACGTGGAGACCGACAGCCTAGAGGAGACCGACTACCGCGACGAGGAGTTCGCGGTGGCGCAGGTCGAGTACGAGGGCGAGACGTACGTCTTCTGTAGCGAGGAACACCGCGACACCTTCGAGGCGACCCCCGAAAAGTACGCTTAGTCCAGTCGCTCGCTCGCCTCTCGAACCAGACCGTCCAGAATTTCGGGCGTCGTCGGGTGGTACGCCCGGTCGGGAACCTCGCGTACGTCCATCCCCGTCTCCACGATTACCTGCATCGTCTTCGCCATCGCGTCGGCGTGGTAGTGGAGACCCTGATAGCCGAGGACCGTCCCGTCGTCGGCGTCCACGACGAGTTTCGCCAGTCCGCGCGGGACCGCCTTAGTCGCGAACACGCCGTCGTCGCTGGCCTCGCGCGTGACCGCCACGTAGTCGCGGTCCTCGGCCGCCAGCACCTCCTCGGAGGTCCCGACCCGCGCGAACGGGTAGACGCCGAGACCCGAGAAGATGACGTGGTGGTGGGTGTTCCGGTAGGGCTTCAACTGCTCGCCCTCGCGGTGTCGCAGGACGTTCTCGGCCGTCAGAAAGCCCTGCTCTTTGGCGACGTGGAGGATGGGTTCGTGGCCGTTGGCGTCGCCAGCCACGAAGATTCGGTCGTCGTCGCGGGCCTGCATCGTGTCGCCCACCCATCCGTGTTCGGGTTCCAGCGGGGTGTTCTCCAGTCCGAGACCGTCCACGGTCGGCCTGCGGCCCGTGAACAGGAAGAGTTCGTCGGCCTCGACGGTCTCGCGCCGTCCGTCGCTCCCCCCGCGTTCGACGTGGAGGCGCACGCCGCCGTCGTCGGTGGGTTCGACCGACTGCTCGTAGGTGTCGGTCAGCACGTCCACGTCGAACTCCTCGCGGTAGATGTCCAGCATCGCCGCCCGAAACTCCTCGTCGGCCTCGTCCAGCGGGTAGTCGTCGTGTTCGATGACCGTGAGGTCCATCTCGGCCGCCTCCGAGAGGTAGGGGACCATCTCCAGTCCGACGTAGCCAAACCCCATCACGACGCCCGAGTCGGGGAATTCGGTCGCGTCCAACACGTCCGCGCTGGTCGTGTAGTCCACCTCGTCCATCCCGTTCAGGTCCGGGACGTTGACCGACGACCCGGTGGCGACGACCACGTAGTCGGCCTCGATTTCCCGGTCGCCGACCGCGACGGTGTGGTCGTCCACGAATCGGGCGGTCCGGTGGACGAACTCGACGTTCTCGCGGTCGGCCAACTCCCGGACCGCGGCGCGGCGGTGTTCCGCGAAGTTCCCGATGTGGTCGTCTTTGGTCGCCACGACGGATTCGAGGTCCACGTCGGGAACGCCCTCGATTCGGTGGTCGTGTCGCGCCTGAAATCGGTGTTCTCCGGCCGACAGAATCTCTTTCGAGGGCATACACCCCTTCAAGATGCAGAGTCCGCCGCCGGGTTCGCCGTCGTCGATTAGCGTGAGCGTCACGTCTTTTTCGTCGGCTAACTTCTGTGCGACCGCGACTCCGGCGCTCCCGTACGCGCCGATGATAACGACGTGAGTTGTCATATCCACACTGACGACGCCCGGAGGGTTTAGGGGTTCGGCCCGCGGCACGCACGGCCGGAAGAAGAGAGCGGTTCTGACTACCGCCGCCGCGCTAGCAAGCCCGCGGCGACTACCGCCACGACCGCCGTCACGGGCGTAAATCCGGGGATGTCCGCGCCGTTGTCCGTCTCGTCGTCCACGACGGTCGTGGCGCTCGTCTCTCCGTCCGACTCGCGGGTGGTTCGCTCGCCGGTCGTCTGCTCGTCACCGGTCGTCCGCCGATCCTCGGTCGTCCGCCGGTCCTCGGTCGTCTCGGCAGTCGTCGTCTCGCGCGCCGATTCGGACTGCATCGAAATCCTGCGCTCGGAGAAGTGGTTGACCGCGACCAGTACGTCGGCGCTGGCGTCTGCCGACCCGGTTCCGTCGCTCTCGACCGCGTAGCGGGACTTTTCGCTCCCGAGCGCGCTCCGGAGTTGGGTGTAAGTCCGCGCTTCGGCGGCGGCCTCGCCGTCTACGGTGACTTCGAGGCCCTCGCTCGCGTTCAGGGCGCGCCCGGAGACGCTGGCGAGGAGGACGGTCCCCTCGTGAGTCGTCCGGTTCACCGCGAGCGTGACCGACCCCGCGGCGGTCCGTACGGTCTCGACCGTGGTGTTCTCGCCGTAGCTCACGGCGTCCACGACGGTTTCGCCGCTCTGGACCATCACGTAGGCTTCCGCCCGCGCTTTGCCGTCGGCGAGCAGTTCTTCGCGCTTCTCGTCGCCGTCGTCCTTCCCGTCGGGGTACGCTCGGAAGACGAGGCGGCCGTCGCCGCCGAGTCGGGCGCTCACGTCGCCCTCGTCGTTGACGCTGACGTTGCCCTCGCCGACGACGAGGAAGGTACCCTCGGTGCCGTTTCCGGTGGTGACTTCCACCTGCGCGTCGGCCTCCGCCGAGGCGTTCGCGCCCGCCGCGAGGTCCGCGACGACGTACTCCGACTGGTCGCCCGCGGCGACCACGAGGACGCCGCGGCCGTTGTCGTGGGCGGTGAGGGTCGCGCCGGTCTCGGTGCTGACGCGGGCCTCGGTGTCGGTCGTCGCGCCGACGGTCAGGCCAGCGCCCTCGATTTCGGTCACGGCCGACAGCGAGGTTCCGATGTCCACGAGACCGCCGCTCTCGACCGACTTCTTCGACTCGACTCGCACGGCGTCGAGCATCGTCTCGCCGCGGACCGCGTAGTCGGCCACGGCGCGACTCCCGGCGTCGAACGAGACGTACGTTCCGGCGTAAGCCTTCCCGGACGCCTGTCTCGCGGCGGCGGAGTCCGTCCCGACCACGGCGGCGTCGGTGCCGACTCCGCGGGAGTCGGCACCGACCGCGGCGGAGGATTTGGCACCGACCGCGGCGGTAGAGGGGGCGATACCCGCGGTGACGACGAGTATCAGCACGGCGATTGCGAATCGCTTCATGACGGTCGGCCGTGAGCCAGCAGTCGGTAATACGTCTTCTGGCTTCGTGGAAGTCGCGCGATAGCTTTCACCGTCACCGCGAAATCTCGCCGCCTTCCTCGGCCAGCACGGACTCGACTTCCTCACGGGTCACTACCGCCACGTCGCCGGGAATCGTGCGCTTGAGCGCGGCGGTCGCAGAGCCGTATTCGAGCGCGGTCGGCACGTCCTCGCCCGCGAGTCTCCGCGAGAGGAACGCCCCGAGGAAGGCGTCCCCGGTTCCGATGGGGTCTAAGGTGTCGGTCTCGATGGCGGGTTGCTCGTAGGTCTCGCCGTCGTGGAGCGCCAGCGCGCCCTCCTCGCCGCGGGTGACGACGACCGTCTCGAAGTCGAACTCGTCGGCGAGGCCCGCGGCGATGTCCTCCGGGTCGCCCTCGCGCGCGAGTACGTCGCGGGCGTCTCGCTCGGCGACCAACAGGAGGTCAACGTCCGGAAACAGCGATTCGAGGGTCTCGCGGGCCTCCTCGGGACTCCAGAGCTTCGACCGGTAGTTCACGTCGAAGGAGGTCTTCGTCCCCGCTTTTCTGGCCGCCGCGAGCAGGTCCGCGGTGGTCGCTTCCAGCGTTTCGGAGAGCGCGGGCGTGATGCCGGAGGTGTGGAACGCCTCGGCCTCGCGGACGCGAGCGACGGGCAACTCGTCGGTCTCGGCGGTCGTGACCGCCGCGCCCTCGCGGTCGTAGATGACGCTCGACCCGCGGGGCTTGCCGCCGTGTTCGAGGTAGTAGGTCCCCTGTCGGCCCTCGTCGGTCCACACCACGTCGGTCTCGACGCCGTGCCGCCGGAGTCCCGACACCACGCGCCGTCCGAGCGGCGAGTCGGGGAGTTTCGAGGTCCACGCCGCGTCCGCGCCGAGGCGCGCGGCCGCGACCGCCACGTTGCTCTCCGCGCCCGCGGCACGAAATTCGAGGTCGTCGGTGGTCTCCAGTCGCTCGCCGTCGGGCGGCGAGAGTCGGAGCATCGTCTCGCCGAAGGTCACGAGGTCGGTCATACCTCGCCTGTCGGGGGCGCGGGGCATAATTTACTCGGTCGCGGATAGCTTTCGTAATCTCGGAACTGCAGACCTTTCTCAAACAACGAAATTTGTTTCTCTAAAGGCTACGAACGTTGCTCTCGACTCATTATTCCGTCGTCTACCGGACGAGGCGGCGACCGAAGACCACGAGGATTTCGGCCGCCTTGAGCGCCAAGAGCGCGGCGAGGACCGCCATCGCGCCGTCGAGGACGTTCACGGTCGGTCTTCCGCGACTCGCGGGATAAATCTTGGGTCGCTGATACGCTCGGACTCGTCGTTCGTGCTGTTTCTGCGGTCGGTGTTGTCGGTGTTGTTGCTGTGGTCGGTGTTGTCGGTGTTGTTGCTGTGGTCTCCGTGGTCGATGCTGTCGCCGGAGTCGTTGCGTCTTCTCGGAAGTCTCTGCACCGCCGCGACAGCACCGCAGACGATGGAACCGTGATTTCTTCCTCGAAAGCCCCCGCCCGCTCGCGGTCGCTCAGTGACATATCGTCGGCGGTCACGCTCGCTTCGCTCGCGTTCCCTTGACGATAGGGGTCACTGAGACGACTGAAGTGAACGCGAGCGGGCGGCCCCTTTATCCCTCCCGTCGGTTGGTCGGTCGGGCGCGTCCTGTCGGTTGGTCGGCCGAGCGCGTTCTGTCGGTCGGTCGGGCGCGTTCTCGCCGCCTTCGTCACCTCCGCCTCCACCTTTTTACCCCTGCTTGCCGTCGGTAGCGGTCCGATGTCCAGCGAAACCTCCGCCGAGTCGGGCGCGCGCTGGCGGCGCGCGCTCGGCGCGTGGGTCAACCACGACGACCCCGCGGTCCGGTTCGCGGCGCTCTGGACGGTCTGCGCCGCGCTCTTCGTCGCGGCGTGGTACCTCGGCTACTACCTGCTCCCGGCGGGCCTGCTCCGCGGGTCGAGCGCCGCGAGCGCGCTCCCCGAGTACGCCGGGTCGGTCCGGGCCGAGTTCCTGACCATCTTCGCGTGGAACCTCGGCGTCTGCGTCCTCGTCGTCGCCGCCAACGCCTTCCGGTCGGTCCGGACGCCGCTGGGCTACCTCGTCGTCGCGGTCCACTGGGTGCGGGGCGCGCTGGTGTGGGCGACCGGTTCGCTCGCCGTCGAAACCGGCCGGTTCGCGCCGTCGCTCTCCGTGGCCCTCGGTCGGAGCGGCGTCTACGAACTCACCGCCTACGTCGCCGTGGCCGTCGCCACCCGCGGCGTGATGGTGTGGCACCAGCGGTCCGGTCCCCGGTGGCGCGAGGAGTTCGAGCGCGTGCGCTCGCCGCGCGACTGGACCCTCTCGCGGCGCGAAGCGGCCGTCCTGCTCGCCGGACTCGGCCTGCTCGCGGCCGCCAACTATCGGGAAGCCGTGATGATCTCCCGCGCTGTCGGGTAGTTTTTGTCCACCCGACGCCACCCTCCGGACATGGACCGAATCGAGGCCGCCGCCCGCGAACTCCGCGAGGCAGACGCCGCCCTCGCGCTGACCGGCGCGGGAGTCAGCGCGCCCTCCGGCGTCCCGCCGTTTCGCGGCGAGGACGGCATCTGGTCGGAGTACGACCCCGACGCCTTCGACGTGTGGCGCTTCCGCCGGGAACCCGGCGAGTTCTGGACCGACTGGCTCGAACTCCGCGCGGACCTCCTCGACGCCGACCTCGAACCCAACGCCGCCCACCGCGCGCTCGCGGACCTCGCCACTGCGGGCCGACTCGACGCCATCGTCACCCAGAACATCGACGGCCTGCACGAGGAGGCGGCCGCCCTCGCCGACCGCGAGGACGCCCGCGGAGACGCCGCCCGAGGCGGCGTCTCCGCCGATTCGGGCGGGCTTATCGAACTCCACGGTAACGCCCGCCGTGCCGTCTGCCGGAACTGCGGGTGGACGACTGACGCCGACGACGCCCGAGAACGCGCCGAGTCGGGCGACCTGCCCCCGCGGTGCGATGTCTGCGACGGCGCGCTCAAACCCGACGCCGTGCTGTTCGGCGAGCAACTCCCCCGTGATGCGCTCGCCCGCGCCCGCCGACTCGCGGCCGACAGCGACGTGTTTCTGGTCGCCGGGTCGTCGCTTACGGTCGAACCCGCCGCCTCGCTCCCCGCCGAGGCCGCCGACCGCGGCGCGACTCTCGTCGTGGTCAATCTGGACGAGACGCCGCTGGACTCGCGGGCGGACTACGTGTTCCGCGCGGACGTGACCGAGACGCTTCCGGCGCTCCGGGACGCCCTCCGCGAGTAGAAATTGCCGGAATCGCGGCCGCCGAGCAGAAGTTGCACCTATCCGCCGACCCTAAGCCCGTGGCCCGCATCGTCGGAAACGAGCATGACCGACTCCGACGACTCCGCCGACAGCGGCATCCACACCGACAGCGTTCACGCGGGCCAAGACCCCGACCCCGCCACCGGGTCGCGCGCACCGCCAATCTACCAGACGAGTTCGTACGTGTTCGACGACGCCGAACACGCCGCCTCGCTGTTCGCCCTCGAAGAGGAGGGCAACATCTACAGCAGACTCACCAACCCGACCAACGCCACCCTCGAAGAGCGACTCGCCACCCTCGAAGGCGGGGTCGCGGCGCTGGCCACGTCGAGCGGCATGGCCGCGCTCGACCTCGCCACGTTCATGCTGGCTTCGGTCGGCGACAACGTGGTCACGGCGTCGTCGCTCTACGGCGGCACCTACACCTACTTCACCCACACCGCCCCGCGCCGCGGCGTCGAAGCGACGTTCGTGGACACCCTCGACTACGACGCCTACGACGAGGCGATAGACGACGACACCGCGTTCGTCCACCTCGAAACCATCGGCAACCCCGCGCTCGTCACCCCCGACATCCAGCGCATCGCCGACATCGCCCACGACCACGACGTGCCCCTGTTCGTGGACAACACCTTCGCCACGCCATACCTCTGCAACCCCATCGACCACGGCGCGGACCTCGTGTGGCACTCCACCACGAAGTGGCTCCACGGGAGCGGTTCGACCATCGGCGGGGCGCTCGTAGACGCCGGAACTTTCCCGTGGGAGGACGGTGACTACCCCGAAATCGCCGACGAGAACCCGGCCTACCACGGTATCAACTTCCGGGAGACCTTCGGTGACGCCGCGTTCGCCTACGCCGCCCGCGCCCGTGGTCTCCGCGACTTGGGCAACCAGCAGTCGCCGTTCGACGCGTGGGTCACGCTCCAGAAACTGGAGTCGATGCCCCTCCGGGTCGAACGCCACGCCGAGAACGCGCTGGAAGTCGCCGAGTTCCTCGAAGACCACGACGACGTGGCGTGGGTCAACTACCCCGGATTGGAGAGCCACGAGACCCACGAGAACGCCACGAAGTACCTCGACGGGGGCTACGGCGGCATGATAACCTTCGGCTTGGAGGGTGGCTACGAAGCCGGACGCGCCGTCACCGAGGAGACCGAACTCGCCAGTCTGCTCGCCAACGTCGGGGACGCCAAGACCTTGGTCATCCATCCCGCCAGCACGACCCACCAGCAACTCACAGAGGAAGAGCAACTGGCCAGCGGGACGACCCCGGACCTCGTGCGCCTGTCGGTCGGCATCGAAGACGTTGAGGACATCATCGCCGACTTGGCGCAGGCTATCGAAGCGGCGCAGGACCGGGCCTAATCGGTTACGGTGGGTTTTCGGCGACGTTGAGGTTCGTCGGTGTGTTCGAGTCGTAGGCACGCCGCCAAAGTTTGTGAACTGCACGGGCTACGGTCTTCGGCTCTTCTACCCGAATACAGGACGCTTCGGCGTCCTTCGACGGTGCGTTCGGTGCTGGATGGAAGTGACGTTTTGGCGCACTCTCCTTCGGATGACAGTCCCAGCGAAAGTTCACGGTCTCCGAATCGACGTGGTGAAAACTGTAGCAACCACTCCGATACCACGTCACGTCGAATCGCGCCCACGATGCGTCTCCGATTCCGTCTTCGAGATGAACGTGGAGTTCCTGTGGATTGAGAAGGTCGTTCAGTCCAGTCTTCGACTCGTCCACTAGTCCGTCGAGGCTCAGAAAAACCTCGCAAATTTGCTCCATCGCAACTACATCTGGTGGTCCGAGTTCGCCGTCTAAATCATCTCTGGGGAGCATGTATTTTAATCTATGCGTCCACTCCAGAGCCCCGTTCGGCGAATGCGCCTTTCGTCCGTTCTTTCGACTCGGCCGTTTCTGCGTGTGGTGCCGCCTTCGCTTGCGGGGCCGCCCCGTCGTCCGGGTCGAAGTCGTAGAGCGAGAGGGCGGCTTTCGCCACGTCGAGGTTCTCTTCGAGGGTTCGCCAGCGCGCGACGGCTTGCCATCCCTCGTCACTAGACTCGAGTTCGTAGGCGAGGTCGTCGGGGTCGTTTGCGCCGTACTCGTTTCGAAGCGAGGCGATTTTGTCTCGCAGGCGCTGGATGGAATGGGTCAGCTCCTGCTTGGAATATTCGCGGTGAATCGCGGCGATTCGACTCATCGCAACACTCTGGGCAGACCGCTTGTACTGCGTGCCCTGTTCTGCTGGCACCGCCTCCGCTCGGCCGACCTCCGCGAACGTCGAGAGGTGTTTGCGTGCGGTCGGTTCGCTAACCTGTGCGCGCTCGGCGATTTCCTTTGCGAACTGTGGTTCGGTCGTGGTGTCGAGAATGTCTTTGACGCGCTCGAATGGCGTTGTCTCCTCGACCCACTCTTCAACTGCGGTTTCGTTCACGTCGCCTTCCCACGGTGGGGAAGACGATGGGTTCTGGTTGGTCATCGTCGTGGCTCTTACCCGTACTTCACGTGGCAAAGCAAAAATAGTTTCCCTCAGAAAACTCTGTTTTCCTACTCTCCGCGCCGTCCCGCGTGGCCCGGATAGTCGCGCTCGAATCTGTCCTCGATTTCGCCCTCGCCGAACTCGATTATCACGGGCCGACCGTGCGGGCAGGCGTAGGGGTTCTCGCAGTCGTCCAGCGCCGACAGAAGTTCCACGACCGACCCCTCCCGGAGCGAAGTGTTGCCCGTGATGGAGGGGTAGCACGCGAGGTCCGCGAGCAGGTCGTCGGCGACGGCCTCCACGGTGTCTCCCCGGTCGTCGGGGTCGGTGGAGACGAACTCGCCCAGCGCGTCCCGGAGGAGCGCGGGGTCGAGCGTCTCGTCCAGTACGGTCGGGGCGGTCCGGACGACGACCCGGCGGTCGGCCGCCGGGTCGTCTCGTTTGCCGTCCCCGCCTTCCGCTCGCTCGGCCCGGAACCCCAGTCGCTCCAGTGCCTCGCGGTACTCCTCGAAGACGGCCGCTTCGCCCGCCGTGAGTTCGAGTTCGACGGGTTGAGCGAGCATCTGCGTGGTCGCGTCGTCCTCGAACTCCGCCCGCAGTCGCTCGTAGTTGACTCGCTCGTCGGCGGCGTGCTGGTCCACGAGGACGAGTCCCTCGGGCGTCTCGGCCACGACGTAGGTGTCCTGCAGTTGGCCGAGAATCCGCATCCGGGGAAGGGTCTCGAAGTCGGGGTCGGCGGTGGTTCCTCCTGCCAAGGTCTCGGACTCGGTGGGGGCCGAGAACTTTCGGTCGGCCGCCGGACCGGTCGGTCCGGCGGCCGACTCCGCACTCGACTCGTCGTGGGAGTCGGTCGCACTTGCGTCGTCGGTGGTCGCGCTGGCGGTCGTCTCGACTTCGCTCGTGTCCGCGGCGCGTCCGTCCGCGTTCGCTCGCTCGCGCTCGCTCGTCTGCTCGGGGTCGCTCGCCCGTCCGCGCTCGTCCGCTCGCGGTTCTGCGTCCCCACGCTCGTCTGCGCCTGCGCTCGCAGACGTGCGCTCGGCCGCGACCCCACGCTCGCGCTCGGGGCCGCTCGCCCGCGAACGCGTTCGCGGGCGAGCGGACGACTCGTCGGTGGTATCACGGGCCGCGTCGGTGGTCGCGGTATCGTCTGGCGTCACCGAACCCGAGTCTCCTCGCTCGGCGGCGTCCAGCGTGGACTGCTCTCGGTCGCCGTCGTCCTCGTCCACGAGTCTCGACTGGGTTTCTCGCCGCTCGCGCTCGGGTTCGACGCTGGTCTCGTCGGGTGCGCTCCGCCCTCGCGGGGCCGACGACCGGACGAGTCCGTGGTCGAGCAGAGCGTCCTCGACTTCGGTCCCGACTGCCTCTTTCACCGCGGACTCGTCGGACCACCGACACTCCATCTTCCGGGGGTGGACGTTCACGTCCACCTCGTCGGGGGCCACGTCGAGGAACAGGACCGCGAAGGGGTAGCGTTCCGCCGAGAGTTGCCCGCCGTAGGCTGAGAGGACGGCATCCCGGACGACAGGCGAACTCACGTACCGGCCGTTAACGTAGGTCGAAACGTACTCTCGGGTGCTTCGGGTGGTCTCGGGGTCGCTGACGTATCCCGAGACCGACACCGCGCCGTCACTCTCGCCTTCGACTGGAATCATCGCGGTGGCGACTTCCCGGCCGTACACCGAAAGGAGCGCGGACTGGAGGTCCCCGCGGCCGGTCGTGGCGAACACCTCGCGGCCGTCGTGAGTCAGCGAGACGGCCACGTCGGGGTTTGCCAGCGCGTACCGGGTGACGACCGTGTTGACGTGCGAGAACTCGGTGGTCGTCGTCTTGAGGTACTTCCGGCGCGCGGGGGTGTTGTAGAACAGGTCCGTGACTTCGACCGTCGTCCCCTCCGGGCACCCCGCGGGACCCACTGACTCGACTTCGCCGCCCTCCATCCGGAGTTCGGTCCCCCTGTCGCCGCCGCGGGGTTTCGTGGTGATGGTCGTCCGGGCCACCGCGCCGATGGTGTGGAGCGCCTCGCCGCGAAAGCCCAGCGTCGTCACGCCCGCTTGGAGGTCCGCGGCGTCCTCGATTTTGCTGGTGGTGTGTTCCCGGACCGCGGCGCGCACGTCGTCCTCGCTCATGCCGATGCCGTCGTCGCTGACCGCGATGCGCTCGGTGCCGCCGTTCTCGACGGTCACGTCGATGCGGTCGGCGTCGGCGTCTAAGCTGTTCTCGACCAGTTCCTTCACGACCGAGGCCGGGCGCTCTACGACCTCTCCGGCCGCGATTTTGCGGACGGTCGCGTCGTCGAGACGGGTGATTCGGTCGCTCATGGTCGGACGCCGGTGGTCTCGGTCGGTCGCAGTGCGACGGTGCCAGTCCTCATCACCCCCAACGAGACGGCACGACCCTTTCAATCTGCTGTTGGTTCCGTCGCGCCGCCGACTCGCAACGACGCCGCGACCGGTCTCACCCTCCGGCCGACCGGCAGGTTATACTTCGCCCGGCCGGAAGCGGGGCTATGCAGTTCGTCGTCTCCGACACCCACTTCGACCACGGCAACATCATCGACTACTGCGACCGACCCTACGACTCGGTGGAGCAGATGAACGAGGCGCTGGTGGCGAACTGGAACGCCGCCGTCGGCGAAGACGACGAAGTGGTCTTCCTCGGCGACCTGACGATGGCCAACGACTTCGGCGCGTTCTCGACGTGGGTCGAACGCCTCGACGGGACGATTCAGTTCGTCCTCGGAGACCACGACGAGTGGGTGATGCCCACGCTCGACGGAGTAGAGATACGCGAGACCTACCAGTTCGAGTACGAGGGCGTCCCGTTCTACTGCGTCCACGACCCCGACGACGCCCCGGCCAACTGGCGCGGGTGGGTCCTCCACGGCCACCACCACAACAACTGGCCCGACCGGTTCCCGTTCGTCAACCCCGACGAGCGCCGGGTCAACGTCTCGGTCGAGTTGATAGACTACGCGCCGTTGGCCCTCCCGACGTTGCTCGACTGTCTCACGCGATTCACGTGGTTAGACCGCCTCCCGGACGACGTAGAGTGACGACGCGGCGTCGTTGGAAACGACGCCGCGTTGCCTTCGGGCGTTCTGCGTCGCTTGTGCCGACCGGCGCGCCGCCGACGGCCTGCACGCGCCCGTCAGCGCACTGCGCTGACGGGCGCGTCCGCGTTAGGGTAATCTATAGATGCATTTAGGCAATCTACAGCATTGTGAAGGAAACGAAAACGATGCTAAAGCACGCTCGATTACGGCCGACTCGCCGCCGTCACGCTTCTTCGCGGGCCGCCTCCAGCGACGCGAAGAAGCCGAAGTAGGCGACGACGCCCCCGGCCAGCGCGAGGTGGTAGGCCCACGTCGGTCCCTGTAGCACGTCGAACAGCACCGAGACGACGGCGACCCAGACGACGGCGAACACGAAGTCCGTGACCATGCCCGACCGGTGTTCGCGGACGTGGTTACGGACCTCTTCGCGGACCGCGGCGACGTTCACGATTCGGCCTCCCGTTCGTCCACGACTAGCACCGACCGGTGAGTCGAACGCAGGACGCGCTCGGTGACGCTCCCGAGGAGTATCCGAGAGACGCCGGACCTGCCGTGGCTTCCCATGACTACCAAATCCATGTCGCGGTCCTCGGCGAAGTCGGCGATGACCTTGTGGGGTCGGCCGCCACGGAAGTGTTCCTCGACTTCGAGTCCGCGCTCACGGCCCCGTTCGGCAACGTCTCCGGTCGCGTCGCGGGCGCGGGCTTCGAGTTCGTCCATCTCGCCGAACCGGCCCTGTCGGATGCGCTCTACCTGCTCGGTGCCGAGGCTCAACTCCGCGGCGTCGGTGTCCACGACGTAGAGCGTATGGACTTCGGCGTCGAACTTCTCGGCGATTTCCAGCGCCTCGCCGACGGCCTGAGCCGCGGTGTCGCTCCCGTCGGTGGGGATGAGGATGCGCTCGTACATCTCAGTCGTCCCCCTGCACGTGACTGCCGTCAGACGCGAAGTCTGACGAGGTCTGACTCTCTTCGTTCGTCAGACCGCCGTCGGTCGAAACCACGTCTTCGGCGCTCTGCTGTTGGCCCATCGGTTCGGGGCTGTGACACTGCCGGACGATGCGCTTGATGCGCTCGGACGGTTCGTCGGTCACCAGCGAGACGCCGATGGTGACGGCGAAGACGATTGGCGTCCCGAGGAGTGCGGCACCGACCGCCGGGAACAGGTCGGCGTAGACCTGCACGACCGGACCGGCGTCGGTAGCGAAGATGAGCTCGTTGAACACCGCGCCGAGCCAGATGAGCAGTCCCGTCGTCATCCCGGCCAGCGCGCCCTGTCGGTTGGCGTTCTCCCACCAGAGACCGAGGAAGAACATCGGGAACAGCACGAGACCCGCCAGCGAGAACGCCAGCGCGACCAACTCGCCGACCAGCGCGGGCGGGTTGAGCGCGGTCACGGTCACGATTGCGCCCAGCACGATGATGGTCGCGCGGCCGATGATGAGTTGCTGGCGCTGGGTCGCGTCCTCGTTGATGATGCTCGTGTAGATGTCGTGTGCCGCCGCCGAGGACGCCGCGATGAACAGGCCCGCGGTCGTCGCAATCGCCGCGGCGATGCCGCCCGCCGCGACGAGTCCGACGAACCACGTCGGCAGGTTCGCCAGTTGCGAGGCCAGCACGACGATAACGTCGCCCTCCGCGCCGCTCATTCCGCTCGCGCCGTACACGTCGCCGACGTTCTTCGCGTAGAGGTCGGTGCCGAACGCGGCGAACGCCGGGGCGCTCAGGTAGAGCAGACAGATGAAGAACAGACCCCAGACGGTGGACCACCGGGCGGTCCGCTCGCTCTCGACCGTGTAGAACCGCACCAGCACGTGGGGAAGTCCGCAGGTGCCGACGATGAGCGAGAACGCCGTCGCAATCCAGAGGTAGAACCCGCCCGTCGAGAACGGTTCGGTGAACTCGGTGTTGAGTTGGCTCAACAGCGCGCCGTACTCGACCTGCGGGAGGAACGTGGAGTAGCCCTGCGTCCACCCGACGGCGTAGAGGCCCGCGAGGAACGCCACGATGAGGATGACGTACTGGACCGCCATGTTCTTGGTCGCCCCGAGCATCCCCGACAGCGCCAGATAGCCGACCGTGATGGCCATCAACAGGATGACCATGGTGGCGTAGTCGCCGCCGAAGACGTAGATGCCGACCAGACCCATCCCGCGGGCCTGCCCCACCGAGTAGACGAACCCGATGAGGATGGTCGTCAACGCGGCGATTGCCCTCGCCGTGTCGGAGTCGAACCGGTCGCCCACGAAGTCGGGCGCGGTGTACTTCCCGAACCGGCGCATCTGGGCCGCGAGGAAGATGAGCAGGATGAAGTAGCCCGTGGACCACCCGACCACGAACGCGAGTCCGTAGTAGCCCGAGAGGGCGATGAGCGCGGCCATGCCGAGGTACGACGCCGCGGACATCCAGTTGGCACCGATGGCCATCCCGTTCTCGATGTTCCCGATGGACCGACCAGCGACCCACAGGTCCTCGGTGTCGGCCACGCGGAAGGCGTAGCCGATGCCGAGGAACAGCAACAGCATTCCGGAGACCATGACCGCCGGAATCAGCTTGAACGAGGCGTTGAGCGCGTCCGGCAGGAGGTCTAGTGGTGTGAACATCATTTGTCGGTCCCTCCGTCAGTCGCGGCGGCCTCCGGTTCCGCGCGTCCCGACGAGTGGTCGATGCCGTACTTCTCGTCCAACTGGTCGCGCTTTCGCGCGTAGACCAGCGAGAGGAGGAGCGCGCCCGTCGGCGCGCCCATCGCGGTCAGGAGGTAGTGGAGTGGAAAGCCCAGCATCGTCGTACTCGTCATGAAGTCGGTGGCGAGGTACGTCGCCGTCACCGGTCCGAAGACGAACACGGCCCACGCCGCGAACATCGTCCAGACGATGCGGAGGTGGTCGCGCATGAACGGAGTCGAGGGCTTGAAGATGTTGACCCGCGCGTCGAGGTAGTCGGTGTCGGCGGTCTGGCGACCGGTCGCTACCCCGCCGTCGGTCTCGATCTCCGGATTCGGTTCTCGGTTTCGTGAGGGATTGTCTGTCTTCCGTGAGTTATTATCTGACATAGATTTCCGTGTGTGTTTGTCTGCCACGTATTTCGGTTCGCGTCTCGTCCGGATTCGTTTCGACCGTCGAAAAGCGAGGGAGTTCTCAGTCGTCGCGTACCTTCGCCTCTATCTCGCTAACCACGTCGGGATTCCGGAGCGTGGAGGTGTCGCCGAGGTCCTCGTCGTTGGCGATGTCCTCGAGCAGGCGGCGCATGATTTTGCCCGAGCGAGTCTTGGGGAGTTCGGGGGTGAACACGACCGCCTCGGGCCGAGCGATGGGACCGATGGCGTCCTCGACGCCCTCGATAATCCGGTCGCGCATCTCGTCGTCGCCCTCGTAGCCGTCCTCGGTGATGACGTAGGCGTAGACCGCCTCGCCTTTCACGTCGTGGTCGCCGCCGACGACTGCGGCCTCTGCCACGCCTTCGACGCCGACGATGGCCGATTCGATTTCCATGGTGCCGAGGCGGTGGCCCGAGACGTTGAGTACGTCGTCCACCCGTCCGAGGACCGTGATGTAGCCGTCCTCGTCTATCTTCGCGCCGTCTTCGGGGAAGTACACCCAGTCGTCGGGGTCGTCCGAATCGGTGTCCGAGTACTCCGCCCAGTACTCCTGAATGTATCGCTCGTCGTTGTTGTACAGCGTCCGGAGCATCCCCGGCCACGGCTTCTGGACCGTGAGGTGTCCGGCTCGTCCGGCCTCGACTTCCTCGCCGTCCGGGTCGATGACCTGCACGTCGAGGCCCGGCAGGGGCGGTCCCGCACTTCCGGGTTTCATGTCTTTCACGCCGGGGAGGGTAGTGACCATCATGCCGCCGGTCTCGGTCTGCCACCACGTGTCCACGATGGGACAGGACTCGTCGCCGATGTGCTTGTAGTACCACTTCCACGCCCGCGGGTTGATGGGTTCGCCGACCGTCCCTAACAGGCGCAGACTCGACAGGTCGTGCTGGTCGGGATACTCGGTCCCCCACTTCATGAACGCCCGAATCGCGGTCGGCGCGGTGTAGAGTTGGTCGGCCTCGTACTCCTCGATAATCTCCCAGAGTCGGTCGCGCTCGGGGTGGTCGGGCGTGCCCTCGTACATCATCGTGGTCGTCCCCAAGGCGAGGGGACCGTAGACGATGTAGGAGTGGCCGGTAATCCACCCGATGTCCGCCGAGCAAAAGTACGTGTCCTCGGGTTTCACGTCCAGTACCGCTTGGGAGGTCCACGCAGTCCACGCCAGATACCCGCCCGTCGTGTGCTTGACGCCCTTGGGTTGTCCCGTGGTCCCCGACGTGTACATCAGGAACAGCATATCCTCGGCGTCACGCGACACCGGTTCGACTTCCGCGCCTTCCTGTTCGGCCACGAGGTCGGCGTACCCGTGGTGGCTCTCGCCCATCGGGTGGTCGTAAGCCTCGCCGAGTCGGTCCACGACAACCACGTCGCTGACCTCGTGTTCGACGCCTTCCAGACCCTCGTCGGCCTTGGCCTTGTGTTCGAGGGGGTCGCCGCGCCGGTAGTAGCCGTCGCAGGTCACGAGGTACTCCGAGTCGGCGGCGTTCATCCGGGTTGCGAGGGCGTCCGCGGAGAAGCCAGCGAAGACGACCGAGTGAGGTGCGCCGATGCGAGCGCACGCGAGCATGGCGATGGGTAGCTCCGGTACCATCGGCATGTACATCGTCACCACGTCGTCCTCGCCGACGCCCATCTCGCGGAGCGCCGCCGCGAACTCGTTGACCTCGCGGTGGAGCTGTTCGTAGGTGTAGGTCCGGTTCTCCTCGTCGGTCGGCTCGCCGACCCACTCGATTGCGGCCTCGTCGCCGCGCTCGTCCAGATGCCGGTCTAGGCAGTTCGCCGAGGCGTTGAGTTCGCCACCGGTGAACCACTCGTAGAACGGCGGGTTCGAGTCGTCCAGCACCGTGTCGTACTCCTCGTTCCAATCGAGCAGGTCCGCGGCCTGCTCCCAGCACTCGGGCCACTCCTCCTCGAACGTCTCGTAGACGGACTCGTCGGAGACGTTCGCGCCTTCGACGAACGATTCGGGTGGCTCGAATCGCTCTTGGTCTTCGAGTCGGGCTTCGAGTTCAACGTCTTGTTCTTCCTGCATGAGCCACGTTCACAGTCCAATCACTACTATATAAGTGGGGGAACTAACTATCCCAAGCCCGGAAAATAGTTGGTTTCAGGCGCTCTCGGACGGATTGGTAAATTTTTCCGACGTTTCGGCGACGGTTCACCGACTCGAACTCGTCCGCGACGCTAGACAGTTAGTGTTGTTCGTCGTTCACGACCCGGTGGTCCGGGTCGTCGAACACGGCGTCTAACACCTTCTGTTGGGCCTTCCGGAGGTGGTTGTGGAGCGTCGGCGACGAGACGCCCATCGAGGCGGCGAGTTCCTCGGCGGTACTCCCGCGGGGCCACTCGAAGTACCCCGCGAGGTAGGCCGCCCGGAGGACGGCCCGCTGGCGCTCGGTGATGCGGTCGTGGACCGTCTGCTGGACGCTGGCGGCGCTCCGGACCGGTTCCTCGACTTCGCGCTTCGAGCGTAGGTTCGTCCGGGGAACGCGTCTTCGACCGCTTCCACGACCTGCCGAACGTCCACGCGCTGTGAGAAGACGCCCGAGACGTGGGCGACACCGCCCTCCACCGAGAGTTCCCGGACCGTGCCGCCGCGTTCGACCAGCATCGGCGCGATGGACTCGCCCGAGACGGCGAACTCCAAGAGCGCGCCGTCGCCGTAGTCGCGAATGAGTCGGGCCTCGTCCACGGCGTCCGCACCGGAGACCCGTTCGAGAACGTCGCCGACCGCGGCCCCGGTCGCCGTGACGAAGTAGAGCAGTGAGTGGTCTTCGACCGGGACGACGCCTTCGAGTTCGAACTGGCACCCGAGGTCCGAAGAGGCCGCGACGAGGAACACGCCGGGGTCGGTGGTGCGAAGCGAGAGGGCGACCCCGGTGTCGGCCAAGAGCAACTGCTTGCGCGCGATGGCCGTGAGCGTCCGACCGACGCGACGGCCCGCATCCGCGAGCAGGGTCCGGTCGGCCGACCCGAAGGCGTCGTCGGCCACGCAGAGTAGGCCGTGGACCGTCTCGCTCGACCGAAGCGGCGCGACTGCGACCGAACATCCCGACAGCGCGCCACCGGTCGGCGCGCTTACCACCGTCACCTCGTGGAAGTCGTCGGGCAGGTCCGCGGCGGCGAGGACTTCGCCGGGAACGTCGTCGGTGCGTTCGGGGGCGGCGCTGGCCCGCGTCTCGCCGCGGCCGTCGCAAATCCAGACCGCGCGGTACGTGTCGGCGAGGCAGTCGCAGGTCGCCCGTTCCACGTCCTCGCTCGTGGACGCGTCCGCGAGCGCCTCGCCTAACGCGCCCGCGCGAGAGAGGTCATCGCTTCTCGCGTCGGCGGAGAGAGACGTTCTCGCGGTGGACGGGCGGGCGTCGTTTCGCGGCGGGTCGGCGCGGTATCGGTCCGGCGACGAGCGGTCGGCGAAGGCGTCGAGGACCTCGCCGGTGGTTGGTTCGTCGAGGTACGGCGCGAGGCTCTGGAGACTCGACCACCCGCCGACGGTCTGCACGACCCGCGGGGAGACCCCTTTCTCGGCGAGGAGTCGCCGCGCGAAGTGCTGGCGGAGGTCACGGCAGGTCACGTCCCGCAGGTCGGCGGTCCGGTCGGCCACGTCGCCGACCAGCATCTGGACGCGCCGGGCGGACACGTCCACCACGGGGTCGTGGCGGTCCACGTCGTTGACGGTGGCGAACTTCCGGATGTCGTGTGCGATTTCCGGCGGGACGTACGCCTCGCGGGTGTCGCCGTCGCCCTCGGGCACGGTGAGCAGGAAGTGGACTCGCCCGGCGCGCTCTCGCTCGCGGAGGTCGGCGGGCCGAATCCGCGTGATTTCGGACGCTCGGAGACCGACGCGCCCGGCCAACGTCACCACGAGGTCCTCGCGGTAGGTCTCGGTTCGCCGTCGGAGGCGCTCGAACTCCCCGGTCGTCAGGTACTCGCCGCGTGCCTCGCCACCCATCTCGTTTCGGATTCTCTCAGGAAGCCGAATAAAACTTCGGTAACGAGTGTCGGGAGTTCAGACCGCTCCGGGTTGGTCGCTGCACACCGTTACGGCGACTGCAGGGACCGCGACAGCCAAAACGACGGGGAAACCGAGACGGAGAAAGCCCCCACCCGGTCGTCGCGGTGCGGTTGCGGCGTGCGGTCCTGATTGGTTCGAGCCTGAAACTAGCTCCGTTGACTCTGCGTCTGTCGTTGTTTCTGCCGTCGGCGGTGCTGTGCAGTTCGCGATGCTGTGCGGTCCTCATCGGTCCGAGGCTGAAGTCGGTCTCCTCACCGTCGCCGTCGCGGTTGCGGTCCGATAGATTCTGAACAGTAGCTGCTCTTCGGGTCCTCCTGATTCTCCGCGCGGTCCGTCCCGCCCGAGATTCACCCGTCCCGGCCTTCTCCCCGACGCTCGCTTCGCTCGCGTCGTCCCCACCCGCGGGAGCAACATTCAAATTGTCCTAAGAATTCTATATATTGTTTAAACACCACCATACGTTTATAGTAGCCACCGAGACACTTCCGCTCGAAAAATTTCTCTTCTTTAGAAAAACACGAAATGACGCCGGCCCGGACAGCTACCTGTCCAGCAACGACTCCAACTCGCCGACGACCTCCGGGTTCCGGAGGGCGCTGGTGTCGCCGAGGTCCTCGCCGTTGGCGATGGCCGCGAGGTACCGGCGGACGACCTTTCCCGAGCGCGTTTTCGGGAGCGAGGGCGCGAACGTCACCGCGTCGGGTGCCGCGATGGGACCGATGGCCTCCTCGACCGCGGTCCGAACGCGCCCGCGGAGGGCGTCATCGCCCGCGACGTTCGACTCGGGACTGACGAAGGCGTGAATCTCCGACTGGCGCACGGCGTCGTCGTCCTCGCCGACCACGACGGCGGCCTCCGCGACCCCTTCGACGCCGACGATGGCCGATTCGATTTCGGTCGTGCTGAGTCGCCTGTCCGAGACCTTCAGCACGTCGTCTGCCCGCCCGAGGAGGTGGAGATAGCCGTCCTCGTCGCGGACCGCGTTGTCACCCGTGGCGTACTGCCACTGGCCGTCCACGGTCCGAGTCCGTCGCGCGCCCCAGTCGGTGCCTTCGCACAGCGACCGGGCCATCCCCGGCCACGGGCGAGTGATGACCAGTTGCCCCGCTTCGCCGTCGGCGACGCGGTGGCCTCGCTCGTCCACCACGACCGTCTCGATGCCCGGCAGACTCTTGCCGACCGCGCCGGGGCGCATCCGGTCTACGCCGGGGAGCGTCGAGAGAACGATGCCGCCCGTCTCGGTCTGCCACCACGTGTCCACCACCGGACACCGGCCGTCGCCGACGTGGTTGCGGTACCAGTGCCACGCCGTCTCGTCTATCGGTTCGCCGACGGTCCCGAGCAAGCGCAGACTCGACAGGTCGTGGCGCTCGGGGTGCTGTTCGCCCCACTTCATGAACGCCCGGATTGAGGTCGGCGCGGTGTAGAACACGTCTACGCCGTTGCGCTCGATAATCTCCCAGAGGCGGTCGGTCTCGGGGTGGTCGGGCGTCCCCTCGTACAACACCGTGGTCGCGCCGAGCGCCAGCGGTCCGTACACCGCGTAGGAGTGGCCCGTAATCCACCCCACGTCGGCCGAACACCAGTGGGTGTCGTCGGGACCCAAGTCGAGGACGGCATGACTCGTCCACGTGACGTGAGTCAGGTAGCCACCCGTGGTGTGGCGAACCAGCGTGGGTTCGCCGGTCGTCCCGGAGGTGTAGATGAGAAACAGCAGGTCGTCGCTCGCGCGCGAGACCGGTTCGACTTCCGCGCCCGCATGTGTCTCCACGAGGTCGGCGTACGCGCGGTGGTCGCCCACCGGTCGGTCGTCGTCGAGACGGTTCACCACGACCTGTTCGACCGCGTGGCCGACCGACACGCAGGCGTTGTCGGCCCGCCGCTTCAGGTCGAGGGCGGCCCCGCGCCGGTAGTAGCCGTCGCAGGTTACGAGGTACTCCGAGTCCGCTCCGGAGAGGCGAGTCGCCAGCGCGTCCGCGGAGAATCCGGCGAAGACGACCGAGTGGGGCGCGCCAATGCGAGCGCACGCGAGCATGGCGACCGGCAACTCGGGAATCATCGGCAGGTAGAGCGTCACCACGTCGCCCTCTTCGACGCCCAACTCCCGCAGGGCCGCCGCGAACGCGTTCACCTCGTCGGCGAGTTCTCGGTAACTGTACGTCCGGGTCTCACCGAGTTTCCCCTCCCACGCGAGGGCCGTCTCGTCGCCGCGTCCCGCCTCGACGTGGCGGTCCACGCAGTTGTACGAGGCGTTGAGTCGCCCGCCGGGGAACCAGCGAATCGGTCCCTCGTCGCCGTCGTCCTCGTCCAGCACCGCGTCGAACCCGCAGCCCCAGTCCAGCAGGTCGCCGGGCCGCCGCCAGCACTCGGGCCACCCCGCCTCGCGGAACGCTTCGCGGTCGGCCGCCGTCACGTTCGCCTGCTCTACGAACGACTCCGGCGGCGTCACCCACTCGTGCCCGCCGTCGGTTTCGTCCGGACTGCTGTCGTCCATTCGTCTCGAATTTCGCGCAAATAGGGAAAAATCGTTCGCCTCTTGCCGGACGCCCTCCCCGAGTCGGGTCGTGTTACTCCTCCAACTGCGCTTGCCACTCCTGCACGCGATTCATCAACTCGATTGGCGAGGTGTCGCTCAGGTCGGTGTTCTCCAGTTCCTCCAGTACGGCCTCCGTCTCGGGGTTTCTCGGCTCCGGGGTCTCTTTTTTTGCCGCCGACTCGCCCGCCGTCCCCGCTTCCTCCGCCGACTCGCCCGACGCATTCGCGTCGGACGAGTCGGCCGCGCCTTGGAACTGTCCCGACCCGAGGTCGAACACGACCTGCTTCGGTTCGCCGTCGCCCCCGTCACCGCCGTCGCCGCCCCGCACGTCGATGGCCTCGTCCTCGCGCAGGCGCTGGAGAACGTCGCGCGACCGCTCTACCACGGGTTCGGGGACTCCGGCCAACTCCGCGACGTGGATGCCGTAGGACCGGTTCGTCGGCCCGTCCTCGACGGTCCGGAGGAAGGTCACGTCGCCGTCGGACTCGTCCGCGGCGACGTGGACGTTCCGGACGCCCGAGAGTCGGTCGGCCAGACTCGTGAGTTCGTGGTAGTGGGTGGCGAAGAGCGTAGTGGACTCGATTCGGTTGGCGAGGTACTCCGTCGCGGCCCACGCGATTGAAATCCCGTCGTAGGTCGCGGTTCCCCGGCCCACCTCGTCCAGAATCACCAGCGAGTCTTCCGTCGCGGAGTGGAGGATGTTACTTAGTTCCTGCATCTCGACCATGAAAGTAGAGCGACCCTGCGCGAGTTCGTCGAGCGCGCCGACGCGGGTGTAGATGCCGTCAACGAGACCGACCTCGGCGGCGTCGGCCGGGACGAAACTCCCGATTTGGGCGAGCAGGGTCACGAGCGCGGCCTGTCGCATGTAGGTCGATTTGCCCGACATGTTCGGGCCGGTGACGACCAGAAACCGCCGGTCGTCGTCGGTCCGGAGGTCGTTGGGGACGAACTCGGTGGTGCGCTCTACGACGGGGTGGCGGCCCGCCTTGATGTCGATGTCGCCCGACTCACGCAACTCGGGTCGCACCCAGTCGTTCTCGACGGCGTGGACCGCGAGGCTGGCGAGGGCGTCGAGTTCCGCGAGTGCGCGGCCGACCGACTGGAGCAGGTCGGCCCGGTCTGCGACCCGCTGGCGCAACTCCGAGAAGAGTTCGTACTCCAGTTCGCCGCGGCGCTCTTCGAGGCGGAGGATTTCGCGCTCTCGCTCGTCCAACTCGTCGGTGGTGTAGCGCTCGGAGTTCTTCAGACTCTTGAGTCGGTCGTAGCGGTCCGGAACCTTCCCGGTCTCCGAGTTGCCGACTTGGATGTAGTAGCCGTCGGTCTTGTTGCGGTCTACGGTGAGGTGGGTGATGCCGGTCTCGCGCTTCTCGCGGTCGTCCAGCGTTGCGAGCCACTCCTTTGCTTCCTCGTGTTGGTCGATGAGTGCGTCGAGTTCGTCGTCGTGGCCCCGGCGGAACAGGCCGCCCTCGGTGACGGTGCCGGGCGGGTCCTCGGCGATTGCGCCGAGTTCCTCCCGGAGGTCTGCGGCCGCCTCGCGGTCGGGCCGCGAGACGATTTCGGCCAGCGGCGAGTCGGCCAGCGTCGGGTCGCTGGCCACGGCGTCGGCGACTTCCGGCAGGAGCGCGAGGGTCTCGCGGGCGCGCAGGAGGTCGCGGGCGTCCGCGCTCCCGTGGGCCGCCTTGCTCGCCAGTCGTTCGAGGTCGTAGGCCTCGCCGAGGGTCTCGCGGACCGTCTCGCGGGCCAGCGCGGAGTCGGCGAAGGCGGCCACGCCGTCGGCGCGCGTCCGGAGCGTCGGCAGGTCCCTGCGCGGGCGCTGAAGCCACTCCTTCAGGAGGCGCTTGCCCGGACTCGTCGCGGTGTGGTCGATGGTCGAAAAGAGCGACCCCTCGCGGTCGCCCTGCATCGTCTCGGTGAGTTCGAGGTTGCGCTGGGTCGTCGCGTCGAGCGACACGTGGTCGTCGCCCGCGTACGACTGGAGGCGCGTCATCGAGGCTCTGACGCCGGTGCCGGTCTCCTCGACGTACGACAGGAGCGCGCCCGCGGCCTGCACTTGCGGCTTTTCCTCCCTGCCTCCGTCGAGACCGACGCTAGCGAGTGTCTCCCGTCCGAACTGTTCTTTGGTCTCGTGGGTCGCCCGACCGGGTGCGAACGCGTCCGCGCGGTGGAGCGAGAGCGTCGCGTCCGTGCGCTCGCGGACTCGCTCCAAGAAGGCGTCGTCGTTGCGGACCTCCGGGCCGGGCAGAACCTCCGCGGGGTCGAATCGGTAGAGTTCGGTGAACACGCGGTCTGCGGCGGTCTCGGCGTCCTCGCCGGTGACTTCGGTCACGAGGAACCGGCCGGTGGTCACGTCGGCGAAGGCGAGACCGTAGCGGTCGGCGTCCGCACGGACCACGCCGACGAGATACCGGGCGTCGGCGTCCGAGGTTTCGAGCAGGGTGCCGGGCGTCACGACGCGGGTAATCTCTCTGGCGTGGCCGTCGGGGGTCTCGTGCTGGTCGGCCACCGCGACCCGGTACCCCCGTTCGACCAACTGCTTGAGGTGCGGAGTGAGTTTGTCCACTGGGACCCCGGCCATGGGGTAGTTCGACCCGTGAGACGACTTCTGGGAGACCTTCAGGTCGAGGAGGTCGGCGACTTCCTCGGCGTCGTCACCGAAGAACTCGTAGAAGTCCCCGACCTGCATCACCAGATAGTCGGCGTCGGTCCCGGACTTGAGCGAGAAGAACTCGCCGACGATACCCCCGACCTCGCCGTCAGGTCCGGACACGGCGACCACCTCCGAGCGACGAGTGAGCGAACAGAGTCATAGTCGAGTCGGAGGGGCGACGACGACTAAAACGGTGCGGGTTCGGGAGGCGGTCGGCGAAACGCCGGACGGGTCGCGCGTTAGGGAAACAGCTAATACGCGAATAGTTGACGATTAATAATGTGGTTAGGTGGGGCTACCCACGGAGAACAACTATGGAACGACGACGCACGTTTCTGAAAGGCGTCGGAGCGACCGCGTTCGGACTCGCTTCGGGCGTCCGGGGTATCGGGGGACAGGGACGCGAGCCGGTGTGCCGCGACGACGGCGTGTGCAAGACGGAGATATACCGCCGCGAGAGCGAACCGCCGCTGTCGGCGTCCGACATCGAGGACGCTCAGCGCAGGGTCCTGCGAGCGTACCGTCGCCACACCGACTCGGCCCGCGCTATCAGCGTCGGCCGGGTCGGGCCACTGCTCGAATTTCCGGTCTACTCGTTCGCGTTCACCATCGACGCGCAGGGCCGGAGTTCGTTCATGGTCGGCGGGCCGGAGGAGTTGAACCGCCCGCCCGGAGAACCGACGACCGAAGCGCTCGAAACGACGGCCGCGGCCGAGGAGACCACGACCTCGGCCAAACCCGACGCCGACGTTGCGAGTCGCATCGAGTCCGTCGAGCGACTCACGAGAAACTTACAGGCGACCGCGGAGCGGTCGATTCCGAAGCCGCGTCGGTGGACGTACTCGCCGCCGACGCAGGCGACGCGGCGACCACCGACGGCGAGACCACCGAGGCGGCCCGCGCGATGACCGCGGGTCCGGCGGCGCTCGGGACCGCGACGACCCAACCGGATGTCGAAGTCGAGAATCTGGTCTCGCTCGGGGTCGCCATCGTCGGGACGGAGGCCGGTGAAATCGTCTCGCGGTCGAGACTCGGACTCGACCGCACTCTGCCCGAACGCCGGTCCCACCTCGTCGTGCAGGACCTCAACGTCGTGCCGAACCGCGACCCCGGTTGGCGAATCCGGAGTTCGGAGGCGGTCCACGACTGGCGAAGCGGGTACGCGCCGATAATCGCGGCCGCCCAACACGAACCCAACGGCGGCACCGGCGGCCCGGTCCAGAGCGTCGGTCTGAGTCTGGGCCTGTCGGGACCGAGCGCGTCGTGGTCGTACTCCCAACCGAACGTCACGCGCCGAAACCTCTCGTCGGCGAACACCTCGAAGTGGCGCTGGCAGTGGAAGCGCCCGAGTCGGAACTCGGAGAACTTCAAAATCGGAAGTCTCGTCGCGGCGTCCGAACCCGCCGAGCGCGGCAACCACGTCGTCGTCGTCCGGTCGGGAGCGACGTTCCAACGCGGGACGTTCCCCTTCGAGCGGACCGGCAAACTCCGACTCGCGCAGGCGTTTCGGTACGAGTGAATGTATTGCTAAAAGAATCTAAAATACACCTAAAGAAATTAATTTTGTTGCTCTACCGCGCTTATTTGTTGCTTAGGCCTTCGCCGTGTAACCCGCGTCCTCGACTGCCGCCACGAGGTCCGCGTCCGAGGCGTCGCCTTCGACGGTCACGCTGTCGGACTCGTTGTCCGCCTCGGCGTCGGTGACGCCCGGTACGTCCCGAAGCGCGTTTTCGACGTTCTCCTCACAGCCGCCACAGCTCATCCCTTCGACGGTGATTGTCTTTGCCATGTCTCACACTTGGGTCGCGTCCCTTTTCGCGCTTTCCCCTTCGGCTTCGGAACTCGAAACGAGCCGAGGTTAAGAAATTAAGGCTTCGCCGCGGCAATTCCGTGCCGACGCCGGACTCCGGCGTCGGCACGGAATTGCACGTAGCCAAAATCCCGTAAAGTCCACGGACCGTAGCTTCGGGCATGGGAATCCAGCAGGCGCTACAGAACGTCCTGACGAATCCGACGTACCTCGCGGCGTGGGGCGCGCTGGTCGCCGTCTCGCTGGCCGTTCTCGTCTGGGGGCCGGAAGAACAACTCGGAACTGAAGAGCCTCATGAAGTTCGTCTGGGGTTCACGGTGCTGTACTCCGGCCCGTTCGGACTCGTCGGCTACTGGTACTCGGGTCGGACCCAAATCGACCACGACTCGTTCTGGCGGTATCAAGCGAGTAGGAGCGGGACGCTCCGAATCAACGCCTGTGGAGACTGCACTCCCTACGGGAACCACCACGGTTCCTGCAAAGCGCGTCGTGGAAGCAGGACGCCCTACCCTCAAGGAACGAGCCGTGTCACCGGCGAGTGAGTAGGGTAGGGTAGTTCACAGCCGAGTCTCGATTTCCGCGACGAGTTCCCGCGCCGCCGCGACGTGTTCGTCGGCCGCTTCGTTCCCGGTCTCCTTGACGTTCGAGAGGAGCATCCGGACCTGTTCGACTCGCTTTTGGACGACCGCTTCGGGTACGTTCGGTCCCGTGGCGTCCTCGCAGACGGCCTCCGCTTCTCCGAGCCACTGGCTCGCCCGCGTCTCGACGGGTAACTCGGCGGTGGCTTCGAGGTGGTCGTGGAGGTCGGCGACGAGTGAGGGGAGGTCTGCGTCGTCAGTGGCGGTCACGTTCGGCGTTCGTTCTGCTCTCGTAACAGTAATGCGGTCGTAGTACGGGCGTCGGAACATGACCGACGAGCGAGACGACGCGAGCGACGAGAGCGACTCCGAAGACCACGGTCTCCCGCCCGAAGACCTCCAATACCCCGAGTTCGTCTTCGAGGAAGGCGAAATCGCCGACGACGGGAGCTTCGAACTCGACGCCGACCTTGACCGGGACGAACTCCGCGCGTGGGTCGAGGACCTCGCGGGCGGACTCGCCAGCCACGACATCGCGGTCGAATCACCCGACGGCTACGTCACGCTCGGGGTCGCGCCCGAGGGAGCGTCCATGTCGTTCGACCCCGACGAGTCGGGCGTCGGCGAGTTCGCGGTCACGGTCGAGATGCGCGCGAAGGCGATGTTCGTCGCCGACGACCCGGAGGGTGAGAAGGTCGGCGCGCGCGGCGGGAAGGGGTTCGTCCCCATCGAGGCGCTGACTGGGGAGAGCGACGACGAGTATCGGTGCTACAACTGGATAGACGACCCGACCGACCCTTAGAGCGCGTCCAACAACGCCAGCACGCGCTCGGCCAACTTCTCGCCGTCGCGCGCTACCACCTTCGTCATCGCCTCCTTTCCGTCCTCGCCCCTATCGACCACCGCCACAGGCGTCCCCTCGACCGACTCGAAGGCCTGCCGCGCGCCCCACTGCATCGTGGACTCCTCGCGCTCCTTCACACCCTCAGGCTCCGACCCCCGGTCGTACTCCGCGACCGGCCAGTCCAGCGAGTCGAGCGCGGCCTCCACGTCGGCGTCGAACCGGCAGTTCGCGGCGAAGCGCAGGTCGGGGTCGAACTCCCGGCAGGCCAGCAGGAAGCGCGCGACGTGACTCGACGCGCCGAAGCGCACGCCGCGGTTCGGCTTGACTCCCGAGAACGTGCGAGTAATCCGGCCCTCCACGGCGGCAGTCTCGCTCGCGTCTTCGGCGTAGGGGGTCGCGCCGACGACGTTCGTACCGACTTCGGGGACGAGCGCGGACACGTCGGCGTCCACGAACTCCCTGACCACCTCTCGGACCTCCTCGGCGGTGGGTTCGCGGGCGGCGCGGTTCCGGCGCTCGACGCCGTGGTGGACCGCGCCGGGTCCCTCGCCCACGTCGAGGGGGTAGCGGACCGCGCGAGTCACGAACTCGACGCTCGTCTCGACTGCATTATTAAGGTTGTACCCACGCGCGAAATTGCTTGCGACCGCGGCCGAGAGCGCGCACCCCGACCCGTGAGTCGCGTCGGTGTCGATGCGGGAGTGTCTGGCCGTGCGCGTCCCCTCGGGCGTCACCAACACGTCGCGGACCGTCTCGCCGGGGACGTGTCCGCCCTTCAGGAGGGCGGCGTCGGCACCCATCGAGACCAGTCGCTCGCCCGCCGCGATTGCGGACTCGCGGTCCGCGACTGCCACGTCGGTCAGCACTTCCGCTTCGTCGGCGTTGGGAGTCACCAGTGCGGCCTCGGCGACGAGGTTCGCGTAGGCGTCCTCGGCCGCAGGGTCGAGCAAGCGGTCGCCAGAGGCGGCCACCATCACGGGGTCCACGACGACCGGAAACGCGGCGTCCGCGGCGCGGTCGGCCACCGCCTCCACGATGTCGGCGGTGGCGAGCATCCCGGTCTTGGCGGCCCGCACGTCGAAGTCGTCTGTCACGGCGTCGATTTGGGCCGCGACCTCTTCGGCGGGCAGGACGTGGGTCGATTCGACGCCGCGGGTGTGCTGTGCGGTGACGGCCGTCACTGCGCTCGTCCCGAAAGCGCCGTGGGCCTCTATGGTCTTGAGGTCGGCCTGCACGCCCGCGCCGCCGCCGGAGTCGCTCCCCGCGACGGTCAGCACCACGGGTTTCTCGACGGGGGACGGGACGCGGGTGTCGCCGGTGACGGGTCGGCTCTCGTCGCTCATTTACTCGGTGGTAAAACGAAGTGGTACTTAGAGGTGGGTGGTCGGGTGGCGTCGGTGCTTCCGGGAAACGAGTACGCTGCGGGATGGAACTGGCGCACACGAAATAAGGAAAATGACGTGTTTCGCGTGCGTGCGAGAAATTTTCCACTATCGACTTCTACCCAGTGCATACGAGGAACCCGTGACTGAAATATCCGATATTGTCTACACCGACTATCTATGTACTCGAATTCTCCGGTACGTGAAGGTCGAACGAGGCGAAGTCGCGGCGTTCGTCGTCGAGTTAGAGTACGGTCTCGACGACGAGTTCTACTGGCCCTGTGAGTGCGACGACTGGCGACCAGTCGCTCGCTTCGACCACAATCCCGCCGCGCCGGACGGCAACGACATCCGCGAGGAAGGTCTCCACCTCGACATATATCGGGGCGACGACGAGTACTACTCTACGGACGACTTCCCGTTCGTGACCGTGGAGAAAGCGCCGCGCTGGTGTGAAGAGTATCTCTTGGACAATCTGGACTTCTTGCTCGAACGCTACGAGGAGTTCAACGACCTCGGCGGTCGATGGTCGGTCACGCTTCGTCGGTAGATTCCCACGTCTGTTCGCTCGCGTCCGGAATGGGTTCCTCGTCGAAGTCCGGTTCGAACTCCTCGACGGGCCGCCCCGTCTCTCGACTCAGTTGCTCAGCGGCCGTCTCGTCGTCTTCTTGTTTGAGTGCCATTGGTAGAACCCACTTATCTCGGTTGTAACGTTGTTATAGACGGCGTAAATACCTGATGGTGGTCTCAGACCGAGAAAGCAGTCCGAGTAAGCCGGTACTACTGCCAGTCGGATTTCGTAGTCGAACTTCCTCACGCTCGTATGGACGCCCTTTTAATGCCGCGAGACCCTATCTACGTCCATGATTTTCGAGACCCTGCCGACGACCCCAACGTCGGAGGAACTCATCGACAAGGCCTTCTCGCGGGCGGCGCGGGCGGGCCGGGCCAAAAGCGGCGCGGAGGCCCAGCAGTCGATGCTCCAGACGGCTTCCAACATCCTGAGCGACAACTTGCAGAACGTCGCCGCGGAATGGCCGGACTTCGACGACATCGACCCCTTCTACTACGAGTTGGCGGACGCCATCGTGGACGTGGACGAGTTGCGCCAGAGCCTCTCGGAGATTCAGTGGGCGAGTCGCAAGACCCACAACCTCGGCCGGGAGTATCAGGGCAAACTCACGGGTGACGCCGACGCCGACCGGAAGATTCGCAAGCAGGGGTTCGCCCGCCTCGCGGACGTGGTAGAGGAAGTCGAAGACGACCTCCTGCGGGTCGGTGAGGCCCATCAGGACCTCCGGCGACTCCCCGACATCGACCCCGACGAACCCACGATTGTCGTCGCTGGCTACCCCAACGTCGGCAAGTCGTCGTTCGTCAACGCGGTCACGAACGCCCGCAACGAAATCGCCGAGTACCCATTCACGACCAAGGGCGTCCGCGTCGGCCACTTCGAGCGCGAGCGCATCCGCTACCAAATCGTGGACACGCCCGGCCTGCTCGACCGCCCGGAGGACGAGCGAAACGACATCGAGAATCAGGCTGTCTCGGCGCTGACGCACCTCGCTGACGCAATCGTCTTCGTCGTGGACGCCAGCGGCTACTGTGGCTACCCCTCGACGCGCAACTCGAACTCCGGGACGCCCTCGCCGACCGATTCGGCGACGTGGACGTGCTGACCGTCTGCAACAAGTCGGACCTCTCGACCGACGTGGACGCCGACGCCTACATGAGCGTCGAGAGCGGCGAGAACGTCGAGGGCGTGCTGGACGCCGCAGTCGAGGCGGTGGGGTACGAACCCGAACTGCCGTTCGAGGACGGGGAGCGTTCGTAACGTCCCGGTACGTCGAACTGACTACGACAGGAAGGCTTCCCCGAGTCGGCGCGGCGCTTGCGCGCAAGCGCCGCGCCGGGGACGACCCGCATCCCCCGAGCAGTCGGCGTTTCGCGCCGGTGACGCCAGCGCGCGCCGAAACTGGCCTACGCGTCCGTGGAAAAGGGATATGTTTCTTACGCACTTCTATAGCGTTCTTAGACATTTCTATACCTGTCCTTTAACTCACCCGAGCGTTCCCTGACGCTCCCCGACGAGCGGCGTCCCCGCGACCGACGACTGCCCCGTCCCGTTCGCGGTCTGGTAGTCCACGAAGCGGACCCGGACCTTCGGATTCTGGCCCGTCGCGTCGTTCAGACGCCGCTGAAGCCGGGTCGCCAGACTCGGGTACTCGCGGTCGGTCGTGCGACTGATGGTGACGGTGATGGTCTCCGGTTCGAAGTAGGTGCCCGTGAACCCGTACTGGGTCGTCGTCCCGACGTAGGTCAGATTCGCGTACTCGGGGTCGTCGAGGACGCCGCTCACCTGTCGGTTGATTGTTCGCTCGTAGCTGATTTGCTGGTAGGTGGCGACCGTCGCGCCGCCGACGACGAGGACGATTATCAGCGCCGCGAGACCCATCGCCGCGGTTTGGGCGCGGCTATCGAAGTGCCAGAGGTTCGAGTCGAACCCGTCGGGCCGGTAGTCCAGATACCAGAGCGTGACGAACGCCGCGACGTTGATGCAGATGAGCGAGACCAGCAGGAGGACCAGCGACCCGATTGCGACGACCGGAAACCCCCAGACGGTGGCGATGCCGGTGGTCGCGGCGGCCGGAATCAGCGCCGCGGCAATCATGACGCCGATGAGGGAAGTCGGTCCCTTCGTCGTCAGGCCGAACGCCGAGGCGCTCCCCGCCGCCAACCCGACCGCGACGGTCAGCAGACTCGGCGCGACTCGGGAGCTAATCTGGCCGAGCGCGGTAATCTGCAACTGCGGGACGAACGAGAACGCCTTGAGGAGGTAGCCGAACGCCAGCGCCGTGACGACGGCGACCCCGAGTCCTATCGCCTGTAGTTTGATGCTGTCCACGAGCATCTCTCCGTCGCCGGTGACTGCGCCGACGCTCGCGGTGAGAACCGGCCCGACCATCGGCGCGATGACCATCGACCCGACCACGACGGCGGGCGAATCGACCAACAGACCCGCCGTGGCGATGATGGCGCTCAGGAATATCATCCAGACGAACGATGTCCGGTCGTGAGCCATGTCGCGGGCCTTCGACCGGAGTTCCTGTCTCGTCAGCGGGTCGAAGTCCCCGGAGTAGCGACTCTCCAGCGCCTCCATGTTCGGCGTCGAAGCCGTCTCCGCCGTTGCCATGACCGTGTAGTCGTCCGCCCTGAGTCCGTCGTCTTCGAGCGCGGCCATCACGTCGCCAACGCCGTCGCTCGGCAGGGGGAACTCCACGAGAGCGCCGTCGCCCGCCCGGTCGTCGGCGTCGAGGACCGCGTAGTCGATTCCAATCTCGTCGAGGGTTCGCAGAATCTCCTCGCGCCGTTCGTCCGGCACGTGGACGTGTATCAGGCGCACAGCAGAGTCACGCCCTACCGACGCAAAAGGATTCAGGCCCCGGGGACGCGCCCGGCGGCGCTATCCGCTGGCGTTGTACGTCACCTGCACCTGCGCCGTCACCGTCACCGGCCCGGACTCGATACTCGTCCCGCCGCCGCCTCCGGCGTCGGCGCTGAGGGCTTCGGCCCGAACCGGACTGAAGTTCAGGTCACCGGTCGTGGCGGTGTGGACGCCCGAAATCGTCAGGTTCGCGCTCTCGGCGATAACGTCGGCGTCGGCCCGCGCGTTCTCCATCGCGTCCCGGAGGGCCTCACTTCGGACCGCTCGCCTGCGTTCGTCCGACAGCGTGAGTTCCACGCTGTCCACGCGGTCGGCCCCGTTCGCAACTGCGGTGTCGAGTATCGCGCCCGCCCTGCTCACGTTCGACAGCGTAATCTCGAAGGCGTGGACGCCTTCGAACCCGGCGGGTCGGCGCTCGCCCTCGACCTCGCGGTACTCTTGGTCGATGCGGAACGCGACGGTCCGAATCTGGTCGTCACCGATTCCGGCGCGCCGGAGCGCCTCGCGCATCTGCGTGGCGTTCTCGGCGATTCGCTCCCGGACCGCGTTCGCGTCGTCGCCGCGCGCGAGGACCGCGACCTGCACGATTGCTTGGTCGGGTTCGGCCTCGACCTGTCCGGTCGCCGAGACCCCGATAGTTCCGCTCTCGCGGTCGAGTTGCTGTGTCCGTGCGCTGGCACCGTCGGTCGGCGCGAGACTCCCGACGCATCCGGCCGTCGCCAGCAGGACTGCGACACCCACCGTTGCGAGTATTCCCCTGTGCATCGGGAGTCGGATACGACGGCGGTCGGCAAAAAAGCGCGTATGGGTGAAACGCCAATTTGACTCACACAGAATCGAGGAGGAAGCCCACGACTTCAGTCGTGGGTAACTGACGGCGGGACCTGCTCGACTTCGACATACCTGACCTGTACCACGATGTCGTGGCCGGTGTTGCGGTTGACGCGTCTGCTCAACTGCTCTGCGAGGTCGGGGTACTCCTCTCCCGGCGGGCGACCCACGGTGACGACGACGCGCTGGGACTGGTCGAACGGGAGCGTCCCGCTCTGTTCGAACTCGACGTTCAGGAGCGTCGCCTCCTCGTACTGGCTCTGGTCGAGGACGCGGTTGACCTCCTGTTGGGCCTGATTCTGGAACGTCGCGTTCTGGATGGTGGTGTAGGTGACACCGCCGAGAAACAGCGAGAGAAGGGCGATAGCGACCACGAGAACGCCGACGCGCTTGAACAGTACCGAGCGAGTCTGGTTGAGTTCGAACCAGTTTTTCGGCCCGTAGTCGAGATACCAGAAGACAACGAGTCCCGAGAGGTTGATGGAGAAGATGTTGACCAGCACGAGGACGAGCGAACTGACCGCCGCCAGCGGTTGTTGCCACGCGATTGCGATGCCGACGGCGGCGGCGGGCGGTACGAGTGCGGCGGCTATCATCACGCCGACGATGGCGACGGAGACGCCGGAAGCGAGACTCAGCGCGCCCGCCGTGCCCGCGCCGAGTGCGACCGCCAGCGAGAGGAAGTCGGGCGTGAGTCTGCCGCTGACCTGCGAGATGCCGAGTACGTCGGTTCCGGGCGGGAGGAGGAAGCCGTACCGCACGCCGAGTGAGAACAGGGTGGCCGAGGCGATGGCGGCGAACCCGCCGATGAACTGGTACTTGACGCCGCGGCGGAACAGTTGCCGGTCGCCGAGAACGGTGCCGACGCTCGCGCCCATCGCGGGACCGATGAGCGGCGCGATGACCATCGACCCGACCACGACGGCGGGCGAGTCCAACAGCATGCCCGCGGTGGCGACGACGGCGCTGATGATGGTCATCGCCACGAACGTCGGGAACTTCGGTGTCATCTCGCGGGCCTCGGTTCGCATCTCCTCGCGGGCGATGGTCTCGGTGTCGCCGTTCTCCTCGGCGTAGCGCTGTTCGAGTTCCTCGTACTGGCGGGAGGTGTCAGTCTCGGCGTCGATGATGACCGCGTGGGGGTCCTCGCCGAGTCCCGCGTCCTGCAGTTTGTCCAGAATCGGTTGGACCGCCGCGGTCGGAAGCGGAAAGTAGGCGATGGCTGTGTACTCCCGGCCGCTGGTCTCGTCGGTCAGCATGTAATCGACGCCCTCGGAGTCGAGTACGTCGGCGACCATCTCTCGCTTACCGGCCGGAATCGAAACCTGCACGAGCCGCATATGTTCGGGAATGGCACGGGAGGTGTAAATAAGCCGCGGCACGGGGACGAAGGCGGGTCCGAGACCGCGTTTCGTGACCCGCGATAGGGACGCTTCCGCGGGTCGTCACCCGCCGTCGTCTCGCGCATTTCGACCGGCCGTCGTCTCGCGTATTTTCACCCACCACGGGACGCGCCGCGACTGCGCTCGCGCTCGCGGTTCCCCGCGAGCGCAGTCGCACGCGGGGAGGAACGGGGGCGCGGTGCGGTGGCGGTGCGGTCCTGATTGGCTCAAGCCTGTCGCTGCCGCTCCGGTCGTCCTCCACCGGTCAGACCGACGCCAAATCACCAGTACCACCGCTCGGACCGACGAACACCGGCGACCCACGGAACCCCGGTTTCAGAGAACCACGCCCGTTAAACCGCCGCGCGCCCAAGTCCGGGTATGTTCGAGAGTCGTCCGGGCCGAGACGCCGAGGTAATCTTCGTCGGCCGGTCGAACGTCGGTAAGTCCACGCTGATGCGCGAGATTACGGGCCACAGCTTCGAAACCGGGGGCAAACCCGGCGTCACGCGCTCGCCCAACCACTACGACTGGGCCAGCGAGGACTTCGTGCTGACCGACTTGCCGGGGTTCGGGTTCATGTCGGGCGTGCCCGAGGAGCAACGCGAGCAAATCAAGACCGACATCGTGCGCTACGTCGAGGACAACGCCGACAAGATTCTGGTCGGGGTCCTCGTCGTGGACGGCAAGAGCGCGGTGGACATCATCGACCGCCACTCCGGGGAGGACGAGATTCCTTACGACGTGGAGATGTTCTACTTCCTCCGGGACGTGGACATCCCCGTCGTCGTCGCGGTCAACAAGATGGACAAGGTAGACGACGAGGACGAGCGTCTGAACGAGTTGTGCGACCGACTGGGCCTGCATCCGCCGTGGAAGCAGTGGCAGGAGACGATTGCCCCGATTAGCGCCAAGCGCGGGAACATCGACGCGCTGAACGAGGCGGTCAAGGAGCATCTCCACGAGGCCAAGCGCGACGACCTGATGAAGTTCTTCTCCTAATCGGTCGATTCGGGGCTTGCTTCGCGGTCGGTTGGTTCGACGGGATTGGCTTCGCGGTCGGTTGGTTCGACGGGATTGGCTTCGCGGTCGGTTGGTTCGACGGAGCTAGCTATTGCCGACTCCAATCAAGACCGCACCGCCCCGCACCTCGTCCTCCCCAACCGCCTGCGTTGCTCACTTCGTTGCGCTACTCGGCCCTCGCGCGGTCTGGCGCGGCACGAGGCCGCGCCAGCGCGCGCCGGAGTGGAACGCCGAACGGAGCTTCGCGCGCGGAGATAGAAATACAGTTCTCAGACAATTCTTTAGTCACTTCTAAGATACCTAAATACCTCTCTTTGTGCGGCCCCAAGTCCGAACACCCCGCCGCTCGTACTGTCGGTGATGACTCAGACTCCGGCCTACGAGGTGGTCGTCGTCGGCGGCGGACCCGCGGGACTCACCACCGCGCTCTACGCGACCCGCCTCGGCCACCGGACCGCGGTCGTCAACCGTGAGGGCGGGCGCTACGAGTCGGTCTCGTTCGTCCACAACCTCGTCGGCGTCTCCGAGGAGACCTCCGGGCGGGACGTGACCGCACTCGCAATCGACCAGTTGGAGGAGTACGGCGCGGACTACTACCAAGACGACGTGCGGGAAGTCGAGCGAGTCGGACCCGACGACGCCCCGGACTTCGAGAACGAGAGCGACGGCACCCAGTTCCGCGTGACCGCCGAGAAAGTCGCGCTCCGGGCCGACCGCGTGGTGTTCGCCACCGGGTTCACCGACGTACCGCCGAACGTCCGCGACCTCCGGGAGTTCACCGGCCGCGGTCTCCACTACTGCCTGCACTGCGACGCCTACACCCTCGGCGACGAACCCGTCTTCGTCCTCGGCCGCGACGACCACGCGGCCCACGTCGCCATGACCCTCCTGAACTTCACCGACGACGTTGACCTCCTGCTGAACGACGAGGAACCGGCGTGGAGTGACGACGTGTCCGAACAGGTCCGCGAACACCCCGTCGAAGTCGTTTCCGACCGCGTGGACCACGCCTACGCCGACGAGGACCCCGACCACGGCGACGGCGAGCGATGGCTCGGCGGTCTGGAGTTCGCCGACGGTCACGCACGCGAGTACGGCGGCGGGTTCGCGGTCCACGGCAAGGAGTTCAACAACGACCTCGCGGCCGACCTCGGATGCGACTGCAACGACGACGGGTCGGTCGCGGTGGACGACGACCGCGAGACCAGCGTCGATGGGGCCTACGCGGTCGGCGACCTGACCCACGGCCAGAACCAGACGCCCATCGCCGTCGGTGACGGCGCGTACGCCGGTATCGCGCTCCACAAGGACCTGCGGCGGTTCCCGGTCGCGGCAGACGAACTCGACCGACTCGACGACCTCGGCGTGCCCGCGATGCCCGACGACCTCCGCGCCCGGATGTGGCGCGTGCGGGCCGACGACGACCACGCTGGGATGACGCCGCCGGACCGCTGACTGACCCCACTCGACCGCCGACGCCTCAGAGCGCGTCTAACACGGCGTCGAGCAGACGCTCCGGTCCGCCGTCGTCGTAGACGTTCCCGGCCGGGAGTCCCCACGCCGCCGACTGCTCGTCGGCGTCCCCCCACGTCGAGAGTGCCGCGACCGGTGTTTCGGTCTCGTCCGGCGACCCGGCCAGCGACTCGATGGCCGCGACTTCCCGCTCGACGCCCGCGACCGAGAACCGCTCGAAGTCCGCGCGCCCCTCCCGGTCGGGGTCGTCCACCAGCACCACGGCGTCGGGGTTCGCGCCGTGGAGCAACGAGAGGGTGACGCCGGAGTACGCCCGGTGGGTCAGCGCGGCTTGCCCCTCCACGAACACGAAGTCGTGGTCCTCGGCCACGGCGCAGACTAAATCCTCGACCACGCCCGCGGTGAAGTCGGCGGGCACGCGGTCCACGACGACGCCGCGATGCGCCCCGACCATGATTCCGGTCTGACCGGTGGCGACCCATCCGGCGTCCAGACCGGCCTCCCGCGCGGCCCGGTAGAGTTCGAAGGTGGTCGTGCGCTTGCCCACCGCGCAGTCGGTGCCCATCGTCAGCACCACGTCGGCGTCTACGTCGTCCACCCGGCCGTCGCCGACCCGCAGGTCGTCTCCCGCCGGTGGTTTGCGCACGTCGAACAGGCGGACGCCGGACTCGGCGGCCAACTCCTGCCACCGCGGGCGCTCGGAGAGGAAGGTGTGCAGCCCCGACACCACGTCGCACCCGGCCCGCATCGCTCGCTCGATGTCTTCGACCCACGCGTCGGGGAGTTGTCCGCCCGCGGGCGCGACCCCGATGACCAGCGCCTCGGTCTCGGGTGCGCGCTCCAGCGCCGCGTCCACGGACGCGACGACCGGCACGTCGGCAACGTCGTCGCGTCCGAGTACGTCGGCGGCGGTCCGTCCGGCGCGCGCGGAATCGACGACCGCTCTCGCCTCGAAGAGTTCGCTGTGCATCACTACGCCGTTCGCGGTCTTGCCCTCGGTGGTCCCGAACGCGCCCTCCGCGAGGACGACGGCGGGGACCGGCGCGTCGAAGGCGCCGTGAAGGTCCATGCTGATGACTCACGAACGACCTCCGTAAAACGCTACCACCGTTCATGAGAGGGACCGAGAGACAGCTATTTAGGCGACGACTCCATCGGTACGACCGAGGTGCATGGCAACTGATACCACGGGTGGACTACGGCTAACGCTCGACATCTGGCATCCCGACTGTTGGACCCTTGCCGTGACAGAGCGAACCGACGGGGGGTTGCTCGGCCACGGCGTCCACCGCATCGACGGGATGGCGAACGGTCGGTTCACGGCCTACGGGGACGCCACCGACGAGGTGGACGAACTGGTCGGGGCGATTCGGGACTCGGACCTCACCGAGTCGGTGTGGGAGACGGCGAGTCCCCACGCCGACGCCGACACGCAGGTTCCGGGTAACGCGAGTCGGGGAATCGTGGTCCGGTACGACATCGAAAACAGCATCAACGATGCGCTGGTCTCGCGGGGGTTCATCCCGGACGAACCGGTCCGGATGTACGACGGCCGGGAGTACTGGACGGTCATCGTCAACGAGAGTCGGACCGCGGTCCACGACCGCATCGACGCGATACGCGACGAGATGGACGCCGACGTGGTGGTCGAACTCATCACCGCGCCCGCCGCCGGGAGCGGCATCTTCCGGACCGACGAACTCTCGGCCCGCCAGCGCGAGGTGTTCGAGTTGGCGCGTCAGAAGGGCTACTACACGTGGCCCCGCGAGGTGTCGGCGACCGAACTCGCCGAGGACTTGGACGTGTCGAAGGCGACCCTGCTCGAACACCTCCGGAAGGCCGAGGTGAAACTCCTCGGGGAGGTGTGATTGCTCGTCGGATGTGTGATTGCTCGCGCAGACTCCGGGCGCGTTCGCGTGGCCACCCGCGAGCGCATGGGCTATCCGCGGGCGCAGGACTCGCGGGCGCAGGACTGCGCCCGCGGATAGCCCGCGCGACCGAGAGCGCGCGTGGGCTTTCCCGATTCACGGTCGCGGCGGTCGTCGTCGCGTTTTCGGAACGTCTCTGCACTTCGCGTGGGACCCTTCCATTCTAGGGACGGGGGCTTTGTCTTCGGGTTCTGGTATGATATACTATGACATCCCAATCACGGGACGACCGAAGCCTCTCGCGGGACATGGGACCGCTCGGCGCGATGAGTACCGTCGTGGCGGGCACCCTCGGCGCGGGTCTGTTCGTCACGCTCGGCACCGCCAGCGCGACCACCGGCCCCAGCGTCATCCTCGTGGTGATTCTGTCGGGCCTGTTGGCGATGAGCATCGCTATCAACTACAGTTGGATGGCGACCATCTTCCCGGCGGCCGCCGGGTCCTACGCCTACGTCTCCAGAACCTTCGGGTCCCGACTGCCCGGATTCGTCGTCACGTGGTCGAAGTGGCTCGGCTACATGGCCGCCGACGCGGTGCTGGCAATCGGGTTCGGGAGCTACCTACAGGTGTTCTACCCCTCGGTCGACCCGAAACTCGCGGGCTTCGCCCTGTTGACGGTCCTGTTCCTCGTGAACCTCGTCGGCACGAAAGGCTACAGCCTCTCGCAGAACGCCATCTTCGGCGTGCTGATGGCCTCGATTCTGGTGCTGGTGATTCCGGGAAGTTTCAACATCGACCCCGCGAACTACCAACCGTTCTTCACCGGTGGTCTCGACGGGTTCGTCGGCGCGGCGGTGCCGCTGTTCTACGCCTATATCGGCATCGCCGTCGCGGGCCAGATGGGGGCCGAAGTCAAGAATCCCGAGCGCAACCTCCCGCTGGCGATGGCTGGCGGGACGCTCGTCCTCGTAATTCTCTACGTCTGGACCTCGGCGGTCATCTACGGCGTGGTCGCGGACTACACCGTCCTCGCGGACTCGGCCCGGCCGCTTGCGACCGCCGCAGAAGCGTTCCTCGGCGACTCGGCCATCGCGGTCGTCTCGTTCGGCGGCCTGCTGGCGACCGCTTCCAGCGTCCACGCGGTGATGGCCGCGGGCATCAAGATGCCCTACTCGTGGTCGTGGGACGAGGTGTTCCCCGAGCAGTTCTCCGCGGTCAGCGACCGATTCGGCACGCCCCACTGGTCGCTGGCGACGCTGTACGTCATCGCCGCCGGACTGACCTTCTGGAGCGCGGGCCTGAATCAGGCGCTCGCCATCGCCACGTTCAGCTACCTCATCGCGTACGCCTCGGTGTCGATAACCCTGCTCTACGCCCGAGCGAAGCGCCCGGACCTCGTGAAACGGGCTGGGTTCGACTTCGGATGGCTCACCCCGATTACGGGCGTCGTCGCTACGGTCGGGTCGGTCGGCCTGCTGACGAAGGCGTATCAGGGGTCGCTGAGCATCTACCTGCCGTGGCTGGCGGTCGGACTCGTCGTCTTCGCGGTCTACTGGTACCGCGGCGAGCAGAAGGGAACCGACGTGGAGGCAATCCTCGACACGCTTCCGGGGGTCGCCTCCGACGAGTACGACCCGAAGGTCGGCGGCGTGAGCGACGAGACCGTCGGCGGCGTGGACGACGGAAACGTGGGGGGTGCCAGCGATGACTGAGACCGAGACGGGACCGGCCTCCGGTCTCGCTATCGACCCCGAGGAGACCATCGACCTGCTCCAACAGATGGTCAAAATTCCGAGTCCGTACTTCGAGGAACACGACCTCGCGGAGTTCGTCTACGACTGGTTGGACGACCGGGACTTGGACCCCGAGTACCACCACGTCAGCGAACCCGAGATTACCGAGTACGAGGGCGACAACGTGGTTGCCCGACTGGAGGGAGCGACCCGGACGCGCCGACGCTCCTGCTCAACGCCCACATGGACACGGTGAAATTGGTTGAGGACTGGGCGGAAGACCCCTGCTCGGGCCGCATCGAGGACGGGAAACTCTACGGACAGGGTGCCTGCGACATGAAGGGCGGTCTCGCCGCGGTGATGAAGGCGTTCGAGGCGCTGGCCGAGTCGGACCGCGAACTCCGGGGCGACGTGCTTCTGACCGCCGTCGTGGACGAGGAAGGTCCCTACGGTCTCGGGACCGACCGCCTCATCCGGGACGGACTCACCGACGACTGCGACGCCGCCGTCGTAACCGAACCCGGTCCCATCCTCGCCCAAGAGGACCTCGACAACCCGGCGCTCCTGCTCGGCGCGCGCGGGCGATTCCTCTACGACATCACGGTCAAGGGGAAGGCCGCCCACGGTTCCCAACCCCACAAGGGAGTCAGCGCGCTGGTGGACGCCGGACGACTCGCGGAGGGCCTGACCGAAATCGAGGTCGGGAGCCACGACAAACTGGGCGACGGGTCGGTCTGCCCGCTCATGCTCGAATCCGGTAGTCAGACGCTCTCGGTGCCCGAGCGCGCCCGCCTGATGGTGGACCGCCACGTCGTCGTCGGCGAGACGGCGGAGTCCGTGCGCGCCGACGCCGAGGAAGTCGTCGCGGAGTTGGACCTTGAAAGCGAGGTGGAAATCAGCTTCCGCGAGGCCCCCGACCCCGGCATCAAGTACGGGCCGTACGTCACCGACGAGGACCACGAACTCGTCGGGGCCTTGCAGGACGCGACCCGCGAAGTCGCGGGCGTGGACCCCGAACTCGGCTACTTCGCCAGCGTCGGCGACTTCAACTATCTGGGCGACCGGGCGGGCCTGCCGACGGTCATCGTCGGTCCCGACGGCGAGAACATCCACGGCGCGGGCGAGTTCGTCTACACCGACGAGGTGGTCGAAGTCGCGGAAATCGTGACGGAGGCGGCGGCCGAGTTCTGCGGGTGAAATCAGGGTTTTTCTGAATTTAGACAACGATTTCAATGCTTTCCAATTCAACGCCGTGTGGCGGTTCAGCCCGATCGTTATCTTGTGGACCGAAGTCTGTACTGGCCTCTCCGACCCCGTAACAGTCTACGTAACTCTCTAACTCGACGTACGCAGTATACTCAACGTCGGGGCGAAGAAGCGTTTGTACTCCCTCTCGGAAATCTCCTTGCCGCTTTTTCCAGTCTTTGATGCTCCCCGACTCAGAGACGATTTCCGTACTCAGTTTCGCGTTGGTTGACTGGTCTACGATGTTCAAACTCAGGGACAGTTCTGACGCCGCTGATCCGACTGCAGTTAATAATCCTTCATACTCCCCTGTCGCTACGACGATTGCGCTACGGGATTCATTACCTTCTACTCGAAAATCCACCCCGAGTCGGGAAATCTCGCTTCTGTCTCCCGCTCCCATCGCGGTTATCACTGAAGCAGTCATGCGGTTCCGCTCTTGGTCATAATCGGCGCCTCCCGTTGCGAGTAGATTTCCTCTTCGTCGAGATAGACTGCTTCCTGTATTCATTTTGGTAAATACTGTCCTCTCGTCGGTGAGCGCTCTGGGTGGTTCTTCTGTAGTCGTCTGTGGTGGGGCAAATTTTGCCACAATACCACCACTTGGAATAGATTTCCGAATATCCGACCGTGCTTGCTCTTTCTCTTCCGTCGGTGGCGATTCCAACTGTGATACCTCAATTGTAATGATATATCTGGCTCTCGTTTCTTCGACACTCACACCAGGTAATTTACTGAGAAGAGTAATTTCAGTCTCGTATTCCGGAGTAGCTGGTATGACAATGGTCTCGGTATCTGCCTCCTGTTTTAATTTATGTACTAGTGTATTTCGTGGTATCAGCAGTCCACCAGCGAATGTCCGTAACGCTGTTCTCCGATTCATCTGCTTTTGACAGGCTCCCATGGTTCACCACTAATTTCGATGCTACTTTTTCACACCACATATTTCATTTTGAATACGTCTAGAAAAGTGATACACCTGGATTATTCTTGAATACAGAGCGGAAATAATCCGTGACTCCGACAAGTAAAACGTCTCTAAGGATGGTTTTAAGACTTCCTTATATAATCCGATTCGTCATCTCCTCGCCCGCGTCCACGCGCTCGACGTTCTCCCGGACTAACTCCGCGATGTGTCGGAAGTAATCGCGCTCGGCCGCGGCGCGGTGAGGAGTCACGATGACCTCCTCCATCTCCCACAGCGGCGAGTCCTCGGGCAGGGGTTCCTCCTCGAATACGTCCAGACCCGCGCCAGCAATCTCGTCGCCGCGGAGCGCGGCGACGAGTTCGTCCTGCACGACGACCGACCCACGGGCGACGTTGAGGAGGTAGGCGTCCTCGCGCATCGCCGCGAACTCCGCGGCACCGAACAACCCTTCGGTCTCGTCGGTCAGCGGGACCGCCAGCGCGACGAACTTGGCGTCCGCGACGGCCTCGCCGAGGTCGTCGGGCGTGAAGACTTCCTCGGTGTGCGGGGTCGGGTCGCCCGAGCGTCGGACGCCGACGACTTCCATCCCGAGGGCGTCTGCGCGCTCGGCGATGCCCTGCCCGAGGGTGCCCAACCCGACGACGCACAATCGCTCGCCGTCGAGCGTGAACGGTTCGTCCCACGCGGGGGAAGCCCACTCGTGGGACTGCTGGCTTCGGACGTAGGCGTAGAGTCGGCGCGCGAACGACAGCATCAGGCCGACCGCGAACTCGCCGACGCTGGCGTCGTGGATGCCGGTGCTGTTGGTCAGGACGACGCCTTCGTCCTCGAAGGCGTCGAGGGGGAACCGGTCGTACCCGGCCTGAATCGAGTGGACCCACTTGAGGTCGGCGTCGAGGAAGGTCTCGGAGTAGCCGAACGTCACCACCGCGTCGCAGTCGCCGAGTTCGTCGTCGCCGACCACCGGAATCGCGGGACCGAGGTCCGACAGCGCCTCGCGGAGTCGTTCGGGCGGGAAGACCGCGCTCACGGACTCGTGGACGCCGATGCGTCGTACTTGCATGGGGAAACGTCCGGAGTCTCGGCGGTTGAATCTTCGGGTCGCCGACCGCCGCCAGAACTGGCGGCGGTCGGCGAGCGCGGCCGCTATGGAACGCTACAGATTGCTCTCGCCATTAAAAATCGTTCTCTAAGCAACGTAGCGCGCGTTCAAAACCTCGTAGATATTTCTCGGCGGGTAGCGTCTCCGAAGTGGTGGCTCGGTGTAAATCCCTCGTCACAAGGGGCCGGTGGGGGTAACTGCTCGTCACGGCCACCACGAGGGGTTGGACGCTCACGGTGAAAAGCGTCACGCAGTCGGCCTTCTCAGAGGAGCCTATCCTGCACCTCTGTTCCAAAGTTTAGAGAAAAGAATATTTCAGTCATAGATTTTAATATAGTTATAGCAGTTTTAATATATTTAAATACTAAAATAGAGTGGGACAGAGTTGAGTACGACGCCGAATTCGACGGCGTTTCGGGGGTCACGTACACCCTGCTTCGGTTATAGAATCCCGTGACGTTGCCCTGTGTCCTGCTGTTCGAATGAGGGGTCGCATGTTCGAGCCAGCTAGAAGAGACCAGGGGGTACTAGTTAGTCGCCGCAGTTCGACGCAACCTGATTCTGACTGTAGATTATCGAGATGAGCGACATCGCCGCGCCGATACCGTTACCGGCCGAACTGACCGATGGGCCGCCTTTAGACCGAACCTCCTTCTGGTAGTTCCGTATCGACTGGTAGCAACCGAGGTCGATGTCGAACCCCACGGCGACCGCGTTTTCGATATACCAACTCGCCCATAGCGGGTCGTTCCAGCCGCCCTCGTCGTTTTCGTCGTTTACGTTCACTTCCAGATGATAGATTCCCGGCTCGAGGAAGACACCTGGTGCCCACTCGAACGTGTATTCGGTCGTCTGATTGGGAGGGATTTCGATGGCATTACCGCCGTATGTATCCGGATTCAGATACACACGCTGGTCGTCAATGTAGTTCTGATGGTACAAATGCGGAACGACGTGACCCCACTTGGTCTCGTCGTAGGTACTCCTGATTTCGACGGTCAACGTGGTTTCGTCACCCTCTTCCGGAAAGAGCGTATCGTCACCGACCTTCACCTCGCGGAGGTCGATGCTCTCGAACAAGCCGCTCGCACTCACTTGCTGGCCGAGTGTCGAGAATCCGAGCCCCGCTCCGAAGACGCTCCCTCCAATCTTTGCTAGTGCGTCTCGACGGGTCACACCTCCCTTCATGGATACTACTAATTAGTATTATTTCATTAGTCTTGTGGAGGCGTGGTTTGAGTTAACATCCATCCTTCTGTCGCCTCCACGCCGTGGAACGGCCAGCTACTTACTGTCACCACGTCGAGTAGCCACGAAGTTCCTCAACTACGTCCCTGAGTTCCTCGGCGTCCAACACCCCGCTCTCGGTAATCACGCCCGAAATCCAATCCGCTGGCGTCACGTCGAAGGTCGGATTCAGCACGTCGAGGTCGGTCTCGCCGTCGTACACGGCTTCGGGGTCGCCGTCCTCCAGACGCACCGCGTCGTCGGTCCGCACTTTGTCGCTGGCGGCGACGACGTAGACCGGAAGGCCCTCGCGGGCGGCGGCGCTCGCCGCCGCCCGCGTTCCGGTCTTGTTCACCACGCGGGCGTCGGGCAGAATCGCGTCCGCGCCGACCACCACCGCGTCCACGTCCTCGGTCGCTAGTACGTGCGCAGTCGCGGCGTCGGTGTGGAGCGCCACGTCCGGCCCGTCGGCGTTCGCGGCCAGTCGCTCGGCGACGCCGACGCCCTCCCGCGCGGGCGCGACTCCGCGACGAAGACCCGGTTCGCGGCGGGCAGGGCGTCCAGCACGGTCCCCGACCGCGAGAGCGTCAGGACGCTCTCGCTCGAATCTCGGCCGCCGCGTTCTCGGCCGCCTGCTCGTCCGCCCGAAACGCGCGCTCGATTCCCTCGCGGGCGGCGCGTTCGACCGCCTCCGCGGTGGCCTCGCCGCTGGCGGCGGCCATCGCACGGTTCACCCGATTGCCGACCGCGGCCATACTCGGTCGGGCGTCGAGGAGTTGCTCGGCGACAGCGGTCAGTTGCGACCACCCGACCGCCTCGGTGTCGCGCGCGGCGAAACTCCCCGCCCGGTCGCGCAGGAGTTCGAGCGCCCGGACCGAGAGGTACGCCGAACCGTGGTCGGCGTCCTCGGCCACCTGCCGGACGGTCGGACCGACTCGGGAGTAGGAGGCCCAGAGCTTCGGCACCGTCTCGCGCCGGAGGATTTCGGTCGGGTGTACCCACTCCGACTCGACGGTCTCCCAGTCGGTCTCGGCGTCTCGACGCTCGCAGTCGAACAGATAGGGGTGGACGACCCACCGCGCGTCGAGGTCCCCGTCACCGGGTGACTCCCGGTTTTCCGAGACGCTCCGCGCCTCGCTGTCCTCGAACTCGAAGGTGACGCCCTTCCGAGCGAGCGTGCAGGCGTCGAGCAGGCCCGTCTCCTCCTCGATTTCCTCGCGGGCCGCGGCGTCGGGGGACCCTTCGGCGTGGCCCGCGACCCCGCCCCACTTTCCGGGGTAGGACCCGACTTGCTCCGAGCGCCGGAGCAACAGCACTTCGCCGCGATTCCGCAGAAAGCAGGTGACGACGTGGGTTTCGTCCATACTCGTACCGTCGGCCCGAAACGGCTTGAAATCCGGGTTCGGACCGGCGCGAGCGACTTATCCGTCGGCCGTGGTCGTGGTCGCGTTCGTCTCCACCTCGATGGAGACCGACTCGTCTTCCGTCGTGGTCTCGTCGCCCGCGTCGGTCTCGTTGGTCGCGTCAGTCGTCGCAATCGGTCCCACGTCGGGGCGGACCTCGGACAACTGCTCGACGGTCGGCGCGTTCACGATGGTCACGTTCCGGCCATCGACGCTCACGTAGAAGGCGTCGGCGAACCCGCCGTCCGGGATGCGCCACACGTTCGGCCCGAGTTTTTCCGCCCCCCAGTAGTAGAGGACGTTTCGGTACCCCTCCACGAACTGCTCGGCGTTCTGGGGCGAGTCCCACGCGAGTCGCCAGACGTATCCGAACTCCCCGCTGGGGTTCTCGTAGACGTGGAGTCGGTCGCCGTCCCACCCCGCCGAGTAGTCCGACTCGTAGTTCAGCGGGTCGAAGTCGCTGAGTTCGCCCGACTCGTTGTAGTCGAACCACTCTTCGGGCGGCACGATTTGGGCCTCGCCCTGACTGTGGTAGTACGGATAGACGAACGTCATCATCACCGCCGCCTCGCCGAGTCGCCCGTATCCGGGTCGGTCGGTCGCGCGCACGCGAGACCACCCGTCCGTCGCCGTGTCGTTCAGACTCACGTTCGTCGGCGGGTCGGTCTCGTACCTGAGCGGATGGATGACCTGCTCGGTACTCGCTGGCGGGTTCGCGTACATCTCGTTCACCGCGTCCCATCCGCCCACCTGCCGGACCATCCGGACGAACGCCGGGCCGTCGCTGTACGGTTGGAACTTCATCAGGTAGACGCCGATGTTGGCGAGTTCGCCGCCGCCTCCCCCTCGCTTCGCGTCGAGACACTCCCACCCTTCGCCGCACTGCTGTTCGTAGAGCGCCTCGGTGTAACTGGCGTCGCCCTCCACGAGACCGTTCCGCGCGTTCACTTGGTCGCGGAGTTTCGCGTCGAACGGACTGCCCGCGAGGTCGTACCGGGCGTCCTGCCACGCGTGCATCAGTTCGTGGGCCAGCGTGAGTTCGTCGATTCGCAGGTCCTCGGCGCTCTCCGCGATGACGACGATTTCGTCGTTTCGCGGACTGTAGAAACCGAGAACGCCGCTCCCGCGGTTGCGGTTCTGGACCGCGATGGAGTCGGCCGACTCGTTGACCAGCATCAGGGCTTCGAACTTCACGTTGTCGAACTTCCGGAGTGCTTCGTCGGTCTCGCCGCTCGCCTGTTGTCGTCGGTACTCCTCTCTGCTGAGGACCGACACGGGCACCGACTGGTCGAACTCGATGCACCGCACCGCCTCGACGCGGGCCATCGTCCGCGAGACGATTCGCTTTCGGCCTTCTCCACCCCGTCGGATTGGTTCACGTCGATTGACTCGTCGTACCAGATTCCGTTCTCCCACCCTTTCGCGTCGGCGTCGGGGTCGCTTCCGTCCTCGGGCGGCGCGGCCGCGCAACTCGTCGCGGATTGGCCCGGCCCGGTCTGCTGTCCGGTCGGCCCGGCCTGCTGTCCGGTCGGCCCGGTCTGCTGTCCGTCCTGTGCGCTCTGCTCTGGTTTCTCTTCGGTCGCCGTCGCTCCGCCGAGGGTCCCCCCGGCGACACCCGACGCGAGCAACGCGACTACCAGTAGCATCGCTGTCGATTTCTTTCCCTGTGTTAGCATTCCCCACTACTCCTCCGTGGGTATCCACGGACGCGCCGGGCAAAAGGTCGTCGCCCGCTCCGACTCCGCGACTTCTGGAACTCGAAAGCGTGGAACGATGGTGGAAGTCGGCGAGCTGCTACCTGCCGACTCATATCGGACCGCACCGCGACAGCCACACCCTCCCCAACCGACTGCGCGTCTCGCTCCCTCCGGTCGCTCGCTGATTTGCGAACGACGTTCGAAATCAGCGAGACGCGAAGCGTCTCGCAAGCCTCGGCCTTGCGGCCTGCGGTCCTCGTCCACCGTCGGAAGCGAGTTCCGACGAGCCGTCCGTCGCGTCGCTCCGGAAGACCTCGCGCGGCGGGCGCGACACGCTCCGCGGTCGCGCCCGCACGCGCCGGGTGGTTAGCTACGCCTGCATCTTCTGCGCGACTCCTGCTACGCCTGCACCGTCCGCGGTCTGTCGTCTCGATTGCCCGTTTCGGGCGGGTTTTTACGCCGACGCGTCAATCTTCGGGTATGGACGTGTTCGCTGTGCCGGGACTGCCCGAGGTCCGGAGGGCGACGACCTCGCGGCCCTCGTCGATTCGCGGGCCGACCTCCGGGACGACGACGTACTGCTGGTCGCCAGCACAATCGTCTCGAAGGCCGAGGGTCGGCGCGCCGACCTCGACGACTTCCCGGCCGGACCCAGAGCGAGAGAGATTGCCGAGCGACTCGAAGGGATTTCCGGCGAGGAGAAAGACCCCCGATTCGCGCAGGCCGTCTTGGAGGAGAGTACCGAGATTATCATGGAAGCGCCGTTCCTTCTCACCGCCACCAAGTTCGGGCACGTCGGCGTCAACGCGGGCATCGACCGCTCGAACGTCGGTTCCGGTAGGGACGGCGCGGACGGCGAAGGTGGCGACCTCCTGCTTCTGCCCGACCGACCGACCGAGAGCGCCGACCGGATTCGCCGGAACCTCGAATCCGACCCCGCCGTAATCGTGACCGACACCTCCGGCCGACCGTTCCGCCACGGCCAGCGCGGAGTCGCCATCGGATGGTCGGGCGTCCCGGCGAGTCGGGACTGGCGCGGCGAGACCGACCGCGACGGCCACGAACTCGAAGTCACGGTCGAGGCCGTCGTGGACGAACTCGCGGCCGCGGCGAACCTCGTCACCGGCGAGGGCGACGACGGCCTGCCGGTGGCCGTCGTCCGCGACTGGGAGTTCGGCGACCACGAGGGAAGCGACAACCTGTATCGGGACGTGGACGGCGACTTCGTGCGCCAAGCCCTCAGGGGGTGGGAGTTTGCGCGGGATTGAACTCACGCCCGAGCATCCGATTTCGGACCTCGTGGAAATCGGCGAG